>JAIXTI010000132.1 GCA_027484025.1 bacterium
CGCGCGCGCCGGAAGGTGGATCGGCCCCCCGGACCGCCGAGGGGCGCGCGGGGGGGGCGCGAGCGCCCGTCGACGCCGACGGCGGGGCGCACGACCGACAGTACGCCGCTGGTGGGCGACGTTCCGGCGCTCGCAGCGGCGCGTATGTCCGACTGGCGCACGGTTTCCCTGGCGTGGCCCAAGAGCACCGACGCGCCCCTGGTCTATACCATCGACCGCGGTATGGGTGGCGAGCCCACGAAGCGCGCGACGCTCACGATTTCGCGCACCGGTGAGCCCACCAAGTGGCAGCCATTCGATTCGCTCAGCACCGGCCGGCGCGCGCGCAACGTCATGCGCTTCACGCACACCGGCGAGGTCCTGGGCTTCTGGGGGCAAACGCTCGCCGGCCTGGTATCGCTCGGGGCGGCGGTGCTCGTGTACACCGGGTTGCTGCTGTCGCTGCGCCGGTTGCTCGCGTGGCGCCGCCGCGCCGCGCGCGCTACGGCGTCACGACAGCCCGACGCACTGCGCGCTTAGCGTCCACAGTCGCTCACCCAGCTGCTGGTCCTGCGCGCGCGCGGTCAGCGGCTGCGCGAACGCCGCGCGCCCTTCCTTTTGGCGGTTGCCCCAGCTCCAGTGCACGCCGCTGCGGGCGCCGAAGGCGTCGTCCGCGACGACCTGCGCGAGTCGATCACCGGCGAGCGTCTGCGTGACGTACCCCTTGGTGATGTTCTTCTGGAACCACGGGAAGATGCGCTGGAACGCCGGCGGGGTGTGGCGAAAGAGTGGCGTATCGGCCACGCACCCCGGGTAGAGCGTATTGAATACGATGCCGGTGCGCTCGTGAAAACGGCGATGCAGTTCGCGCCCCGTAATCATGTTGCACAGCTTGCTGTCCTTGTACGCCTTGCCGGGCTTGAAGGCCTTGCCGTTGATCATGGCAATCGGCGCTTTGAAGCCCGCTTCGAGTCCTTCCAGGTTCCCGATATCGGCCGGTGCGGGAATGGGGATCTTGCCGCCGAACTCTTCGTAGTTCGCCGTCACGGTGCCGAGGATGATGAGACGACGCGAACGGTGCGTGCTGCGTTCGAGATCGGGGAGCAGCAGGTTGGCCAGCAGGAAGTGCCCGAAGTGGTTGGTGGCCACACTGATTTCGTAGCCTTCGGGAGAACGCTGGGCTTCCGTGAGCCGCGGCAGATAGACGGCGGCGTTGCACACGAGCGCATCGAGCGACCGGCCGGTGGCGCGGAACGCGTCGACGAAGTCACGCACGCTGCGCTGCGAGCCGAGATCGATATGCAGCAGTGTGCGTTGGGCCGGCGCGATGCCCAGCGCATCGGCGGCCTCGGCAGCCTTTGCCAGATCTCGGCAGGCCATCACGACATGCCAGCCGCGATTGGCCAGCGCTAGGGCGCCATAGAGCCCGACGCCTGAAGAGGCGCCGGTGATGACACAGGTGGGGGCGGAAACGGCAGCGGTCGACATGAGACGCGACGGGAGGGGCAGCGGAAAGCCAGGTCGGGCGAGATACGGGAGCAATCTGCTCGACTATGCGCCGCGGAATATTGGCAGATCCGGCCGGGCCCGCCAGAGCGACACTTCATCCCGTCGTCCCTCCACGGTCGGGGTCGCCGCTTGCCGCAGCCCTCGCGGGGCCGCATTGTGGGGGTATGGAGTCAGTGACCGACGAAAGCCCCAAGATGACGCGCCCCCGCGATGATGAACTCGACCTGTTCGGGATCACCCATCCCGGTCGCGTTCGCACGTCGAATCAGGATCAGTTCCTCTTGTGCACCGTGCACCCCCAGGTGGTGGTGCATGGCACGAGCCTGCAGGACACCTCCGCGATTACGCTACGTGGCGAACGGGTAGCCACCATCATGCTTGTCGCCGATGGTGTCGGTGGCAGCGCCGATGGCAGCGAGGCGAGTCGTCTCGCCACCATCGCGGTGACGGAATACTTCGCGTCGGCCATGAAGTGCTGGCACGCAGCCGGCTCGGCCAGTGAACACGAATTCACTGCCGCGCTGCGCGAGTCCGCTATCGAAGCACATCGCCGCGTGAAGGAGCAGGCTGCGATCACCTTGGAAGGGCGCAAGATGGCCACGACGCTGTCCATTGGCATCGTGGTGTGGCCGTTGCTCTATGTCGTGCAAGTGGGGGACAGTCGCTGCTATCACTATCAGGATGGCGAGCTGCGACAGCTCACGCGTGATCAGACGCTCGCGCAGGAGATGATCGATCGCGGCGCCCTCACGCCGGAACGCGCACACAACTCGCCGCTCAACCACGTACTCTCGAGCGCCATTGGCGCCGACGACGCGGTGCCGGAAATCTCGCGCCTCGACGTGAGCCACCGCGGCAGCATCACGTTGGTGTGCAGCGACGGTCTCACCAAGCACGTGAACGACGCGGAGATTGCCGACGCGTGCGGACGGATGACGTCATCGGAGCAGCTGTGCCGCGAACTGTGCGACCTCGCGCTGGAACGCGGTGGGAGCGACAACATCACCATCGTGGTCGGTCGGGCGCTTCCTTAGCCTTCGCTTGCGAAACTGCGGAGGACCGCCACCGCGGTTCGGGTTTGAACCACCACTGCGGTTGATGGACTGCCACTGCGGTTCTGGACCGCACCTGCGGTTTGGGAACACTGCGGTTTGGGGTCGCTATGGAAAGTGCCGATCCGGCGTTGCCGGATCGGCACTTTTGGGTGGTTGACCTCACTGCCACCGCAGTTGCTGTGGTATCAACCACCAAAAACCGCGCCCGTCGGCGTCGCCGACGGGCGCTTCCGATTGAACCCGAACTGCAGTGTTCCTCAACCGCAGTGGCGGTCCAGAACTGCAGTGGCAGTCCATCAACTGCAGTAGCAGTAAAAACCCGAACCGCAGTTCGCAGTAAACCGCCCCAAGCGCTCAAGTGATGACCGTCGGCGCCTCACGCCCTGTACGCACCACGATCTCGGCAAGCGCGAGCGCCGTCTCCACCAGGTCGCGCAGCGCCTCCGCCGTCTCCATCGAAAGCCGCTCCGACGCGGTCTCTTTCGATTCGATGTACACGCGAATCGTCGCACCTTCGGTGCCGGTCCCCGACAGCCGATACACGATGCGCGCGCCGTCTTCGAAAAGCACGCGGATTCCCTGCTTCGCACTCACGGACCCATCGATCGGATCGGTGTACGAAAAATCGTCGGCCGCATGCACCGCGCGACCGCCGAGCGTCGTTCCGGGCAACGATGACAACTGCGCGCGCAGATGGGCCATCACACCGTTGGCGGCATCGGTGGGCACCGCTTCGTAATCGTAGCGCGTGTAGTAGTTGCGACCGTACGTCGCCCAATGGGCGCGCACGATCTGCTCCACACTCTCACCGCGCGCGGCAATCACGTTGAGCCAGAAGAGCACGGCCCACAGACCGTCCTTCTCGCGCACATGATCGCTGCCTGTGCCGAAGCTCTCTTCGCCGCACAGCGTGATGCGTCCGGCGTCGAGCAGATTGCCGAAGAACTTCCAACCGGTGGGCGTCTCGAAGCAGGGGATGCCCAACTTCGCGGCTACTGCATCCACCGCGGCACTCGTGGGCATGCTGCGCGCCACACCACTCAGGCCGCGAGCGTATCCCGGCACCAGCGTGGCGTTGGCGGCGAGCACCGCCAGACTATCGCTTGGCGTGACGAAAAACCGCTGCCCCAGAATCATGTTGCGGTCACCGTCGCCGTCACTGGCCGCGCCAAAATCGAGCGCGGCCGCGCCGAACATCTCTTCGACCAGTTCGTGCGCGTAGGTGAGATTCGGATCGGGGTGACCGCCACCAAAATCGGGGAGCGGTATGGCATTGATCACAGTGCCGGCCGGCGCACCCAACCGCCGTTCGAGAATCTCCACTGCGTACGGCCCGGTGATCGCGTGCATGCTGTCCATGCGCATGCGGAAGCCGCCGGCAAAGAGCGCACGAATGGCGCCGAAGTCGAAGAGCGACTCCATCAACTCGGCGTACGCCGCGACCGGATCGACCACTTGCACGGTCACGCCGTCGAACGTGGTCGTTCCGACGACATCGAGATCGATCGGTGCCACCTCGGCAATGGCGTACGACGTCAACGTCGCGGCACGCGCCGCGACCGCGTTCGTGTACGACTCCGGTGCCGGTCCACCATTCGCCGTGTTGTACTTGATGCCGAAGTCGCCGTCGGGGCCGCCGGGATTGTGGCTTGCCGAGAGAATGATGCCGCCCGCCGCCCCCTGACGAATGAGATGCGAGGCTGCTGGCGTGGAAAGCCATCCGCCACGTCCCACCTGAAGGCGCGTGATGCCGTTCGCGACCGCCATGCGAATGATCGTCTGAATCGCTTCACGATTCAGATAGCGCCCGTCGCCACCGACGACGAGCGTGGCGCCGGCAGGAAGCGCCGCCTCGTCGAGCAACGCCTGCACGAAATTCTCGAGATAATGCGGCTGCTGAAAGACCGGCGTTCGCTTGCGTAAACCAGACGTCCCCGGCCGCTGGTCAGCGAACGGGGACGTGGTGACGCGGGAGATGGTTACACCCACTTGAGATCAGTTTTGGAGAGCGGGAGTTGGCGGACGCGCTTGCCGGTGGCCTGATGAATGGCCGCGATGAGCGCCGGAATGAGCGGCGGCATGGCGGGTTCACCAATACCAGTCGGTGCGAACGTCGTCTTCTTCCAGTGCACTTCGACCACCGGCGGCGCTTGCTTGATGCGCAGCAGCGGGAAGTTGGCAGGTGAGCCACTCGCCGTCGTCGCGGGCGAGAAGTTCCCCTGGTCCGCCTTGCCGCCAGTGAATGTGATCTCCTGGCCGTACGCCTGGCCAAGTCCGTCGAGCACCGCGCCTTGTACCTGCTGTTCGGCGTGATTGGGATTGATGATCTCGCTGCCGACATCACCCACCGCCCACACCTTGTCCACCTTTACTTCACCGGCCTTGCTCACCGTGGCCTGCACGACCTCGGCGAAATAGCCGCGGTGGCTGAAGTAGAACGCCACGCCCATTCCGGTGCCCTTGGGGAGCTTCGTCTTTCCCCAGCCCGACACATCGCGCGCCATCTCGAGCACACCAATGACGCGCTGCGCGTCCATCTGTCCCGCCTGCTGCTGCGGCGTGAGCGGCTGCGCGGGCGCGATTTCGGACTTGAGCGTATCGATGCGGAACTGCAGCGGATCCTTGCCCGCCGCAATGGCGCACTCGTCGATGAACCCCTGGAAGGCGAACGACAGCGCGTTGGAGCGCGGCGCGCGCAACGCACCCGTGGGCACGCCCAGCGGCATCACCGACACATCCATTCGCAGGTTGGGCACGAAGCGCGCAGGATATTCGCCCGGCGACATTTCGGCGCTGGGCGCAAAGCGCTCGCCCTCGCCGAATGTTGCGCAGTGATTGCGGAAGGCGATGAGCTTGCCGCTGGCATCGAGGCCGGCGGTGAACTTGTGGAAGCCACCCGGACGGAACATGTCGTGCTGCATGTCTTCTTCACGCGTCCATAGCAGCTTGACGGGCACCTTGGCTTCGCGCGCAATGAACGCCGCTTCCACGAGCGGATCGTTGTACAGACGACGGCCGAAGCCACCGCCCGCGCGCACCATGTGCAGAATCACCTGGTCTTCCTTGAGGCCGAGCGTCGTGGCCACGAGGGTACGCCCACCGGCGGGCGTCTGCGACGTCGTCCAGAGTTCACACTTGTCGGCGGTCACATGTGCCGTGCAGTTCTGCGGCTCGAGCGGCGCGTGCGCGATGAACGGATAGCTGTACTCCGCTTCGATCACCTTCGCCGCGCTCTTGATGGCCTCGTCGAAGTTGCCGTCGTTGCGAATGGTGCGCTGCGCCGGGCTCTTGAAAAACTCGGCGGCCTTCGCGGCAAAGCCGGCGCTCGACTGCTGCGCCGTGGGATGCTCGGCCCACTCCACCACGAGCTTCTTGCGCGCCTGCTGCACCATCCACCAGTTCTTGCCCACGATCGCGACGCCGGGCATGAGCCCCTGCAAATTCGTCGTGCCTTCCACCACGAACGCGTGCGTGACGCCGGGCTGCTGCTTGATGACGTCGAGATTCGCGCTCTTCACCTTGGCCGCGAACACCGGCGACTTCACGAACGTGGCATAGTGCATGTTGGGCACCGTCACGTCGATGCCGAAGATCGGCTTGCCGGTGAGAATGTCCTTCACGTTCACCGTCTTCGTGCGCTTGCCGATGATGGTGAACTGCTTCGGATCCTTGAGCGGTACGGTAGCAAGATCGGGCGGCGTCACGGAGACGGCGGCGGCCGCGAGTGATCCGTAGGTCGCGCTCTTGCCGCTCGCGGCGTGCGTCACCACGCCCTTGGACGTCGTGAGCTCGGCGACGGGCACGTTCCACTGCTTGGCGGCGGCGGCGACGATCATGGCGCGGCCGGCGGCGCCCACGCGGCGCTGCGGCAACCAATTCGTCGGCGTGGCCGTGCTGCCACCGGCAACCTGCGCCGGATACTTGTTGGGGTCGAAGTCCGCCTGCTCGACGCGCACGTTCTTCCAGTCCACGTCCAACTCGTCCGCGATCAGCATGGGGAGCATCGTCTTGATGCCCTGGCCGATCTCGGGGTTCTTGGCGGTGATGGTAACGATGTTGTCGGCGGTAATGCGGATGAACGCGCTCAGCATGGGGTCGGCGGCCGACGCACCAACTCCGAGTCGTTCAATGGCTTCGAGCGGCTGCGCATAGCTGGCGAGCAGAATGCCACCGCCGGCGAGCGCACTCACGCGCAAAAAGTCGCGGCGATTCACGCCGTTGGTGTTTTCGTGGGAAGAGGTCATGGTCAATCCTCCTCGTTGTTCTTGGGGGCGCCGCTCGATCCCACCGCGGCACCGCCCGCCTTGATCTCGGCCGCGCGGTGCACCGCCGCGCGAATGCGCAGGTACGTGGCGCAGCGGCAGAGATTGGTGTTGAGCGCCGTATCGATGTCCGCGTCGGTGGGCTTGGGCGTCTTGGCCAGAAGCGACGCGGCGGCCATCATCTGGCCCGCCTGACAGTAGCCGCACTGCGGCACGTCGAGCTCTTCCCACGCCTGTTGCACCGCATGCGCGCCATCGGGGGACAACCCTTCGATGGTCGTGATCTCTGCGCCCGCGGCGCGGGAGACCGGCAGCGTGCACGTACGCTGGGCAACACCGTTGACGTGCACCGTGCAGGCGCCGCAGCGATTCGCGCCGCAGCCGAACTTGGTGCCTTTGAGATCGAGTTCGTCTCGCAGTACCCACAACAGCGGCATGTCTGCAGGCGCGTCAACCGTGCGCGTGGCACCGTTGACCTTGAGCGTGATCGGCATGGGACCCGTGGCCTCGGGGGAAAGGAAGGAACAACCCGTGAAAAATCGCTCGGCGGGGCAGGGGAGTCCAGTTCATCGCTGCCAATACCCCGCAACCTGAACCCCCCAAGCCGGAATTGCGCAGTTTCGGGTTCCGGGTTTCGCTGTCCGGCCGCTGGTTTCTCGATACGTGGGGAACGACATGGGCAGGCGGGTGTTTGGAGATGTGAACGGCAGTTCACTGGGCGCTATGATCCAGTGACCGCGGGCGCTCCCCGCCTCAACCGTGACCTCGGGCCCACCGTATGCGCCGATTCGTCTTGCTCCTCGTGCTGGCTGGCTGCTCCGCCTCACCTGCCTCGACGCCCCCCGAGGAAACGACCGGCGTGGTGCCCCCAACGCAGCAACTGGCCGACCGCTCGCCCACCCCTTCGAACACACGCGGCGTGGTAACCGCCGAAACAGTGGTGAGCGGGCTCGCGAACCCGTGGGCCATCGAGTTCCTCCCCGATGGTCGTGCGCTCGTGACGGAGCGGCCCGGTCGTCTGCGTCTCCTGTCCCCCAACGGCCAGCTGTCGGCACCGCTCTCCGGTGTGCCGGCCGTGTTCGCCCAAGGACAGGGCGGCTTGCTCGATGTGGCCATCGATCCGCAGTTCACGCAGAACCAGTTGGTGTATCTGTCCTTCGCCGAGGCGGGTGCAGGTGGGGCCGGTACCGCGGTGGCGCGCGGACGCTTGAGCGGCAACGCGCTGCTCGATGTGCAGGTCATCTATCGGCAAACGCCCAAGCTCGACGGTGGTGGCCACTACGGCTCGAGGTTGGTGTTTGCCGCCGACGGCAAGCTCCTGGTGACGCAGGGTGACCGGATGAACTGGCGCGACCGCGCGCAGGATCTCTCCATGGGGCAGGGGAAGATCATGCGCATCAACACCGACGGGAGCGTGCCGGCGGACAATCCGTTCCTCAGCAACGCGACTGCGCGACGCGAGATCTGGTCGTATGGTCATCGCAACGTGCAGTCGGCGGCGCTGCATCCGTCCACCAGGCAACTCTGGACCGTCGAGCACGGCGCACGCGGCGGCGACGAACTCAATCGTCCGGAGCGCGGCAAGAATTACGGCTGGCCGATCATCACGTACGGTGTGGACTACTCCGGTGCGCGCATCGGCGAAGGGACTGCCAAGGCCGGGCTCGAGCAGCCCGTGTACTACTGGGATCCGGTGATCGCGCCATCTGGCATGGCGTTCTACACCGCCGACGCCATTCCCGGCTGGAAGGGGAGTATTCTCGTGGGCTCGCTCAGCCCGGGAGCACTGGTACGCCTCGAGCTCTCCAACGACCGCGTGGTGCGCGAGATACGCTACCTCGGCGAACTCGGCGAACGCATACGCGATGTGACCGTGGGGCCTGATGGTTTCGTGTACGTCGTGACCGATAGCGGCAATGGACGCGTACTGCGTATCAAGCCGGTGATCGGCTGACGCGACCACCGCACGTGTGAGCCGTCTCCGAACGTGGGGCCGTCAGCGCAGAAGCATCCAGGACGCTGCGGCGGCGACCACGAGTGCACCGGCAACCATCATCACGCGAGGTACGCCACGAGGTGGCGCTACCGGTGGCACGGCCGCCACAACAGCCGGGGTGCTGGACGCGGCCGGCATCGCCAACGCGTCGAGCACTTTCACAATGGCGGAGGCCGAGTGCGGACGCTGGAGCGGATCCTTTTCGAGGCAACGCATGAAGATATCCGCCACTGATGCCGGTGTATCGGGGCGGACATCACGCACGGGAACTGGCGCTTCGCTCAACTGTGCCGCCATCGTGGCGCGGAGCGATTTCCGGACGAGCGGCGCGCTCCCGGTGAGCAGCTCATAGGCGAGACAGGCGAACGCGTACAAGTCGGCTTTGTGGTCGACCACCTTGGCGTTGCTGACCTGTTCCGGCGCCATGTAGGCTGGTGTGCCGAGTGTCATGCTGACCGTCGTCACGCGACGACCAGCGTGCAGCGCCTCGGCGCTCGCATCATCGAGTGCTTTGGCCACTCCGAAGTCCGAGATCATGGCGACGCCGTCGCAGAGCAGCACATTCTCCGGCTTGATATCGCGATGCACGACGCCCTTGGCATGCGCATAGGTCAAGGCGGACGCGAGCTCACGCAGCAGTCGCAGCGCCTCGTGCATGGGCAACGCCCCGCGCTTGGTGAGCAACTCGCGAAGCGAATGCCCCTCCACGTACGGCATCGAGTACCAGTGGCACGACGATGGGCCGGTGGCGCTGTCTGTGTCGCCCGCCGAGAGCAGGGGCACCAGATGGGGATGTTGCAGACGCGCGGCAATGAGGATCTCGCGTCGGAACCTGGCACCGTCGACACCGTCGGTGAGCACCGCAGGGAGCACCTTGAGGACAACGCTGCGCTCGAGGGCGACTTCGGTGGCCAGGAATACCCGCGACGAGCCTCCACCGCCCAACTCGCGGTTGATGACGTAGGCGTCTCTCAGCTGACGCTGGAGACGCTCACGTAGGTCCGAATCGCCGGCGGCGTGACTTTGGCTCACGGTGAATTCTACGACAAATCGACATGCTCTGCTGTAGGCCAAATGCACTATGGCCACCGATCCGTGATGTTCATCACACTACGGCCTGCGTCGCGAACTCCAGTGTATGGCGGAAATCTGCCAACGCTCACCCGTTCGGCGTGCCACGATCAATTCGGCGCCAAGCGAGTCGACGGCGCGGTCGTTGTAGGTCCCTTTTGTTGCCGACGTGGACACGGAGTATGCCACATCACCGCTTACCGTGACCGAGCGCGGCTGGCGCTCCGCCTTGATCGCGCGGGCATAGGCAATATCCGCCGGCAAATGATGCGCACGATAGTCTGCGAGGGTTTCCACCAAACCGCCTTCGAGAATCACGACGTCGGGCGTCAGCAACGAAAGCGCCTTGGTGCTGTCGCCACTTTCCAACGCGGCATGAAACGTCGCGACAAGAGTCGCTACCTGAACGGAATCGCTCGGGCCGGCCGGCATGGCGTGTCCCGCATGCATGTCATGACCGCCGCCCACGGCGCCGCCGTACCCGAAGCCGGTCATCGCTCCCGTCTGCGGGTCATGCTGCATCACCGCGCCGAAGGTCACGCTCGGTGTGGGCAGCGCCGTCAGGAATCCCACCGATGGCCCACCCATGTTTTCGATCCCCATGTGTTCGGACATCACGCGCCACGCCGGTACGCTCATGACCTCGGTGGTGTCGTCGCGGAAACGCCGTGCCGCCAGCATGATCTGCGCGCGCTTCTCGTTTCGCGCGACACTCGGATTGGTGAGGATGTCGCTGACCGCATCGTGCATCGAGTGGAGGTTGTCGAAGATGATCGCCGCTTCGGGATAGCGCTCGGCAAACTTGGGCGCGACCGCGACCGTCATGGGCATCTGGTGCGGAAGCGAGCCGGGGACATCGTTGAGCATCTGGAAGAAACGCGCGACGGTGCCGCGGATGAGCGACTGCTTTTCGGTGCGCGACTTGCCAACCATCAGCGGTTCGTAGAGCCCCATTTGGAGCCAGTGATATCCCCAGATCAGGCCGTTGAACTTCGGATACTTCTTGCGGAACGCCAGCGAGTACGGCTGCTCCTGCATCAGGCGCATCGACTTGGGTTTGCTGCTGAACGCGAGGTCCGGACGCGAGCGGTAATAGCTCAGGAGTCGAGCGACTTCGGCGTCGCGCGCCTCCCACGTCATCCGTTCGTCGGCGAGGACATCGTACAACTGACGGTGCAGCAGGTGGGCCCAGTCGAACATCATCTTGGCCTCGGGCGCGAGCCGCGCATACATCGGCTCAATCGCGGCTTCTTCGAGCGGGAGACGCGGCGGCTTGATGAGCACCTTTTCCGTCAGGAAGCGATAGCGATCCTCTTCGAGTCGCGACGCCGGGGCGTTGGGATAGCGCCACAACGTTTCGTACAGAATCGCGTGCCCGTAATCGAATGCGTTGAACAGGCGATCGGCCGACGAGTAATGCGTCCGGAACTGCCAGTTGTGCGGCGCCTGCAAGTAGAACTGTTTGTACGTGGTGCTCCATTGTGCTGGCAGCGTGGCCGGCGCGAGCAGGAGCGTCGCGGTGAGGAGCGCACGCGGAGCGGCCTTCATGAATGCTTGCATGTGTCTATCTCCCGTTCAGCGGCGTGAGGTCCACGGCAGGCCAATGGCGACCGCGGCACCCGTGGTGATGAACCATCCCTGATCGTCGCCGCGAAGGCGATATCCGCCACCGACGTCGAAGGCGACGCGCGGGCTGAGCTGAATACGCGATCCGCCCGCGGCATCCCACCGCTGCGCGAGACCGGCGGTCATGGGTTCACTGGCGACCAGTTCGGCAGTGAAGAGCATCGACTTGAGCGGCAACGTCTTGTCGACGGCCAGACCGGCGGTCCAGCGGGACAGCTCGGCGTTGGCCGACGTGACGCTGGCGTTTACCGCATCGCGGTTGAGGCTGATCTGCCCGTTCACATGAAAGCGGGCCCACGGAAACGTCTTGGTCGCAATGGCCTTGAACGACGGAACGTACCGGTCTGGCCCTGCCGGACCAGCGGGAATGAGCAGGTCGGCAACGACCGCCAGCGCTGGGAAACGCGTCTCGGCGTTCAGGTTGTAGAGCGCCGACATCTCGAGCCCCGCCAACGCCGTGGTCCGCGCACCGCGCGGTCCTTCGGCGTGCTCGAGCGGGAATCCGATTTCGACCTGGGTGCGCGGCAACAGGCCGATCGCGATTTCCGGTTCGACCCCCCAGCGATAGGCGCTGCCGCGCGCGCGCTCGAGACGTAGAGGGGCCACCTGCAGCTCGATGGAGCGTCGCTCAATGGCGTACGCATCTTCCGTGCGGATTGGACGGCCCGCATCGGTATTGAAAAAGTCCGTCTGCGCATGCGCAGCGGCCGCCGTCACGTGGCCCGCCAAAAAAAGGGCGGCCACGCGCAGGGTATGCACGTTCATGAAAAGCGGAGTCGCGAGACACGAGGGTGGCACGTGTGGCGCTGCGATGCCGGGAGGCACGCAACAGAGATCCACCGTGCGAAGCGAAAGAACCGAGTCGTGCCGTTGTCGATGACAACGGCGCGCGGTCAGGCTCGCGGAGGGGGTGTCTCGGGCGCGGGGCGCACCGACGTCGGCGTGTCGACGTCGAGCGAGAGAACGCGGGATGGAGTGACCACGACGCGCGTCGTGATGGTCTGGATCTCGGCCACGATGGCGGTCGCCGAGCACGCCATCGCCATGGGGCAGCTGGCGTCCGGGCTCTGGTCTTGCTGCTGCGAATGCTGCGGCGAGTGATGACCGCCGTGCGCTGGCGAGTGCTGCGCCGCGCCATGCTGCGATGGGCTGTGAGGCGCCGCCACGCCAAGCTCGCACGCGGCGCTTGCTGCCAGCAGCACGAGCTGCAGCAGATGCACGCTGAACACCAGCGTGGCGGCGCGACGGAGACGGGCGGACCAGCGAGTCATGGCGTCAAGCTAATTGGAGCCGCGACGCAAAGACAACGACAGGTCCCCCGCAGTCGATCAGGCTCGCGGTCAGTGCTTCGTCGTGATCCGAATGACGCCGTTGCTGCCGCGCACGCCGAACTCGGCCATCGACACCGCATCCTTGAGCACTTCGATCTTTTTGATGTCGCGCGGATTGAGACCGATCAGCCCACCTGAACCCGGCGTCATCTGCTGGCCGTCGATCAGAATGAGTGGCTCGGTGTTGGCCGTGAACGACGACGAGCCGCGGATGCGGACCTGTACCTGGCCGTTCACGTTCAGCACCTGAACCCCGGGGAATCGTCCGATGAACAGCTCTTCGACACGGCTCACGGGCTGCTGGCCGAAGGAAGTCTCGTCAATCGTATTCGCCGATTCCATCGTGGCCGCTGTCTTGGTCGCCGGGGCGCTCGCCGGCGCAGCGGTCGCCGTAGTCGCAGTCGTCGCCGTGGCTGGAGTGGCGGCGCCGCTCACCGGCCGCGGTTTGGCACACCCTACCACCGATGCGGCGACCACAAGTGCCAACCCAACGACTGCGGAACGGTTGGTGGTGCTCACGGTGCGGGTCCTGCGCAGTGCACTACGCATGCGTCCTCCGGGGTTCGTCGTGGGCCTCTACTCCATTCTACCTGCAGTAAATGCGCCCTGTCGCTCGGCAGTGCCGTCTCAGCCCACATTCATCGACTTCTAATCTTCGGCAAGGCTCATTGCTTAGCTTGCCAACCATTGTCAAAACAGGTATAATTGTTCATGGGCGTATCCAGTCATGATCTCTTCGGCGAGGCCCCAGTGCCTCAGCTCGCGCTTCCGGGCAGCTACGGCGACGCGCCATTGGGCTTCCGCCTTCCGAGCGCTCTTCGCCTCGGTCCTGTCCGCCTGCAAGTCAGCGATCTCTCACGCTCGGTGCAGTGGTACCACGAGCTCCTCGGCCTCAGTGAGCTCTCCCGTGAGCGGGACGTGGTGGCGATGGGAGTCGCTGGCGCCGCCGAGCCCCTGGTCGTGCTCGAGCATCGTCCCGGGACCGTCCCGCTCCGGCCGGGCTCGCGTCTTGGGCTCTATCACTTTGCCATCCTGTTGCCAGACCGGCCGGCGTTGGGGCGGTTCGTTCAGCACCTCGCCCGCGTCGGGGCCCGAGCCGGGGCGAGCGATCATCTCGTGAGTGAAGCGCTGTACCTGCAGGACCCCGATGGGCTCGGCATCGAGGTCTATCGCGATCGGCCGCGGAGCGAGTGGCAGCGTACCGGCAAGGAACTCATGATGGCCACCGATCCGCTCGACGCCGCTGGCGTCGTGGCGGCCGCCAACGACGAACCATGGACGGGGATGCCCCACGGCACGGTCATGGGGCACCTGCATCTGCACGTCGGCGACATTCCCCGTGCGACGGATTTCTACAGTCACGCGCTCGGTTTCGATCGCATGGTCTGGCGCTACCCCGGCGCGCTCTTCCTCGGTGCAGGCGGATACCACCATCACCTCGGCACCAACATATGGGCACCCGGCGCTTCTGCGCCGCGCAACACCGACGCCCAGTTGCTCGAGTGGAACATCGTGATTCCCGGACCGGAGGCCGCCTTGTCGTCGTTGGCTGAGGCCGGTTTTCGCGTGGACGGCACACAGGCGCTCGATCCCTGGGGTACACCGGTGCGCATCACCGGGTGATCACGCGGCGGCTACACGCTGGATCAAAATAGGGGGAGGGGGTATATTGAAATATCCTTTCTCCTCAGGAGCTGACTTGTGGAACATGTGACCTTCGAAATCACCGGGATGTCGTGCGGCCACTGTGTGAAGGCTGTCGACAAGGCGTTGCAGCAGACCAGCGGCGTCACCGTCGAAGCCGTGGCTATTGGATCGGCCTCAGTGGCGTTCGATCCCGCGCAGACCAGCGCCGAGCAGATCGCGCATGCCATCGACGATGCCGGCTATTCGGTCGTCGCCACCCGCTGACGTTTCATTCGCGCGCCGCTGCCGTTTTTCGCAGTACTCTGCACCATCGAGCGTAGCGGCGCGCTGCTTTTGATCGCGAGGGCGATCACATGACTGTTGCCACGGAAACCGTTCGCATCCCGGTCACCGGTATGACGTGCGCCGCGTGCTCATCCCGCGTGCAGCGTACCTTGCAGAAAGCCCCGGGCGTAACCGACGCCTCGGTGAATCTCATGATGAAAAGCGCGACGGTCACCTACGACCGCAGTGCTACCTCCACGGACGCGCTGCTCGAGGTCATCCGGGACACCGGCTATGGGGCGGCGCTCGCCGACGCCGACCAGAGCGCGTTCGAAGAACAGGACGCGCGTGATCGCGCGCAGGGCGACGAGTATCGCGACCTCCGGCGTAAAGCGCTCGTGAGTGGAGTAGTGGGACTGGTCGCCATGCTGGTGAGCATGCCGCTCATGAGTGCGCTCGCGACCGGCCATACGCATGGCGTGGTCGCCGATCCGTTCATGCGCTGGAGTATGACGGCGCTCGACCCGATGCTGCGCGCCACCATGCCCTGGCTGTACACCGTGCCCAGTGGCACACTCACGTTGACGTTGCTGATGGCAACGCTGGGGGTGATGCTGTGGGCGGGGCGTCACTTCTACACAGGCGCATGGGCGGCGCTGCGTCATGGTGCGGCCGACATGAATACGCTGGTGAGTGTAGGCACGCTCGCGGCGTTCCTGTACTCGGTGGTGGCGACGCTGGCGCCCGGCTTCTTCACATCGCGCGGTGTCATGCCCGATGTGTACTACGAAGCGGTCATAATAATCATCGCACTGATTCTCACCGGCAACATGTTCGAGGCGCGCGCCAAGATGCGCACTGCCGCGTCGCTGCGTTCGCTGGTGGCGCTGAAGCCGCGCACGGCGCGCGTGGTGCGCTTCGAGCAGGAAGTCGATGCGCCGGTCGACACCGTAGAGCCGGACGAGATCATCATCGTGCGTCCAGGCGAACGTATCCCTACCGACGGTGAGGTCACGCAGGGCGAGAGTGCGGTCGACGAGAGCATGCTCACCGGCGAATCGATGCCGGTGGCCAAGCGCACGGGTGATCGTGTCATTGGCGGCACCGTCAACCGTACGGGAGCTTTCCGCTATCGTGCCACGACGCTTGGAGCCAGCAGCGTGCTGTCGCAGATCGTGCAGCTCATGCGCGACGCGCAGGGGAGCAAGGCACCCATCCAGCAGTTGGCCGATCGCATCAGTGCGGTCTTCGTGCCTGTGGTGATGATGCTGGCGCTCGTCACGTTCGGCGTGTGGTACGTGGCGGCCGATGACGCTCCGCTGGTGCGTGCGTTCGCAGCGGCCGTGGCCGTGCTCATCATAGCCTGCCCCTGCGCCATGGGATTGGCAGTTCCCACCGCCGTCATGGTCGCGAGCGGCAAGGGCGCGGAAATGGGCGTTCTCATCAAGGGCGGTGACACGCTGCAGCGTGCGGGTGACATCGGCACCGTGGTCATCGACAAAACCGGGACCGTGACGGAAGGCCGTCCGGTCGTCACCGATGTGCTGCTGGCGTCGTCGGCCACGGTGAGCGCCGACGACATGTTGCAACGCGTGGCGAGTCTCGAGCAATCGAGTGAGCATCCGCTGGCCGACGCCATTGTGCGCGAGGCGCAGAAACGGGCGCTCGAATTGACGGCCCCCGACACGTTTCTGTCCGTCACCGGGCGCGGCGCGCAGGGCGTCGTGCAGGGCACGGCGGTCGTGGTGGGGAACGCGGCCTTTCTCGCCGAATGGGAAGTCCATGCATCGGCGCTCGACACCGAGGCACAGCGGCTCAGCGAAGAGGGCAAGACGCCAATGTTCGTGGCGCTCGACGGGCAGCTCGCCGGCGTGATTGCCGTGGCCGATCCGTTGCGGGAAACATCGCGAGTCGCGATTGGCCGACTGCATGCCATGGGGTTGCAGGTGGTGATGCTCACGGGCGACAACGAACGCACCGCGAACGCCATTGCGCGCGCGGCGGGGGTGGATCGTGTCGTCGCGGGCGTGCTTCCTGACGGCAAGGTGGCGGAGATCAAGCGGCTGCAATCGTTCGGAACGGTCGTCGCGATGGTGGGTGACGGCATCAATGACGCCCCCGCGCTCGCGCAGGCCGATGTCGGGATGGCGATCGGTAGCGGTACGGATGTCGCCATCGATGCCGGTGATATCGTGCTCATGCGCGGTGACCTGCTGGGGGTCGTGCGCGCGATCGCGTTGTCCCGCCGTACGATGCGCACGATGAAGCAGAATCTCTTCTGGGCATTCATCTACAACGTCATCGGTATTCCGATCGCGGCGGGTGCGCTCTATCCGGCGTTCGGCATCCAGCTGAGTCCCATTCTGGCCAGCGCGGCCATGGCGTTCAGCTCCGTCAGTGTCGTGAGCAACTCTTTGCGGCTCCGCCGCGCCACCTTCGCCTGAGTCATCATGCCGTCCAAAGCGGTTGCCGTCGATGCAGACGCCAAGGCGCGCAATACCAAGCGTCTTCGCCGCATTGAGGGACAAGTTCGCGGCCTGCAGAAGATGGTCGAAGACGACCGCTACTGCGCCGATATTCTGACGCAGATCGCCAGTGTGCACGAAGCGCTGCGCGCCGTCGGCCGGGAGCTCATGCGGAATCATCTCAAGCATTGCGCCTCGGCCGCCATTCAGAAGAGTCCTGAAGACGCCGAGGCGATGTATGACGAACTCGTCGAGATGATGTACCGCACGACGCGATAGCGTCCGCGGTGTCCGACGCGTCAGTCGCGCGCCGGAAACAGATCGATCTGCGGCGGTGACGTGGGGAGCCCCAGATGCTCGAGGGCGGCCACAGTCCAGCCGGCGCGATCGTTGGGGTCGAGCTGATGCACGGTGATCCCCAGCTCCCGCACCAGATCATCGATGATCTGGTCGATCTGCTGCTGGAAGGTTGCACTGACCGCGCGCTTGCCGTCGAACGCCGGCGCGCCGGTCACCGGCACCTTGAAGAGCGCCTGATATCCGCGTACCCACTGGAGTACGAGCGGCTCCAGCTCCGGCTGACGGCCGGCACGCGCGACGAGATAGGCGTAGTTGTCGAGCACGGAACGATCGCACACGACCACCTCGTAGTCGGCGCTCGCTTCGATCTCTTCGGCGATCTGCGTGTGCAGAATCCACGACTGCGCATCGAGGGTGGTTTCCTCGTTGATCGGCAGCGGACACCGGCGCGCCACTTCTTTCACGATGTCGACGCCCAGATCGAGGCGTTTGAGCTGCGCCGCGAGGTCGAAGCAGAGGGTGGTTTTGCCCACGCCGTGCGTGCCGACGAACGCAACCTTCAGCCGATGGCGCCCGAGTGCATCGAGCGGGAGGAGCACAGACGAGGCGGACATATGGTGGATGCTAATCGATCGGTCCGCCTGGCTGCACTCCTTGCGCACGGCGCCCGCACGGCACATTTCCTACGCCATGAATCACATGCTTCTGCGTTCCCAGGCGTTCATCAACGGCGTGTGGCAGGATGCCCGCGATCAGCGATCGTTTCCCGTGTACAACCCGGCGACCGGCGCGCTGGTGGGCACGGTACCCGACATGGGGCGCGATGACACCTGCGAGGCCATCGACGCCGCACACGCCGCGTGGCCCGCGTGGCGCGAACGCACGGCCAAAGAGCGCGCCGAGGTGCTGCGCCGGTGGTTCACGCTCATACTCGACCACCGCGACGCGCTGGCAGAACTCATGTCGCGCGAGAGCGGCAAGGTGATTGCCGAAAGCCGCGGCGAGGTGACCTACGGCGCCGCATTCGTCGAGTGGTTTGCCTAAGAGGGCAAGCGCGCATACGGCGACGTTATTCCGCCCCATTCGCGCGACCGGCGGTTGGTGGTGATCAAGCAGGGGGTCGGCGTGGCCGCGGCGATCACCCCGTGGAACTTCCCGCTCGCGATGATCACGCGCAAAGTGGCCCCCGCGCTGGCTGCCGGCTGTCCCGTGGTCATCAAGCCGCCTGCCGAAACGCCGTTGACGGCACTGGCGCTAGCGGCGTTGGCCGAGGCGGCGGGCCTGCCGGCTGGTGTGTACAACACCGTGACCACGACGCGCAGTCACGACGTGGGACTCGAGTTGTGCGAACACCCGCTGGTACGCAAGCTCTCGTTCACTGGCTCCACCGCGGTGGGCAAGCAGCTCATGGCGCAATGCGCGCCAACGCTCAAAAAAGTGTCGCTCGAGTTGGGCGGTAACGCGCCGTTCATCGTCTTCGACGACGCCGATCTCGACGCAGCGGTCCAAGGGGCCGTGCAGTCCAAGTTCCGGCACAACGGGCAAACGTGTGTGTGCGTCAATCGCCTGCTCGTGCAGCGCACCGTGTACGACGACTTTGTGGCACGATTCGCCGCCGCCGTTTCCGCCTTGCGAACGGGCGATGTGCTCGACCCCTCGGTGCAAGTGGGTCCGCTCATCAGCGAGAAGGCACTGCACAAGGTGCAGGCGTTCGTGCACGACGCCGTGGAGCACGGGGCGCAGATCGTTGAAGGGGGCGTCCACCACGGCGGGTTGTTCTACGCCCCCACGGTGCTTGCCAGCGCCACGCCATCCATGCGCATTGCGCGCGAAGAAGTCTTCGGCCCTGTCGCGCCAATTTTTGCGTTCGACACGGAAGCCGAGGCCGTCGCCATGGCGAATGACACCACGTACGGGCTGGCCGCATACTTCTACAGCCGAGACATCGGGCGCTGCTGGCGGGTGGCCGAGGCGCTCGAGTGCGGGATGGTGGGGATCAACGAGGGGCTCATCTCCACCGAACTCGCCCCCTTCGGTGGCATCAAGGAATCGGGAATGGGACGCGAAGGCTCCCGCTACGGCCTCGAGCCCTATCTGGAGACCAAATACCTCTGTTTTGGCGGCGTGTAGCGCTGTTCCCCATTGCTTGCCGTTCTGCCCGGTCGTGACAAGCTTCAGGGGATCGTGTGATGTGTCTCCCTTCCACCACAGGCTTCTTTCATGCGCGTTGCGCTCGCCGTGCAGCTCACCGGTCTTCTCGTCGTTGCCGCCGTCGGACAGGCGCAGGACCGCTCGCAATCACGCTCCATGGTGCAGGCAACGCAGGGCGTCGTGGCCAGCGAAAGCGTGCTGGCGTCGCAGGTTGGGGCCCGCGTGTTGGAGCGGGGCGGCAACGCCTTCGACGCGGCGATTGCCATGAACGCCATGATGGGACTCGTGGCGCCCATGAACGACGGAATCGGGGGCGACATGTTCGCCATCGTCTACGATGCCAAGACCAAGCAGCTCTACGGACTCAATGCCTCCGGGTGGGCGCCACGTGCAATGACGCCCGACTACCTGCGCGGCAAGGGGCATACGCGCATCCCGTCACGCGGTATCGACGCTGCTACCGTGCCTGGCGCGGTGAAGGGGTGGGAGGCGCTGCACCGGCGCTTTGGAAAGATGCCTATGGCCGGCATTCTGCAGCCCGCCATTCAGTACGCGGAGCAGGGCTTTCCCGTGGGCGAAGTCGTCAGTGTGTACTGGTCGGACAGCGAAGAGGCGCTGCGCGCGGACAGTGCGACGGCGCGCACCTATCTGATCAACGGCAAGCTCCCCAAGGTCGGCGATGTCTTCAAGAACCCGGACCTGGCGTGGAGCTATCGGCAGATCGCCACCAAGGGGGCGGCCGCCTTCTACACGGGCGCGATTGCGCAGAAGCTGCTGGCGAGCCAGCGACGTCATGGCGGCGTCATGAACGCGGCCGACCTCGCCGACTACGACGTCGAATGGGTGACGCCCATCTCCACTACCTATCGTGGGTGGACCGTCTACGAGTTGCCGCCGAACGGGCAGGGGATTGCCGCGCTCGAGATGCTCAACATCATGGAGAGTTTCCCGCTGGCGAGCATGGGCCACAACAGTGTGCAATCACTGCACCATCTCATTGAGGCCAAGAAGCTCGCGTATCTCGATATGCAGCGGTACAACGCCGATCCACGCTTCGCCAAGGTGCCGGTCACGCAACTGTTGTCCAAGAGCTACGCCGCGCAACGCGCGAAACTCATCAACACGACGCGCGCCACCTGCAATCTCACGTACGGAACGCCCGAAGGCACCGACAACGGTACCACGTACCTCAGCGCCGTCGACCGCGAGGGCAACATGGTGTCGTTCATTCAGAGCAATTATTCCACCGTGGGTTTTGGGGCGGGGCTCGTGGCCGATGGTACCGGCTTCGTTTGGCACAACCGCGGCGGTGGCTTCTCCCTCGACGCGGAGAGCCCCAACATCGTCGCCGGTCGCAAGCGCCCGCTGCACACGATCATCCCGGGTTTCATGGAGAAGGGGCCGGAGAAGATCGCGTTCGGCATCATGGGCGGCTGGAATCAGTCACAGGCGCATGCGCAGTTCGTGGCCAACATCGTCGACTTCGGCATGAATATTCAGGGGGCGCTCGATGCGCCGCGCTTCTCCAAGGAGACCTTTCCCGGATGCGATGTGAACTTCGAGGCACGCATTGCGCGCAGTACGCGCGATTCGCTGTCGGCCATGGGGCATGAGCTCGTCATGCGCGGCGATTATTCGAGCACGCGCATGGGCTCCGGGCAGGCGGTCTATCACAACTTCGTTACCGGGCTCAACGCCGGGGCGAGCGATCCGCGCAAGGATGGTGCGGCCATCGCCGAGCTGCTGCCCGCGCCGCCAGCCGTGAAAAAGCGCTGACGACGCGGGCACCGGACGTCAGCGCGGCTTCCGCTGCTCGATCTTGCCGAGTTCGCTCTTCGCTTTGCCCTTCATTTCCTGGGCCTTGCCTTTGAGTTGTTCGCTGCTGTCACCGGTCAGGGCGCCCAACGCGTTTCGGGCTTTCCCTTTCACCTGATCCATCGCGCCTTCGGCACGATGCTCCACGCCACGCTTCTCTTTGTCGTTCATCTGACTCCTCGAGTCTGGGGAGCATCAGAACCCGCATTGCGCGTGCCAGCGGCTCACCGCGTTGGTGATGTGCCGTCAATCCAACCGCCCCGAAATCCGGCGCGCTGCAGCCCGCGCACGACATACGGATTCCGGCGCATCGTCTTCCATACCAGTTCCGATCGCCAGTTTTCGAGCATCACCAGAATGGGGCCCTGGTCGATGCCCAAATAGTCGTCGTCCACCCAGCCGTCGCCCGGCACCACGCGCCCATGTTGCAGTTTGGGTGGCGCACTGCGCAGTGTCGGATTGAAGGCGTCCAGGAAACCGTACTCTCCCCACGCGAGACCGTTGAACTGCTCGCGCATACTGACCGCCGTTCGCACCGACAGCTCCGGCGTAAAGACAATGCTCGATACGGCCGCGGTCGGCGCGAGCGTGCCGTCGTCGTTGGTTTCCCTGGTCGACACGCCGCGCGCCCAGTACGTGTGGAAACGGCGCGTGGCCCCATCGATCTCCATGGTGCCGTCAAACGGCCCATCGCTTGCCGTCAGGCCCCACATGTCTGCGCCGTAACCGCGCCACCCCATGGGGTTCCGTATGGCATAACTCCGCTGCGCGAGCGTCGCGCGCCGCGAGTTCTCGAAGTAATCGATGCCACGTTCCCGCATGTACGCGTCCTGAATGCCACGGAAATCAATCCAGCTATGCGAATACTGGTGTCCGAACAGCGGGGCGAAATCGAGATGCGGCTGCCCTTCGAATGTGTGCCACGCGTACGTACTCGTCCATTGCGCCCACGCGGCATCGTCCAGCGGATGCGTGGGTGATCCCAATCCCAGCACAATGAGCAGCATCGCCTCGTTGTAGCCCGTCCAGTTCGCCTTGATATACCCACGCTCCGGACGCCATCCCATCGACAGCGTACTCGGCTGCTGGATGAACCACGGCCAATTCACCCGTCGGTAGAGAGAGTCTGCCGTCGCGCGAATCTGTACTTCGACCGGTGAAGCGCCCGCGAAGTACGATTGGCAGAACAGAGCGCCGCCGAGCAGCAGGCCTGTGTCAATCGTCGATAGCTCAACGTCGCGATAGCGATGCCCGGTCTCGAATTCGAGGAAGTGATAGAAAAATCCCTGATAACCGGCCACTCCGCGTGGTGCGTCACCCTGTGGAAGCCGCCAGAGGGTTCGCAGCGTGTTGAGCGTGCGCTCCGCGGCCTGCTCGCGCCGTATCCATCCGCGCTCCGCCCCGATCGGATACGCCGTGAGCGCAAAGCCGATGGCGGCGACTGATGAGAATGTGCGTCGCGGCCACCGGTCGGGGGTGAGTCCGGTCTGCGGGTCGGTGGTCTCCCAGAACCAGCGAAAGGTGCGCTCGCCGATGGTGTCGAGCAGGGCGCGCTGTCGCAGTGATGGGGTGAACGGCGCTGGTGTGGTGACTGGACGTGGTGTGCACGCCCCGGAGAACACGAGGGGCAGCAGCACCAGCATCGCCCGCCAACTCACGACGGAAACGCGAAAGACATGTGGCATAATGACACCCTCGGCATTTGCGCGCAGCGCGTCAAGTCAGCGCGATATCTCAGTCGTGCAACACACTCAATCGCGCCCACAAAAAATCTTGACAACACTTGTTGGCCGCTCGCAATTAGTGGAGTTCGTCCTTCCATGTCGAATCAGCTTTCCACTCCCCGATGAAATCCCTCCTTGTCGTCCCTCTGGCCATCCGACGCGCGGTGGTTGCGCTCGCGACCGTGGCAACGGCGCTCGCGGCGGTCGTCTCGCCCGCAGCCGCACAAACCAGCACCGCACGCATCACCGGCGTGGTACGCGGCGAAGATGGCGCCGTTGTGGCGGGCGTGGTCGTCACCGCTCGCAGTCTCTCCACGAACATCACACGCAGCGCCAGCACCTCCGAACGCGGCTTCTACGTCATACCGGGGCTGACGCCCGACGAGTACGAAGTCACGGCCAAGCGACTGGGCTTTGCGCCACAGGGGCGTCGCGTACGCCCGCTCATTGGTGAGAGCGTCACGCTCGACTTCAAGCTCACCACCAGCAGCGTACAGCTGTCGACGGTGGCGGTGAGTGCCGACGCCGCGCGTGCAAGCGCGGACCGCCGCTCCACCGAACTCGCCACGAATATCGACCAGGAGCAAATCCGCTCCATTCCGCTGTCGGAGCGGAACTTCCTGTCGCTCGCGCTCCTCGCGCCGGGCGTGCGTCGCGATGGCGGCAGCATCACCAGCGGCGCCCAGAGCGCCAACAACATCAACGTCTTCGTTGATGGCGCCACATTCAAAAGCGATATCCTCGTGGGCGGCGTGGTGGGACAGGATGCCAGCAAGGGCAATCCGTTCCCGCAGAATGCTGTGCAGGAGTTCCGCGTCATCACGCAGCAGTACAAGGCGGAGTATCAGCGCGCCACCAGTGCCATCATCACGGCGACGACCAAGTCGGGTACCAACACCTGGTCGGGTGACGCGTTCACCTACTTCCAGAACAAATGGTCCATCGAGCGCGACTACTTCCAGCAGCGCCGCTGTGACTCGTTGGCCAACATCAACGCCACCGGCTGCGCGGTGAAGCCGCGTTACGATCGCTACCAGATTGGCGGTAGCCTGGGCGGTCCGATCATCAAGGACAAGCTGTTCCTGTTCGGTTCATACGAAGGAAACCTGCAGACGCGCGCCAACACGGTCATCGTGGGTGCCCCGGCCAATCTGCCGCCGACGCGCGTTCTCGATTCGTTGCGCGGTTTCGAAGGGGTGTACGAGTCGCCCTTCCGCTCGCACCTCGGCTTCGTGAAGCTCACCTACGTGCCGTCGGAGCGGCACCGCTTCGAAGGCAGCGTCAACGTGCGCGATGAGTACGACATCCGCAGCTTTGGCGGCACGGACAGCTACGACAATGCAGAGCGCTTCTACAACAACGTGAATACGTATCTCCTCAAGCATCAGTACTCGCGGGGGAATGCGCTCAACGAAATCACCACCAGCTGGCAATCGTTCCGCTGGCATCCGGTCCCGCTGTTCGAGGAGAAGGTCGGCATCAATTACGCCGGCGTGCTCAAGGTGGGTGGCCGCAGCACGATGCAGGACTTCGATCAGCAGCGTCTGTCGTTGCGTGACGACTTCACCTACACCCTCCAAGGGTTCGGTGGCGACCATGTGCTCAAGGTCGGTGCCAACGCCGACTTCCTGAACTACAAAGTCATTCGTCCGCTCAACGGTAATCCGCAGTACACCTTCCAGGCGACCAACAACTGGCAGTTCCCCTGGACGGCCTCGGCAGGCTTTGGTGATCCCAACGTCGGCGCGCGAAATCAGCAGTATGGCATTTATGCCCAGGATGACTGGTCACTCACCCGTCGCCTGCAGGTTAATCTCGGACTGCGCTGGGACTTCGAGACCGACATGGTCAACAACGACTGGGTCACACCGGACTCCGTCGTCAGCGCCATCAACGCGTGGCGCGGTACGTTGGCATGTAATGGTTCGCAGCCGTTCCGCGAGCAGCTGTGTGACGCCTCGCCGTACATTACGGACGGCACGCAGCGTAAGCCGTTCCTCGGCGCCATTCAGCCCCGTGTCGGCGCGTCGTATGACCTGTTCGACAATGGCAAGACGATCCTGTTCGGTGGCTACGGCCTGTACTACGACCGCAACCGCTATGGTAATACGCTCGGCGAGCGCGCGAACCTGCAGTGGGTGACCTACAACTTCCAGTTCTCGAGCGACGGTCTCCCGCGTGGCGGGCAGCCGACCACGATCTGGAACCCGCGCTACCTCACGCGCGAAGGACTCCAGGAAGTGTTGCGCAGCGGGAGCGCGCCGGTGCCTGAGCTGTTCCTCACCGACAACAACACGCAGCCGCCCAAGGCACACCAGTTCAGCGGTGGCGTTCGTCAGAATATCGGCGACTTCGAGCTGTCGGCCAGCTACACCGGGGTCCGCGGCTTCAACAGCTTCTCGTGGTTCCGTGCCAATCGCGCCCCCAACGCGACCTGCTGCACGCAGTTCCCCACGCCGACCTCACGCAAGTATTCCAACGTCTTCGTGTCGAACGACGACGGGCGCAACTGGTACGACGCGATGTTCCTCTCCGTGCAGAAGCGCTACACCGAGCGCTCCAAGTGGGGCTGGCAGCTGTCGTACACCTTGGGCAAGGCGGAAGAAGAAGTGAACTCCGGCGACGTGTTCAGCTCGCTCGACATCCAGACGCCGGATCAGTTCATCCGCTTCGACAAGGCCACCGACGAGCGGCACCACATCACGGCCAACTGGATCGTGGGGCTCAAGTACGGCTTCAAGCTGAGCGGAGTGCTCGACCTTGGCACCGGCACGCCGTTCAACGCGACTTACGGGTTCGGCACCGGCACCAACAACTGCACGCACGGCAACAAGGACTGCTTCAGCGGCAACGACTGGCCGGAAGGCAAGGCACGCAACTGGTATCGCCCCGACGGCGATGCGTTCCTCGGCCTCGACGCCTGGCGCACGCGGAACATCGACCTGCGCCTCGAGAAGTCGGTGCGTACGTTGCGTGGCCAGAGCGTCTCGCTCACGGCCGAAGTGTTCAACGTGTTCAACTACCGCAATTTCACGGGGTTCAACACCAACGTGGGTAACTTCAACGCGGCCGGCGGCATCACCCCGAACGCGAACTTCGGGATCCCCACCGGTGTCCTCAACGACCTCACCCGTATGGGTGCCCAGCGTCGCGCGCAGTTCGGCATGAACTATCGCTTCTAATTCTGCTGCATCGGGGCGGCGCCGGCGTTCGGCGTCGCCCCGTTGTTCGTCTCCATCTCCGGTTCCATGGCCCGACTTCCACACGCCGCCCGCCTCGCTCTGAGCGCGGGTGTTTTGTTTCTTGGCACCTCGACGCCACTCGCCGCGCAGCGCGTGAGTGCCTCCAGCGCCCGCATGAATCGATTCGTCGATTCCGTGCTCGCGCGCCTGACCCTCGAAGAGAAGCTGGGACAGCTGACGCAGTATCGCGGCCGCTTCAGCCTCACCGGACCGCAAACGCCGGAGGCGGGTGCGGAAGATATTCGCGCCGGCCGAGTCGGCTCGTTCCTTGGCGTGCGTGGTGCGGCGCCAACACGGGAGATGCAGCAGATCGCCGTGACCCAGTCACGCACACGCATTCCGCTACTCTTTGCCGACGACATCATCCACGGCTGGCGTACCATCTTCCCTGTGCCACTGGCTGAAGCGGCCAGCTTCAACCCGGCGCTCGCGGAGCGCACGGCGCGCATTGCGGCCGTCGAAGGGGCGGCCGCGGGTATTCACTGGACCTTCGCACCCATGGTCGACATCACGCGCGAGCCCCGCTGGGGACGCGTCGTGGAGGGAGCGGGTGAGGATCCATATCTCGGGAGCGCTATCGCCGCCGCCAAGGTGCGCGGCTTTCAGGGCGCGTCGCTCCGTGATTCACTCTCCTTGATGGCCACGGCGAAGCATTTCGTCGCATACGGCGCCGCTGAGGGCGGACGCGACTACAACACGACCGATGTGCCGCTACGCACGTTGCACGAGATGTATCTGCCGCCATTTCACGCGGCGGTGAATGCCGGTGTGAAGTCCATCATGGCCGCGTTCAACCAGATTGACGGGGTGCCCATGCACGCCAATAAGGCGCTCATCGATGGCGTACTGCGCACACGGTGGGGCTGGGACGGCATTCTGGTGAGCGACTACACCGGCGTCATGGAGCTGCTGCAGCATGGGTTGTCTGCGGACAGCGGCACGGTGGGCCGTCTGTCGATCGACGCCGGCGTCGACGTCGACATGGTGAGCAACATTTTCTACAAGGATCTGCCGCGGGAAGTGCGCGCCGGCCGTTTGCCCGTTGCGGTGGTCGATAGCGCGGTTCGTCGCGTGTTGCGCACAAAGTACGAGCTCGGGCTGTTCGACAATCCCTTCAAATCCAGCAGTGAGGCGCGTGAGAAGGCACTGACCCTCACGTCCGCACATCGCGCGGAAGCACGCGCGGCCGCGCAGCAGTCCATCGTGTTGCTGCGCAACGAAGGAAACGTGTTGCCGTTGGCAAAATCGGTGAAGACCGTGGCGGTCATCGGAGCGCTTGCCGATGACGCACGAAGCGCGCTTGGCGGGTGGGCCGCCGCCGGCCGGCCCGAAGATGCGGTGACCGTGCTCGTCGGTATTCGTAAAGCGGTCGGCGCGGACACGCGCGTGCTGTACGCCCCCGGTGCGCCGGTGGAAGCGGCCGACACCACCGGCTTCGCCGAAGCGGTACGCATTGCCCGCGAGGCTGACGTGGTGGTAATGGTTGTGGGCGAACATCAGGACATGAGTGCCGAAGCGCGCAATCGCTCCTCGCTCGATGTGCCCGGTGTGCAGCAGCAGCTGGTCGAACGCGTGCACGCGGTGGGCAAGCCGACCGTGGCGGTGCTCATGAACGGTCGCCCGCTCAGCATTCCGTGGATGGTGCAGCACGTTCCTGCCATCGTGGAGTCCTGGTACCTCGGCGTTGAGCACGGGAATGCGGTGGCCGATGTACTCTTCGGTGCGGTGAACCCGAGCGGGCGTCTGCCCATTACCTTCCCGCGCACCGTGGGGCAGGTGCCGATCTACTACAACCACATGAACACCGGCCGTCCGTCCGACGAGAAGGAACGTTACACGTCGAAGTACTTCGACATACCCTTCACGCCGCTGTATGCCTTCGGACACGGGCTGAGCTACACGACGTTCCGCTACTCGGCTCCCACGCTTTCACGCAGCAAAGGCACCACCGCCGATTCGGTGACCGTATCGGTGACGGTGACCAATACGGGCGCACGCTCCGGCGATGAGGTCGTGCAGCTGTACGTGCGTGATGACGCCGGCAGCGTGTCGCGTCCGGTAAAGGAGCTCAAAGGATTCCGACGCATTTCGCTGGCAGCGGGCGCCAGTGAAACGGTCACGTTTCGCCTCACGCCCGACGAGTTGTCCTTCTACGGCGCTCAGTACCGTCGTGTCATCGAGCCTGGCACCTTCACCATCATGGTGGGGCCGAGCTCCGATCGGGTCCAGTCGACCACACTCGAACTGACGGGCCGCACGCGCGTCCTGGACGCGCGCTCCATTCGCTGAATGTCGTGCGGGGTAAGGTCGGTCAGCGACAGATGTTGCTGACCGACGCGATGACCGGTAAATGATCGGAAGGGAAGCGGCCGTCCCACATGTCGGGGAGAATGGCGTGCTTCTCCACCACCACCGGCGCCGAAACGAGAATGTAGTCGATGCGGCGATTCGGCTCGATGGCCTTGAAGGCGTTCCAGCTGGACGTGGGGCCGTAGTTGCCGGTCCGACTCGAGACGAAGGCATCGGTGAGCGGTGCGACGGCCCCCGCGATCACTTCGGTCGTGAGTATGCGATACGGCGCATTCGTCGGTTCGGTGTTCAAGTCCCCGGTCATGACCACGGGAAGTCCCTTGGATAGCACCGAGAGCTGACGTCGGATGAGTCGCGCGCTCTCCTGCCGAGCCACTTCGCCAATGTGATCGAAGTGCGTGTTGAGCTGCAGCCATTCGCACCCTGACTGCGTGTCCTGAAAGCGGGCCCAGGTGGCGATGCGCTCGATGGCGGTGTCCCACCCTTTGCTGCCCGCCGCGGTCGGTGTTGGCGACAACCAGAAGGTGCCGCTGTCCTTGAGCGTCATGCGCGAGGTGCGATACAAAATCGCGCTGAACTCCCCCTTCTCTTTGCCGTCGGCGCGGCCTACCCCCACACGCGCAAAACCCGGCAACCGCGCGTCGAGATCGGTGAGCTGATGCAGGAGCGCTTCCTGCACGCCGATCACATCGGCGTCGTGATAGCGAATGAGCGACGCCACCCAGTCCTTGCGGTTGGGCCACGCGTTGACGCCATCGCCCGGATTGTCGTAGCGGATGTTGAACGTCATGATCCGCAGCGGTGCGCTCGTGGAGGACGGCGTGCGGCGTGAGACCGACACGCAGCCACTCGCGAGCGTCGCGGCAAGTACTGTGCAGCTGAGAATGAAGCGAAGGGCTGGTCGCATGGCTGTGGGAGGGGTGGGATGCGACTAATCTAGAGCTGACACGCTCCTCGCCACAAAAACGAGCATCGCGTGGTCGGCGAGTGGGCCGTATTGTTTACCGACCTCACCCGACTTGCTGATAATGCCAATCCATACCCCTTCCGCCATGCTCCCTCGCCTCGCGCTCGCGGCGGCCGCCCTGCTCTTCAGTGGGGCGTGCACACCGCGCAATGTGACCGGTCGCTCGGACGCTGCAGCGGCGCAGCCACTCCTCCCGAAGGCGCTCTGGATCGAAGCCACAGAGGCGCTGCTCGCGCCGACCGCCGAGTGGACGAATAAAGTCGAGCTGGCGGATCTCGATGGCGATGGACGTCTCGATCTCCTGTTTGCGAACGGCGGCGACTATTCGACGCCCGGCACGCCGGAACTCAACCGGGCCTTCTTCAACGCGGGGCCAGGCAAGCCGTTCACCGAGCAGACCACGCGGGTGTTCGGGACCACACCGGACATTGCCCGCGTCGTGAAGGCGCGCGACTTCAACGGTGATGGTCGGGTCGATGTCTTCGTCGGCACCACCTACCAAACGCAAAGCCGGCTCTACCTCGCGGACGGGGCGGGCGCCTTCACTGCGCGCACGGCGACGCATGTGCCCGCCGCACTGCTGAGCGTAGGCGACGCCGAGCCCGGGGACGTCGACGGTGATGGTGATCTCGACCTCGTCCTCGCAGACTGGGGGCCCGGCAACAACATGAGCAATGCCGGAGGTCGGGTCCGTCTCTGGCTCAATGACGGGGCCGGCCGCTTCACCGACGTCACCGCTGCGCGACTGCCCGACGAACTCGTCGGTTTTTCGTGGGATCTCGAACTCGTGGACGTCGACAACGACTTCGATCTCGATGTGCTCGTGTCCTGCAAGCGCTGCGGGGGCGGTTCGCTGTACCGCAACGATGGCTCCGGCCAGTTCACTCATGATCCGCGTGCCCTGCCGCAGTACACGAACAATTACGAGTACGAGGCAATGGATCTCGATGGCGACGGTTTCCTCGACTTGGTCACCGTCAACGACGGCGAGATCGTCGGTGGCGTCGGCGACAGCCGCCGCGAGCACGTCCTTCGCAACAACGGCAAGGGCCGCTATCTGGACGCGACCGACGCGTGGTGGCCCACCAGTGAGAATATCGGCGAAGACGATAACGTCGTGGCCTTCCTCGACGTCGACTCGGACGGCGACGCCGATTTCGTGATCGGCTCGTTGAGCGGGCCGGATCGACTCCTGCTGAACGACGGCAAGGGCCACCTCCGCGCTGCGCTCGATGTGTTCGTGGGAGAGAAGACCCCCGGGACGCTTGGGCTCGCGCTGGGCGACCTGGACGGGGACGGACGGATGGACGTCGTACAGGGACAGGGCGAGGTGAAGGGCGCCGAACGTGAGCGGATTTTCCTGGGGCGCGGACTTGCCACAGACGTGTCGCCGCCAGTCGTGGGGCCAATGGCGCAGGAGCCGTCAGGGAGCGGCGTGGTCGTCCGCGTTCGCGTTCACGACCGCAAAGGGCCGACGCTCCCAACCGAGTGGCGGCGTGTCGAGGTGCGGTGGACCTCTCCCGCAGGTGCGGGCGTGACGCCCCTCGTGTGGTACGGTGAGTACCTGTGGCGTGCCGTCGTACCTGCAAATGCCACGGGCCTCACCGTGTGCGCGACGGACGCCGCAGGGAACGAAAGCTGCCGGGCCGCGGCGGCTGTCCGCTGACCCCGGGGACCATGAGTTTTTCTTTCATTGACAGCGGATGGCCGCCGCACGTATTCCTCTCGTAGTACGAGCCGCCGCCGGCCCGTTGCCTACCCTCGCCCTGGCGCCTTGGCGCCCCGCTATGAATCCCTTCGTCACGTTCGTCGTGTCCGTCGCCACCGCCGTTTCTGCGGTGGCCATTCCGGTCGCGGCACAGTCTCCCGACGATTTCTTCGAGGCGCGGGTGCGGCCGGTGCTGGCCAAGCAGTGCGTCGAGTGTCACTCGGAAGCTCGGGTACGCGGCCGCTTGAAGCTCACCACACGAGCACAAATGCTGGCCGGCGGGAAGTCGGGCCCCGCCATCGTTCCGGGTAACCCCGACGCCAGTCTGCTCATCAAGGCGGTGCGGCACGAGATCGCCAAAATGGAGATGCCGCGCGACGCCCCCGCGCTCTCGCCGCGCGAAATCGAAGGGCTGGTGGAGTGGGTGCGCATGGGTGCGCCGTGGCCGGAGTCTGCGCCCGCGATCGTCATGGTCGCTGCGGTATCCGGAGGCGACGCCGGAATGACTCCAGGCGCTCGCCTCTTCGTAAACAAGGTCCGCCCGGTCCTCGAACAGAAGTGCTTTGCCTGTCACACGAACGAAGAGCGCGGTGGCCTGCGCCTCGACTCGCGCGAGCGTATGCTCAAGGGCGGTCGCCGCGGCCCCGCCGTCATTCCTGGCAACGCCGAACAAAGCCTCCTCATCGCGGCGCTGCGCCACGAGCGCGAAGATCTGCGCATGCCGCGCAACGGGGCCAAGCTTTCGGACGAAGAAGTCCGTGGGTTCGTCGAGTGGATTCAGGCCGGTGCCGAGTGGGCGACGGCTGAGGCCCCAATCAACATTCCACGCCGCGCCGCTACCAAGGCCGAGCGCGCGTTCTGGTCGTTCAGCCCGCACGCGGTGCTGAAGGTCCCCACGCCGGCGAAATCCGAGTGGGCCAAAACCGATATCGATCGCTTCGTGCTCGCGCAACTCGAGCAGCGTGGACTGACTCCCGCGCCGGCAGCGGACAAGCGCACGCTCATTCGCCGCGCGACCTACGACCTCGTGGGACTGCCGCCCACACAAAAAGAAGTCGACGCCTTTCTCGCCGACACCGCACGCGCCGCCTTCGAAAAAGTGGTGGACCGGCTGCTCGCCTCTGAACACTACGGCGAGAAGTGGGGCAGGCACCTGCTCGATGTCACGCGCTACGGCGAAGACGACACGCGCGGCCTCGCGATGGACGGCTCGGGCCGCGAGAAGTATCCCATGGCCTACTTGTACCGCGACTGGGTGGTCGACGCCTTCAACGCGGACATGCCGTACGACACGATCATCATGGCCCACCTCGCAGCAGACCAGATGCCGGCGCCCCGTCGCAAGGACCTGCTCCCTGCGCTTGGCTTCCTCGGCCAGGGGCCGTGGTACTACGATCTCGCGGATCCGCCGGTCGCGCGCGCCGACGAGCGTCACGATCGCGTCGACGTCACCACGCGCGCGTTCCTCGGGCTCACCGTGGGCTGCGCGCGCTGTCACGATCACAAGTACGATCCCATCGGGACGCACGACTACTACGCGTTGGCCGGCGTGTTCAACAACGCCAGCTATCACGAATATCCGATCGCCGATTCGCTGCGCGCCGAGAAGTACAAGCGAGATAAGGAGTTCATCAAGAAGATGAACGACGGCATGGGCGATTACATGCGCACCGAGTCCGACCAGCTCGCACGCGTGCTCACCTTGCAGGCGTCGAAGTACATGATGGCGGCGTGGCGGGTGACCGGGTACGAGCAGCTCCCCAAGGAACGTGCCGCCCTCGAAGCGCGCCTCGACCTCGAAACGCTGGAACGCTGGATCGACTTCCTGAACGATCCGCCAAAGCACTACCCGTTCCTCACCGACTGGCAGACGATGATCGCCGTGCCGGTGAAGACGACCGACGAGGCCAAGGCCGAAGCGAAGAAGAAAGCGCAGGAGCTGGCCGATGCATTCCAGCGGCTGCTCATCGACGTCTCGGCGGAACAGAAGAAACTCGAAGAGAAGAACAAGAAGATCATCGCCAAAGGCACGCCGCTCGAAGAGGTGAAATCCATCCCGATGCCCAACGGCTTCGAGAGCTTCTTCGATCAGCACCAGCTCGAACTCGCGACGATGGACCGGTCGCGCTTCAACCTGTTCCTCGACGTCTACGCCGTCGATCTCGACAACGAACTCGACACCTTCTTCCCCAAGCCGGCGCTGCTCCGCTTCAACGGATGGGGACTGGAACGGCAGTTGAGCCGTGTTTCGGCAGACCACGTTGCCGCGATGCGCGAGGAGATGAAGCGACTCGAAAAGGCGCTCCCCGATATCCCGTTCGTCATGGGTGTCGAGGACAAGCCGAAAGAGTCGCTCGACGACATCGCGCTGCACATTCGCGGGAGCCCGCTGAATCTCGGTGAACGCGTGCCGCGCGGCTTTCCGCTCGTACTGCAGTCCGATACACCCAAGGTGTACCAGGAAGGGAGCGGCCGACTCCAGCTGGCGCAGGACATTGCCAACCATCCGCTCGCTGCACGCGTGATCGTCAACCGCGTGTGGGGATGGCACATGGGTGCAGGCATCGTACGGACCCCGAGCAACTTCGGTTTTGCGGGCGCGCGGCCCACCAACCCGGAGCTGCTCGAATTTCTGGCCTCGCGCTTTGTCGAGAACGGACGCTCCATCAAGAAGTTGCACAAGGACATCATGCTCTCCTCGGTGTATCAGATGTCCTCCGAGCATGACGCCAAGTCTGCGGCCATCGATCCCGAGAACCAGTATCTGTGGCGCTTCAACCGTCAGCGGCTCACCGCCGAAGGCATTCGCGACGCACTGCTCATGGTGTCTGGCCAACTGGTCGATTCCATTGGCGGTCCGTCGAGCGAACTCGATGACGACACGAACAACCGTCGCACGCTGTACTCGTTCGTGAGTCGTTTCCAGCCGCATATCTTCTTGCAAACGTTCGACTTCCCGAGTCCGAGTCTGACGGCCGAACGACGGTTCGCCACCAACGTGCCGCTCCAGAGCTTGTACTTCCTGAATTCGCCGTTCGTCATGCGGCAAGCACAGGCGCTGGTACGGCGACTGGCCGATTCGACGGCGGTGCCCGCTGGGGCCGATAGTGCCGCGAGTGGCGCTGCTGCCGTGAAGCGCCGCACCGCGCTCAAGCCCGCGGCGACGGCGTCAAAGCCCGCGTCGGCAGACAGCGCCGGCCCGCCGCCACCCAAGAAGTTCGACGACCGCGCGATGATCACGGCGGCGTATCCGCTGCTGTACGGCCGGGAGGTCACTGCCGAAGAGCTCACGCTCGGCCTCACGTTCCTCGCCAATCAGCGCGTGTCGTTGCTGGCGGCCGAGACCGCAAAAGCCACGGCCGAAGCAAAGAAGGACCAGGAGCTGCTTGCACGACAGGTGTCCATGAAAGCGTGGACCCAGTACGCACGCGCGCTGTTCAGCGCGGCGGAATTCCGATTCATCGACTGACCAGCGCTTTCAAGGAGCACGACATGTCACACGGACACGGAAAGGGCGGGCATGACGAGGGATGCGGAATGAACTCGCAGCCCCGCACGCGACGCGAGGCGCTCAGAACGATGGGCGCCGGATTCGGCATGATGGCGTTCGCACAGATGGTGGGCGCGTCCATTGCGGAGGCGTCGAGTTCCGTACTCTCTTCGATGGGCGAGCGGGTGATCAAGCCCGACTTCAAGCCGCGCGCCAAGCACGTGATTTTTCTGTTTATGAACGGCGGCGTGTCGCAGGTGGACACGTTCGACCCCAAGCCCGAGCTCGACAAGTACGACGGCAAGCCCATTCCCAACGCGATCAAGACCGAACGGAAGACCGGCTCGCTCATGAAGTCGCCGTTCAAGTTCTCGCGCTACGGAAAGTCGGGGCTCGAAGTCAGCGAACTGTTCCCCGAGGTGGGGTCGATTGCGGACGATATCTGTGTCATCCGCTCCATGCACACGGAGATCCCCAACCACGAACCGTCGCTGCTCATCATGAACACCGGGCACATTCAGCCCGGCCGTCCTTCCATGGGCGCGTGGCTCACGTACGGGCTCGGCACCGAGAACAAGAATCTTCCGGGCTTCGTGGTGCTCTGTCCCGATCAGCCCACGGTGGTGGGCCCGCCGCTCTGGAGCAACGGATTTCTCCCCGCGATGCACCAGGGCACGTTCATCGCCGACAAGGCGCCGCGGCTCGAGGGCGACTTCGATCCGTACGAGCTCATTCCCAACATCCACTCCGACTCCACCTCGCTCACCGATCAGCGACAGGAAGTCGACTTGGTGGAGAAGCTCAACCGCGTGCGCATGCAGCGCGTGGGGCCGCACGACGAGGAGC
>JAIXTI010000047.1 GCA_027484025.1 bacterium
CGCTGCGCGTAGACCTCGTCGAGCAGTTGCGCCTGCGTGAGCACATCCGTCAACGCCGGCAGACACGCCTTCGGATCGTCGAGGCCACGCCCGCCGGTGCAGTCGGTGCGCACCGAATCGAGCGCCGCCTGCGCCGCGGCCAACTGGTTCTGCTGCGCGAGCCCTTCCGCCTTGATGAGCAGCGCCTCGTCGGGGAAATACACCGGCAGCGGCGCCTGCGCGCCGGCGTAGCGGTTCCAGTTGTCGAGCAGCGCCCCGACACGACCCGAGAGCGTGGTCGAGGGTGCCACGAACCACGTGAAACGCTGGTCGCCCGCCGCCATGCTCGTACGCCACTGGCGACGCGGCGCGATGCCGTTCGTGCCGCCGGTGACGTTGGCGTAGAAGTTCACCGTCGGTGCCGGGAACTGCAGCAACGACAAGGCGGCCGGGCCCGTGCGCGGCACCAGATTGGCGTACGCCACCGCGTTCGCGTTGTCGTTGGCCAAGCGGGCATAGCGCGCGCGGAACAGCTGGATCATGCCGTTCAGGTTCACCCCAGGCGTGAGGATGCTGCTGGTGAAGAACGCACTCGGCGGAGTCCCCGCAATCTGGGCGGCAGCCGAATCGAGCAGAGCGCGGACATACGGCAGCGCCTCGGCCCGCGGCACATACGTCGGCGTGGTGAGGCCGTATGTGTTGATCGGCACGCGCTGGTAGCTCTGCAACGCTTCGCCGATCGCTTCGGCCTTGAGCGTCTGCGCCAGCGCGACCAGTCCGCTGCGCGTCCCCGGATCGAACTGCGCCGAGAGCGCGTTCGCTCCCGCGAGCAGGTCATCCGCCGTACGCACCGTGCGGTACACCGAGTTGAAAACGTTATCCGCGATACCGGTGCCGGGCGCAACTGCCCCCTGCTCCGCATCGCTGATGGAAATCAATGCTGCGCTCGTGGCGGCAAACTCGTCGGTCACGAGTCCACCCATGTACGCGAAGTTGCCGTACGAGGTAGCGAAGCGCCCCTGCAGGCCGGTGGCCAACGCAATCACGCCGTCGGCGCTGGTGGTAACCTGCGCTTCCGTCGGGGAATTGGGGTTCTGCAAGTCGAGGCTGCACGCCCCGAGGGTCAGAGTCGCAAACGCGGTGGAGAGCACCGCGCGCGTTTGGTTCATGCGCATGTGGTGAAGTCTCCGGATGTCAGTAAGTGAAGCGGGCGCTGAGCGACCACGTACGCGGAATGGGATAGCCACCGAAGTCAAAGCCGCGATCGGCGGCCGTGGTCTGGCCGCTACCGAGACCGCCGCCGTTGGTGCCGAACAGATTGATCTCGGGGTCATAGCCGCTGTAGTTGGTCCACACCGCGAGGTTGCGTCCCGACAGCGTCACGTCGACGCCTTCCTTGAACACCCGGCGCAGCGGCTTCCAATCGACCGAGTACGTCGCCGACAGTTCGCGGAGCTTCACGAAGCTGCCGTCTTCCACCCAGTACTCGAAAATGCCTTGGGTACGGGCGTTGAACCCGGGAGCCGTCTTGCGCGGATCGCCATACGGCAACAGCTCGCGTTCGAACGAGCGCGAATTGCTCGCGATACCCGCGTTCTGTGCGCGTGTCGACAGGTTCATGACGTCGTTGCCGAACACGCCGTCGAGCAGCACCCGCACACGCAGCTTGCGCCCAATGGTGAACTCGTTGAGCAACGATCCCATCCAATCGGGATTCGGATCGCCGATGACCGCGTTGAGCGAATCGTTGCAGCTGCCGCCGCTGATCGCCTGACGTTGCGCTGCCGTGCCCATATCGGCCGCCTGATTGCTGCGGCGATACCGCCCCAGCGAGTCCACGAGCAGCGCCCCCGTGCGGCAATCACGCGCCGCGTACGATCCGTAGAACACGCCGGCCGGTTCGCCGACGCGGATGCGGTTGGGGTATCCACCCGCCGACTGGAAGTCCTGAATGTTCAGGCTCTCGACGAGGTTGCGGTTCCGCGTGTACGTGACCGTCGACTCCCACTTGAGATTCTGGCGGTTCACGTTGGTCGTGCGCACCAACAGTTCGACACCCTTGTTGCTCATCGAACCGATCGGCGCGAACTGCCGCGAGAAGCCCGTGCTCGTCGCCAGCGGCCGGAAGAACAGGAGGTCGTTGACCTGCCGGTCGTAGTACGTCGCTTCGACGGCGACCTTGCCGTTCAGGAACCCGGCTTCGGCGCCCACTTCGGCTTCCCGCGCGCGCTCGTTGCGCAACGACGGGTTGCCGAACGTCACGTCGTTCACGAAGCCGGGGCGACCGGCAAACGGCAGCTGCGAATACGTGATGTACTGCGAATACGCATTCACAATACCCGGCTGCGAACCGGCCCAGCCCAAGGCGGTGCGCAACCGCAGGTTGTTGACGAGCCCGGTCCGGTTCTCCAGGGCCACGTACGACAGCGACAGCTTGGGGAACGCCTGCCAGCGCTCGGTGGGCGCGAAGGTGCTCGACGCGTCGTAGCGCACGGCGCCGGTGAAGAAGAGCTTGTTCGACCAGTCGATTTCCTGCTGCGCGTAGAAGCCCAGCGTGCGCAACTCCACATCCGACTGACCGGCGGCGAAAATGGAGCCCGCGCTCACCAGTTCACCCACCGGCGCGAGGCCGTTGGCGGTGGCGCTCGTGGTACGAAGGCGCTGCGACGTGTAGTTGAAGCCCGCCGTCGTGCGCATCCCGAACGCATCGTTCAGGCGCCACGAGTACGAGCCGACGCCGTCCTGATTGATGACGCGCGTATCCTGAAACACCGACTGCGAGCGGCCGGTAGCCAAGGGCGCCGTGCCGAGGACGGCACTGCGCGGTACGAACTGGCGCTGCTCGAACGCCGAGTTGTCGATGCCGAGCGTGTAGTCGAGCAACAAGTTGGCGCGCGGCGTCCACGTGAACTTGGTGCTGCCGATGAACCGATTGATCGTCTGCGGATTGCGGATACGATCGATCGCGAGCAACGGATTGGTACCCAGCGATGGCGGCAACGGATACACGCCGTTGACCGGTCGGAAATCGACGTTGGTGGGCGAGAAGAAGAGCGACCCCATGATGCCGTAGTCGTTCTGTTCGCCGAACGCCTGGAACTGGTTGCTCGTCGTCACGAAGTTCGACGTGACGTTGGCGACCAGATTGCTCGCGAGCTGCTGCTGCAGATTGATGCGGGCACCGGTACGCTGCGAGCTCGTCGAGCGCATGATCCCCTGATCGTCCGCGTAGTTGCCGCTGATGAAATAGCGGGTCTGATCGTTGCCACCTTCAACCGTCAGGTTCTGCTCCGTGCTCGGCGAGCGCCGGAAGATGTCGTCCTGATAGTCGAAGCGCGGCGTCGGCAACCCATTCACATCGAACGGGTACAGGTTGAACGGCTGCTTCTCGCGCAGCTCGTTCATGCCATAGCGGGTCGTCAGCGCAAAGCGCGGCTTGCCGATGCTGCCGCGCTTCGTGAAGATCTGCACCACGCCATTGTTGGCGCGCGAGCCGTAGAGCGCCGCAGCGGCCGCGCCACGAATGATTTCGATGCGCTCGATGTCCTGCGGATTGATATCGGCGAGACGGTTCTGCGGGTTGGAGCGCCCGCCGAGGTCGGCCAGCTGCCCGGAGCCGTTGTCGACGATCACGCCGTCGATGATGTACAGCGGGTCGGAGCCGGAGATGAACGAGTTGGTGCCGCGCAACCGCACCGAGATGCCGCCACCGCCCGGGCCGCCGGAGTTTTGCGAAATCTGCGCGCCGGCAATCTTGCCTTGCAGCGCCTGATCGACCGTCACCGACTGTGCGCGGCTGATGACCGTGCTATCGAGCGACGCGATGCTCGTGCCCACCTTTCGCTTCTCGGTGGGCGCGGCAGAACCGGTCACCACGATTTCGCCAAGGTTCATCGCGCTGATCGTCAGCGACACATCGAGCGTAGCAGTGCCACCCTCGGTGATCGTGACGGAGCGCGACGCGGGCAGATAGCCGAGACGCCGCACCGTGATCGTGCGGGTACCTGCTGGAGCGGCCGTCAGCACGTATTCGCCGCGCGCATTGGTCAGCGCCCCGACACGCGTGTTGGCCACGAGGATCTGCGCGTCGGCGAGCGGCTGGCCGGTGCCCGCGTCGGTTACCTTGCCGCGCACGGTGCCGGTAGACGCGACGGCCTGCGCCGATACCGCGCTACTCGCGACCATGAGGGAAAGAGCTGCGGCTGAACCACGTATCAGCACACTGCTCAGCATCGATCGGATGAACATGCCTGCGCTCCGATGGGAGGGAGTCACTCGTTGGGAGGGAACCACTGAACGAGCCAATGAGGCACGGTAGCGAGGCCGATTCGCCCCAGCAATATGCGGCGGCGTTAAACCGTGCGAGCCGCACCAAGAAACGGGTCAACCCGCAATGTCAGCAACAGCGAACTGGGTGCGCCGGTGTCGGGATGACACGGTTCGTGAAGCGCCTCGAGTGCGAAGCCGCTGGCACGCAACAGCGCGACCCAGCTCCCGATGGTGCGGAAATACCACGGCGCGGGGTCGGTGAACGCGTCACTGAACCCCGCCCAACTCCCCTCGCGCCATCCATCTTCGTAGGGCAGATCGCCACGCGCGCTGACCGGGTGCAATGTCTGGATGATCAGTCGCCCCCCGTGTCCCAATGATGCAGGAAGCGCCTGCAGCAAAGCGCCGACCGACTCGTTTCCGAACAGCGCGAAATTGCAGACGATCAGATCGAAGGCACCGTACCCCTCGGCGATCAACGCCCCGGCGGCAATCGCCTCGTAGGTGTGCACGGCGTAGGTAGCCGGCGCCCCGTTTACCGGATGACCGCCACGAGCGGCGTCGATGAGGCCAGGGATGGCGTCGACGCCAATCGCGGCGATCCCATCTCGCGCGACCTCGTGACAGATCCAGCCCTCGCCACAGCCAAGGTCCAGGATGCGACGCGGGGCGTGCGAGCGAATGGCCGCCATGATCGCGGCGTTGGTCACGGCCACCCGGCTGGCGATTTCCCCGCGACGGACGGCGTCCGTCCACGGGGCCACGTTCGCGTGCCAGGTCCGCAGAATTCGTTCGTCTGGTGAATGCATGTGGACTATCGCCTTGTGCGCATGGCGGACTTGGTTTCGCCGGTTGTGGTCGGGGTCGTGGATATGGTCGGGGCACCGCCACTACGGTCGGGGCACAGCTACCACAGTCGGGGCACGGCCACTACGGTCGGGGTCTACCGGCGGTCGGGGTCTCGGCCGGGTCGGGGTCTCACGGCAGTCGGTGGGGCGGGCTTGGGGCCTTGCTTTGCTCGGCGGTCGGGGTCACACCGTCGGGGCATGGGTCGGGGTCAGCCCCGCCAGTTTTTCCCCGACCCCGACCCCGACCCCACCGCGCC
>JAIXTI010000121.1 GCA_027484025.1 bacterium
GACGGCAGGAACGACAGACGGCAGGGGCGCAGGAACGGCGGATGCTTCTGCGTTCCTGCCTGCTGTGTTTGCTGCCGTCTGCGAGACTCGGCGCGATGCGGCGGGATCGCGCCGAGACGGCGGACGGCAGCAACGACAGACGGCCGGGGCGCAGGAACGGCGGATACTTCTGCGTTCCTGCCTTCTGTGTTTGCTGCCGTCTGCGAGACTCGGCGCGATGCCGCGGGATCGCGCCGAGACGGCGGACGGCAGGAATGACAGGCGGCAGGGGCGCAGGGGGTCATTCCGCATTTACCTTATGCTGTATGTCCGACCGCATTCTCTCCCCCGCCAGCGCCGCGCTCGAAGCGACCTTCGATGTGATCGTCGTGGGCGCCGGTCATGCCGGGACCGAAGCGGCGGTGGCCGCGGCGCGCAGTGGGGCGCAGGTGGCGCTTATTACCGGCGCGCTCGAGCAGATCGGGCAGCTGTCGTGCAACCCGGCCATTGGCGGCATCGCCAAGGGGACCGTGGTGCGCGAGGTCGACGCCCTCGGCGGTATCATGGCGCGCGCGACGGATATGGCGAGTGTGCAGTTCCGCATGCTCAACCGCGGCAAAGGTCCGGCGGTGTGGGCGCCGCGCGCGCAGTGCGATCGCGGTCTCTATCGACGCGCCGTGCGCACGCTGCTCGAGGAGCAGCCGTCGCTCGTGACGATGCAAGGCATGGTCGCGCGTTTGCTCTTCGACGAAAGCGATGGCGCGGGCGAGCGTCGTGTTGCCGGCGTCGAGACCGTGGAAGGTCGACGCTTCGGTGCGCGCGCGGTGGTGCTGACCACCGGCACGTTCGGACGCGGCACCATGCACATCGGGACGGGGACGCGCATCAGTGGTGGCCGTGCGGGTGAAGCCCCCAGTGTGCATCTGGGCGAACAACTCGATGCAGTGGGACTCACGACAGACCGCTTCAAAACCGGCACGCCGCCGCGCATCGATGGACGCAGTGTGCGCTACGACGCGACCGAAGCGCAGCAGAGTGAGATCGATCAATTCGACTACTCGTGGTCGCACTTCTGGACGACACCGCGCGTGCAACACACCGCGCACGGCGTGCGCACGCGTCATCCGGCGCAGATGCCCTGCTGGATTACGTGGCTCGAAGCCGACGGCACACAAATCATCACCGACCATATCAACGAGTCGGCGATGTACGGCGGGGCGATCGCGTCGCGCGGGCCGCGTTATTGCCCGAGTGTCGAAGACAAAGTCGTGAAGTTCCCCGACAAGACACGCCATCAGCTCTTCCTCGAGCCCGAGGGGCACGACACGACCGAGCTGTATGTGAACGGCCTGTCGACGAGTTTGCCCGCGCCGGTGCAGCTCGAGATTTTGCGTTCGGTGCCCGGTCTCGAAGCGGTGCGCATGACGCGCGCGGGCTACGCCATCGAGTACGACTACTATCCGCCCACGCAGCTCGACGCGTCGCTCGCCTCGCGCGCCATTCACGGGTTGTACTTCGCCGGACAGGTGAACGGCACCACGGGCTACGAAGAAGCCGCGGGCCAAGGCGTCGTGGCAGGAATCAACGCGGCGCGCTACACGCAGTCCCGCGACGCGCTCGTGCTGGGACGCGAGACGAGCTACATCGGTGTGCTGGTGAACGATCTCGTCACGCGCGGCGTGGATGAGCCCTATCGCCTGTTCACGTCGCGCAGCGAATTCCGTCTCACGGTACGCCAGGACAACGCCCTATCGCGCCTCGCGCCGGTGGCCGATGGCTTGGGGCTGTTTACTGAGGGGGAGCGCGAGGTGATGACGGCGCGCCTGGACGCCGTCCGCGACGCGCTCGCGCTGGCCGACCGCACGAGCATGACCCCGGAGGTCGCCGACCCGGTGCTCATCGCTGCCGGGTCGCGCCCGCTGCAGCACGCCGTGCGGGCCGTGGAGCTGACCAAGCGGCAGGATATCTCGCTGCAGTCACTGTTCGACGCGGCCGGAGTAGGCGCCGATCTGCCACGGGACGCGGTCATTGGCGCCGAACTCGAGATCAAGTACGCCGGATACTTCGATAAAGAACGATCGCGCGCGGCTCGGCTGACGGCGCAGGGTGCCATGACACTGCCGACGTCGCTCGATTACGATGGGATCCGAACGATTTCCATTGAAGCGCGCCAGAAGCTGGGCCGGCTGCGCCCGGAAACGCTGGCGCAGGCGAGCGCGATCCCGGGAATCAGCCCCGCCGATCTGCAAAATCTGATGTGGGAAGTACGCCGGCGCGGCGCATCTATATAGAAGTGGGTCGGCGGCGAACGGTGTGCTGTCCGCTAGACCGATAGAACAGATCACACGAAGACATCCAAGGCAACCGAGGCATCCGAGAAGCACTCTTGGATGCCTCGGTTGCCTTCGCGCCATCGGTTCAACAGTGCTGGCGTCGGCGACGACGCTGCGGATCCCTCCCAAGCTTCGCGCGTCTGGGACGAGTTCGTAATGCCTAGTGAAAGTGCTCAGCACCAAGCCCAAAAACTACTGGCATTATATTGGCCTTATAGTGTCGCCTTTCGAGCCAGTCGCCGAACGATGGTGACAGAGCGGGGTTTCATGAGGTAGAGTTGCCCAGTCCCGATCCATGAACAGGCCGATGGCCAGGAGTCCATATGCACCCTACGACGTCCGATGATGTGCGCCCCCGAACGATCGGGCAACATTCGCTCACGCAGATGCTCGGCGCCTTTGCCTTGAGCACTGCCTTTGCCAGCATGGGCGGTGCGCAGCAGGCTCCCGCCCCGCAGCCGCCCACGATCTTCGTGCAGGGTCGCGGTGAAGTCCAAATGGCCCCTGACCGCGCGCGCGTCCAGGTGGGCATGGAAACCCAGGCGCGTACCTCGCAGCAGGCGGCGCAGGAAAACAACAAGAAGCAGGCGGCGATCCTCGCCGCCATTCAGAAGCTCGGCGTTCCGGCTGCGAACATTCAGACGCTCAACTACAACGTGAGCCCGGTGCAGCGCTACGACGAGAAGCTCAAGCGCGTCGTGATCGACGGCTACCAGGTGAGCAACATCGTGCAGGTCGAAACCGACAAGCTCGAGCAGGCCGGGCAAATCATCGACGCCGGGCTCGCCAACGGCGCCAACCGGGTGGCCGGGCTCGACTTTCTCGTAAAGGACCGCGCCAAGGGTCAGGATTCCGCCCTCACCCTCGCGGTCGCCTCAGCGCGTCGCCAGGCAGAAGTGGCCGCCAAAGCCGCCGGCGGAGAGGTCGTCGAGCTGCTGGAGCTCAACATCAATGAGTTCGAGCGCCCGGAGCCCCGCGCCATGATGGCCATGAAGGTGGAAATGGCCGACGCCGCGCCCACCCCCATCAGTGCCGGCATGAACACCATCAGCGTGTCCGTCGGCACCCGGTGGCGGTTCGCCAAGCGGCCGTAACGCCGGTCGAGAGGCAGAGAAACAGAGGGCCCGGGCGCAGATCGCTCGGGCCCCTTCTGTTGGTAGCTGAGCGGCTTGGGTTGTAACTGCTTACACAGAGACACAGAGGAGCGGAGGACACGGAGAACAGCCCCAAAGGCCGCTTCTCTCTGTGACCTCTGTTCCTCATGTGTCTCTGGGTGAGCAGTTCAAACCAACTCGCCCCACGCACCGCCCAATGCGGATGTGCGAAACCGTTTCACGTGAAACGCCGTGATCTTGCGCCTCCCAGAACCGCGGACGTCAATGCGCCCCTGCCGTCTGAGTAGCTGCCGTCTGAGTGGCTGCCGTCTGAGTGGCTGCCGTCTGCCACACTCGGCGCGATGCCGCGGATTCACGCCGAGACGGCGGACGGCAGGGACCCAGACCGCAGGCACGGGGGAACGGCGGGGCACCCCTGCGCCCCTGCCGTCTGTGTGGCTGCCGTCTGCAAGACTCGGCGCGATGCGGCGGATTCACGCCGAGACGGCGGACGGCAGCAACGACAGACGGCAGGGGCGCAGGAACGGCGGATGCTTCTGCGTTCCTGCCTTCTGTGTTTGCTGCCGTCTGCCACACTCGGCGCGATGCCGCGGATTCACGCCGAGACGGCGGACGGCAGGGACCCAGACCGCAGTCGCGGGGAAACCGCGGGACCGGTTTCACGTGAAACGCCCCGCCGCGCCCAAAGTGCAGCGAATTGCGCGCGCGCCATGGTCCCCCGCCCCGTGGCGCCCTATACTTCGCCTCCCGCGAACATCCCTCTCAGACAAGACCGTGGGACGCATCCTCGCTATCGCCAACCAGAAAGGTGGAGTCGGTAAGACCACCACCGCCGTGAACCTCGCCGCTTCCCTCGCGGTCGCGGAGCAGCGCACGCTGCTCATCGACGCCGATCCTCAGGGAAACGCGACCTCCGGGTGCGGCATCAGCCGCGATGATTTCACCGTCAACACCTACGACGTGTTGCTCGGCGAGGTCCCCATCGACCAGGCACTCATTCGCGGTGTCCAGTTCCGGCATCTCGATGTCCTCCCCACCACCCCGGACCTCGCGGCGGTGGAAGTGGAGCTGGTCGATGCCGAAGATCGCGTCTCGCGCATGCGAAATGCGCTGGCCGGGGTGCGAGACCGGTACGACTTCATTCTGATCGACTGCCCGCCGTCGTTAGGGCTGATCACGCTCAACATGCTCGTCGCCGCCGACGCCCTGCTCATTCCCCTCCAGTGCGAGTACTACGCGCTCGAAGGACTGTCGCAGCTCATGCAGACCGTGCAGCGCGTGCAGGATTCGCTCAATCCCGAGCTCGATGTCGATGGCGTGCTGCTCACCATGTACGACACTCGCCTCAATCTGAGCCGACAGGTGGCCGCCGACGCCCGCGGGCACTTCGGCGACAAGGTCTTTCAGACCGTGGTGCCGCGGAATATCCGGCTCGCCGAAGCGCCGAGCTTCGGGAAGCCGATCGTCGTGTACGACGTGGCCTCGGTTGGCGCGCAGGCGTACATGGCCGTCGCCCGCGAAATGATCGAACGGCGTGATGGCACTGCCGACTCGCAGAACAACCCGGCCGCTGCCGAAGGTGATGCCGTATGACCCCTGAACCACCGCGCCGCCTCGGTCGCGGCCTCGATGCCCTCCTTGCCCGAAAGGAGCCCGCGAAGACCGCGCCGGTAGCCGCGGCCGCGCCGACTGCCGCCGCACCGGTAGCGGCACCCGAAGAGCCCAATGCCGCGGGGTCGCTCCGGACGCTCAAGCTCTCCGACATCCGCGCGAACCCGTATCAGCCGCGAAAGGAATTCCGCGCTGAGGAACTCGCCGATCTCGAGTCGAGCCTGCGCACCAATGGACTGCTGCAGCCCATCACCGTGCGCCCCGCGCCGACTGGGCAGGGCTTCGAGCTGATCGCCGGCGAACGCCGCTTCCGGGCGGCCAGCCGGTTGGGGTGGACCGAGATCCCGGCGCTCGTCAAGCCCGTCGACGATCGCATGCTCGCCACGCTGGCGATGATCGAGAATCTCCAGCGCGCCGACCTCGATCCCATCGAAGAAGCCGACGGCTACCAGCGCCTCATCGATGACTTCGCGCTCACCAACCAGGAAGTCGCGGATGTGGTGGGCAAGGACCGGTCGACCGTCGCCAACGCGCTGCGGCTCCGGCAACTCCCCGCCAGCGTGCGGCGCATGCTGCAGGACAAGCAGCTCACGGCCGGGCACGCGCGCGCCCTGCTCCCACTGGGCACCGAGCGCGCCATCGTCGACCTGGCCCGTGAGGTCTCGGCCAACGGCCTGTCCGTGCGCGAAGTCGAGCGCCGCGTGCAAGCCGGTCGCCCCAAGCCGCCCGCGGCCGGGAAGAAGGCCGCCCCCGACGCGACCACCGCGCTCCCCCCCGGCGCCTCCGGGGCCGTCGTCCGCCAGCTCGAAGAAAAGCTGCGCCGGAAACTGCAGACGGGGGTAAGCATTTCGTTGTCAGCGAAGGACAAGGGCGAACTCCGCATTGCCTTCTTCTCCAACGACGATCTCGAGCGCTTGCTCGAAATCCTTGGAGTCTCGCTGGACTGAACATCAAGGCGCCACACGAGCGCCACTATAGGATAATCGCGATGATCTCGACCACGTTCCGCGCGTTCACGCTTGCCGCCGTCGCTGCGATCGCCGTCGCCTGCGGCGGCAGCGGCGCCGACAAGGCTGTCGACAGCACCGGCGCCAAGAAAATGCGCGTCGCCCTGCTCACGCCGGGACCCGTCTCCGACAAATCGTGGAACGGCATCGCCTACGAAGGGCTCCAGGCCATTCGCGATTCGCTGGGCGCCGAGATCTCGCATATCCAGACCAAGACCCCGGCGGAGTTCGAAGAGAACTTCCGGCAGTACGGCGTGCAGGGGTACGACCTCGTCATCGGCAACGGCTTCGAATATCAGGACGCCGCCGCGCGGGTCGCGCCGAGCCACCCCAAGACCAATTACGCCATTACCTCGGGACGGACCACCGGCCCCAATCTGGCCGGCTTCGCCTTCGCCTTCGAAGAAGCGTCGTATCAGGCCGGCATGATCGCCGGCGCCATGACCAAGAGCAACAAGCTCGGACTCATCGCCGGGCAGGAGCTCCCGCCGGTCAAGGCCAGCTTCCTCGCGTTCGAGCGCGGCGCCAAGTCGGTGAACCCCGCGGTGCAGGTCATCACGTCGTACATCGGCAACTGGGATGACGTGAGCGCCGGCCGCGAGCAGGCGCTCGCGCAGATCACGCAGGGCGTCGACATCATCTTCCAGAACGCCGACGCGGCCGGCCTCGGCATCTTCCAGGCGGCCAAGGAAAAGAACGTCTACGCGTTCGGCACCAACGCCGACCAGAACGCGGTCGCGCCCGAGATCATTCTCGCCAGCGTCGTCATCGATCTGCCCAAGGCGTTCCTCATTGCCGCCCGCGAAGTGCAGGCCGGCACCTTCAAGGGTCGCGTCTACTACCTCGGTGTGAAGGACGACGTGGTGCGCCTCGTCTACAATCCCGCGCTCGCCGCCAAAATTCCGGCCGCCGCCAAGGCCGCCTCGGACAGCGTGGGCACCCTGCTCCGTGCCGGAACGTTCGAGGGACTCAAGGATCTCACTGCGGCCGGCGACAGCGCGAAGCCCATCGCTCCCGCCAAGTAACCCGGCCCCGTTCCCCGCGCATGCCCACTCCTGCTGTCGATCGCATTCTCGCTGACGCCACCGGCGACGGTACCGAGCGCAATCATGCCCCGCTGCGGGACATCGTGGCGGCGCTCGACGCGGAGCTGCGCACCTTCGACATCCCCGATTACGGCGGCGCGGTGAACGGCCTGCAGGTCGCCAATCGCGGGACCGTGACCAAAATCGCCGTCGCCGTCGACGCCTCGCGCGCCGCGATTACCGAAGCGGCCATCAGCGGCGCGAACCTGCTGATCGTCCACCACGGACTCTTCTGGGGCGGGGCGCAGCCGCTCACCGGCGTGCACTACGAAAAATTCCGCACGCTCCTCGGCGCCGACATCGCGGTCTACTCCACGCATCTCCCGCTCGACTGCCACCCCACCCTCGGCAACAACGTGCGTCTGGCCGAAGCGCTGGGGCTCACCCCCAGCGGTGGCTTCGCCCGTTACAAGAGCATCGATGTGGGCGTGATGGGGACCGGCAACGACGACACCGCGCAGCTGCTCGCGCGCGTCGAAGCGTTCAGTGCACGATACGGCGGCACGGTGCGCACCTCGGTGCCCGTGACGGGGCGGCGCACCAAACGCTGGGCCATCTGCACGGGTGGCGGCGCGAGCACGGAAACGCTGCGTGAAGCCCGCGAGCGTGGCATCGACACGCTCATTGTGGGTGAAGGGCCGCACCACACGACGGTCGAAGCGCTCGAACACGACTTCTGTGTCATCTACGCCGGACACTACGCCACCGAAACGCTCGGCGTACAGGCACTCGGCGCGTGGATCGAATCGCGCTTCAGTCTGCCCTGGACCTTCTTGCATCTCCCCACCGGCTCGTGAGCGACCCTCTCGGGACAGCCACTCCGGGTGGAGCAGCTCCCGATGGCGTCCCGATGCTCGTGCTCGACGACATCACGCGGCGCTTCGGGAGCGTGCGCGCGCTCGATGGCGCGTCGCTCGCCGTGCGTCGCGGCACCGTACACGCGCTGCTCGGTGAAAACGGCGCCGGCAAGACGACGCTCATGCGCGTTGTCTTCGGCTTGCTCACCCCCGACAGCGGGCACGTACTCTGGCAAGGTGCGCCGCGACAGTTCGCGTCGCCGGCGAGCGCGTTGGCCAACGGCATTGGCATGGTGCATCAGCACTTCACGCTGGTGCCCGCCATGACCGTGGCGGAGAATGTGGCACTCGGTGGTACCGGCTTCTTCGACCCGCAGGCCGCGGCCGCGCGCGTGCATGATGTAGCCGCGCGTGCCGGGCTCACGCTCGATCCGCAGGCGCGCGTGGATACGCTCCCGGTGGGCGCGCAGCAGCGATGCGAAATCGTGAAGGCCCTCGCGCGCGACGTGCAGCTGCTCATTCTCGACGAGCCGACCGCGGTACTCGCGCCCGGTGAAGCCGCCGAATTGCTGTCGTGGGTGCGCCGTTTCGCCGACGCGGGCAACGCCGTCGTACTCATCACGCACAAACTGCGCGATGCGATGGCCGTGGCAGACGACATTACCGTGCTGCACCGCGGACGCACCGTGTTGACCACGCGTGCCTCGAACACGACGGCCGACGCCCTCGCCGCCGCGATGCTGGGCGAGCGCCGTACCGAGCCGCTCGCGGTGGCCACGACCGACACGCCGACGACATCCGACACGAGCGCGCGCGCTGGCAACGTCGTGCTCTCGCTCGACAGCGCCTCGTGGGTCGACGCGCGCGGTGTGCAGCGCGTCCAGCGCGCCACCATGCAGGCGCGAGCCGGAGAAATCGTGGGTGTTGCCGCCGTCGAGGGCGCAGGACAGCACGAGCTGCTGCGATTGCTCGCGGGGCGACTGCAGCCAAGTGATGGACGTGCCGAGCGTCCCGAACGTCTTGGTTTTGTGCCCGAAGATCGTCATCGTGATGCGTTGCTGCTCGATGCGCCGCTGTTCGAGAACAGTGCGCTGCGCAACGCGGGCACACGGCGCGGACGCATGCCGTGGGACACGCTGCGCGAGAGTACAGCGCGGTTGCTCACGCAGTTCGACGTACGTGCGCCGGGTCCTGCGACGGTGGCGCGCACGTTGTCCGGCGGCAATCAGCAGAAGTTCGTGTTGGGACGCGAGCTCGCCGACGCGCCGCAAGCACTGGTCGTGGAGAATCCGTCGCGCGGCCTCGACTTCAAAGCCACGGCGGCGGTGCAACAGTCGCTGCGCGATGCGCGCGCTGCTGGCACGGCTGTCGTGGTGTACAGCAGTGATCTCGATGAAGTCCTGTCGCTGGCCGATCGCGTGTATGTCATGCACGCCGGGCAGCTACGCGAAGTTGTCGGCGATCGTGATGCGGTAGGCCGCGCCATGCTGGGTGGTGCGTCGTGAATACGCGCGCGTGGCTGCGTGGCGCCGGTCAACTGGCGGCCGTGTTGGGCGCAGCGTTCGTCATGTTGTCGTTGCTCCTGATCGCCACCGGACACGACGTCGCGACGGCGTTGCAGGCCATGGTGCGTGGCGCCTTCGGGTCGTACTACGCGATTACGTCGGCCACGATGGTGCGGATGGTGCCGCTAGGCTTTGCCGGGCTCGCGGTGTCGATCGCGTTCCGCGCCGGCATTCTCAACGTGGGCGCCGAAGGCCAGTTGCTGGTTGGCGCGGCTGCGGCAACGGCACTCGCGGTGCCGCTGGCGGGGGTGCCGCCGCTGATCGCCATTCCGCTCATGGTGGCGGGTGGTGGCATTGCCGGTGCACTCTGGGCCGGTGTGGCCGGGTTGCTGCGCCTGCGCTTCGGTGTGCTGGAAGTGATCAGTACCATCATGCTCAACTTCGTCGCGCTCTATCTCACCGGGTGGCTGGTGCGTGGCCCGTTGCAGGAGCCCACGCGCATCAATCCGCAATCGGTGTCGTTGCCCGATGCACTGCATTTGCCGGTACTGCTCGAGGGCACGCGCTTGCATGCTGGCGTGCCGTTGGTGGTGGTGGTGGCCGTTGGCGCCTGGTGGTGGCTCTCGCAAACCGCCAGCGGGTTTCGTGTGCGGGCGGTAGGCGCCAACGTGTTCGCCGCGCAATCGGCAGGCGGTATTGCCGTAGGACGTACGGTGTTCGGTGCGTTTCTCCTAAGCGGATTGCTGGCCGGCCTTGGCGGCGCCGTGGAGTACACCGGCATTACGTATGCGCTGTACGAAAACTTTTCGCCGGGCTACGGCTATACCGCCATTGCCGTGGCGCTGCTCGCGCGTCTGCATCCCATTGGTGTCTTGGGCACGGCGCTGCTCTTTGGCGCGCTCGAAGCGGGCGCCAACGCCATGCAGCGTGATGCGGGTGTGCCAAGTGTGGTGGTGAGTGTCGTCGAGGCGCTGCTCATTCTGCTCATCGTGGCCGCCGATCGCTGGTCGGAACGGGTGTCGGCGCGCGCGGAGATGGCCACATGAGCGCGCTCGATATCGGGACCGGCTTCGTCGAAGCCACGGTGCGTACCGCAACGCCGCTCGCACTGGCCGCGTTGGGCGAGTGCATCAGCGAACGTGCTGGCGTCATCAACATCGGCCTCGAGGGCTCCATCATTGCCGGCGCACTCGGTGCGACTGTCGCCGCAGGGGTGATTGGCGTGGGCGGCGGCTTCGTTGCCGGCGCCGCCGCCGGTATGGCCGTCGCGGCGATCTTTGCCTGCTTCACGGTCGGGTTCAAAGCGGACCAGATCATTACCGGCACCGCGATCACGATGTTCGCGCTCGGCCTCACGGGCACGTTGTATCGCACGCTCTTCGGGACATCGGGGGTGGCGCTCAACACGCCCACGACGGGTGCGGTGGCGATTCCGGGGCTCTCGTCCATTCCGCTCATTGGCCCTGGCATCTTTCACCAGCCCATCGTCACCTACGTCACGATGCTGCTCGCCCCGCTGCTCGCGTGGTGGCTGCAACGCACGCACCGCGGTCTCGCGCTGCGCGCGATCGGAGAGTATCCCGATGCCGCCATTGCCGCGGGCGTTGCGCCGCGTCGCATTCAGGCGCTCGCGGTGCTCTTCGCCGGCGCCATGGCGGGACTCGCGGGCGCCACACTCGTGCTCGCGCAGGCTGGGACGTTCGTCGAGGGGATGTCGGCCGGCCGCGGCTTCATCGCGATCGCGATTGTCGTACTTGGCCGGTGGAAGCCACTTGGTGTTGCCGCCGCCGCGCTACTGTTCGGCGCGGCGAATTCGCTGCAGACACTCTTTCAGTCCATGGGCTGGACCGGCGTGCCGTATCAGCTGTTTCTCGCGCTGCCGTATGTGCTGACGCTGCTGGTGCTGGCTGGCGCGAGTGGACGAGCGGCAGCGCCGGCGGGGCTGGGGAAGCGCGTGGCGTAAGGCGGTTGAACTACGGGTGACTGGTCCGTCGACTTACTCGCGACGGTACTAGCCCTCAGGGGGAAGAACGCAAGGGGAAAGGACGAAGCGCGGTTGTGTCTACCTAGACCGAGACTGCGGTTGGTTGCGGACGGCACCGCGCTTTCCCCTGTGCACTTGCGTTCTTCCCCCTGAGGGCTAGTGCCGTCGCCAGTAAATCACCGGACCAAACGCCCGTAGTTCAACCCAAACCGCCCCCTCACCGCGTGTTCCCAGAGCTGTCGAAGGGATTGTGTCTCACCGTCTCGCGCAGCTTGCTGAAGCGGCGTTCGAGCGTACGCACCAGCTTGTCGCGCGCGCCGTGGTACGCGGCCGCGAGCGTGGCACCGGTCGTCGTGACAGCCATCGGGTCGTAGCCACGGAGGCGCACTTCGAGCATGCACTGTTTGTCGTTGGCGCCTGCCTTGTCGGCGTTGGCGTCGTGAAAGTGGACCTCGATGCGCGTGATCTCGCTGGCGTAGCGTTTCAGCGCCTGCCCGAGATCGGCTTGGGCCTGTCGAACCACCGGATCGTTGGCATCGACATGGTTGTCGGTGTTGATGAGGACGAGCATGGCACCTCGTGTGACGGGGTCATATGCTGGTGCATAGGCGGTGCCACCGGCGCAAACGAGGCTCGACAACGCCTCGCCTCCACGGCGCGTTTTTCCTTGTAGACCGCACCGCGCTCCACCCTGTGCTCTTGCGATCTGTGCCCCGAGGGCTAGATCCGTGGGCAGTTGACCGCCGGACCCACCGTTCTTCCCAAGCCCATGCGCCCTCTCAGCTCCCTCGCTCTTCTCGCCCTCGCCGCCACGGCGGCACATGCGCAGTCCGGCCGCCCCGTCACCGACGAGGCCGCCGTGATGAGCACCGCGCGCGCCGTGCACGGCAAGGTGTTGTCCATCGACACCCACGTGGACATCGCGCCCGCCAACTTCACCGCCACCGGCCCCAACTACACGCAGAAGCTGCCGCGCACGCAGGTCGACCTCGTCAAGATGGAAGAGGGCGGACTCGTGGGCGCGTTTCTCGTGGTATACGTGGGACAGGACACGGCGCTCAACGCCGCCGGCTTTGCGCGCGCCAACGCCCAGGCGCTCGAGAAGTTCGATGCCATTCACCGTCTCACGGAGCAGCTCGCTCCGGCGCGTGCCGAGATTGCGTACACGGCGGCCGACGCGCGTCGCATTCACAAGGCCAACAAGCGCGTCGTCTTCATCGGCGTGGAAAACGGCTTCCCCATTGGCAGTGATATCACCAACGTCGCGAAGTTCTTCGAGCGCGGCGGTCGCTACATGTCACTCGCACACAACGGCCACAGCCAGCTCTCCGACAGCAACACCGGCGAGCGCGACGGCGTGTGGTTGCACAACGGGCTCTCACCGTTGGGCAAGCAGGTCATCGCCGAGATGAACCGCTTGGGGATGATGATCGACGTGTCGCATCCGTCCAAGCAGTCGATGCTGCAGACGATTGCGTTGAGCAAGGCGCCCATCATCGCATCACACAGTGGCGCGCGCGCGCTGTGCAATCACAGCCGCAACATGGACGACGAGCAGCTCGACGCGCTCAAGAAGAACGGCGGCGTGATTCAGCTGGTGGCGTTCAACAGCTACGTGAAGTGCAATCCGGCGAAGGACGCGGAACGGACCGCGGCCATCGACGCCTTGCGCAAGGAGTACGGCATCGCATCGGGTAGCCGCGCCCAGGTGCAGCAGGCGATCGAAGCGCTACCGAATGACAAGCGCAACGAGTATCTGGCCAAGCAGGAAGACATCACGGCGCGCCGCTATCCCAGCGATCCCGCCGCGACGGTCAAGGATTTCGCGAATCACATTGATTACGTGGTGAAGCGCATCGGCATCGACCACGTCGGCATCAGCAGCGACTTCGACGGCGGCGGCGGCGTGGACGGCTGGCGCAACGCCGGTGAGTCACTCAACGTCACCTCCGAACTCGTGCGGCGCGGCTATACCGCCGGCGAGATCGAGAAGATCTGGGGCGGGAATTTGCTGCGGGTGATGGAGACGGTGGAGAAGGTGGCGAAGGGGCGGTGACGCTGCGGTTGAGACCGTCACTGTCACACTGCTGCGCGTTGCAGAATGGCAACAGAAGCAACGATACGGCAACATTGCTTTAGACGGTGTTTGACGGCGCATAGGTTGGGGAGGTGATCACTGATCATCTCCCCATCCATTTTTTCGGAACTCCTATGCGTCCTGTTGTCGTGTCGCGTTTTCGCGCGCCGCGCTGTGCATCGTTTGCATCGATGCTACTGGCACTGCCGTTTCTTGTGCTCGCGTCCTGCTCGGATGCGCCGGTGGAACCCGCGAGCGTCCCCGCTGCTGGGCTGATGGACGGACCGCGCCGCGAGGTGATTGGTGCCTCTGCGCCAACCGACCTCTTCATCTCCGAGTACATCGAAGGATCGAGTAACAACAAGACCATCGAACTCTACAACGGCACAGCCTCACCAATTAATCTCGCGACGGGAAGCTACGTCGTGCAGATGTTCTTCAATGGAAGCGCGAGCGCCGGCCTGACGATCAACCTTACCGGGACGGTGCCCGCCGGTGGAACGTTTGTGCTCGCTCAGGCAACCGCGAACGCAACGATTCTCGGGAAAGCGAATCAGACCAGTACGGCCAGCTGGTTCAACGGCGATGACGCCGTAGTACTCCGCAAAGGCGGAACAACCGGTGCCATTCTCGATGTGATCGGCCAGATCGGTTCCGACCCCGGCACCGAGTGGGGGACCGGACTGACCAGCACGGCGGACAACACGGTGCGCCGCAAAGCATCCATCTGCCAGGGTGACATCGACGGCAGTAATGCGTTCGATCCGTCTCTTGAGTGGGACGGTTTCGCACAGGATGCGGTGGACGGCCTCGGCACGCACTCGGTTTCGTGCGCAGCCACCGCAGTGGCGCCAACCGTCACGGCGGTCACGCCCGGCAACAACGCCACTGATGTCCCGGTAAACGCCAACGTGACCATCACATTCAGCAACCCGGTCACGGTATCTGGCGCCTGGTACACGATCAGCTGTTCCGCTTCCGGCAATCGTACGGCGACCGTCACGAGCGGGCCGACTGACTTCACCCTCGACGTCGACACCGACCTGTCCAGCGGCGAAACGTGCACGGTTACCATCGACGCGTCGAAAGTCGCCGCCGCTGGCACACCAATGGCAGCCAACTACACGTGGTCGTTTACAACCGTTGCCTCCAACAGTTGCAACGCCCCCTTCACACCTGCCTACTCCATTCAGGGAAGCGGCCTTACTTCGCCCTTGGCCGGTTCCTCCGTGACCACCAAGGGTGTGGTCGTTGGCGATTTCGAAGGCCCGGCGCCGGCGCTGCGCGGCTTCTACCTGCAGGACGTGACCGGTGACGGCAACGCCGCCACCTCCGACGCCATCTTCGTGTTCAACGCCAGCGCCAACAGCGTCAGTGTCGGCGACGTCGTTCGCGTGACGGGCGCGGTTTCCGAGTTCCAGGACCAGACACAGGTCACGCCGACGCAGATCGTGGCGTGTGGCACTGCCTCAGTCGCGCCGGTTGATGTGACGTTGCCGGCGGCCTCGGCCACCGACCTCGAGCGCTTCGAAAGCATGCTGGTGCGCTTCCCGCAGGCTCTGACCGTGACGGAGCACTTCCAACTCGGCCGCTTTGGTCAGGTCGTCCTGTCATCGGGCGGACGCCTTGCGCAGCCCACCAACGTTGTCGCACCGGGCGCGGCCGCCAATGCGCTGCAAGCGCAGAACGACCTGCGGCGCATCATCCTCGATGACGCGCTCCAGAGCCAGAACGTCGACCCCATCGTGTTCGGCCGCAGCGGCAGCGCGCTCAGCGCCAGCAACACGCTGCGCGGCGGCGATGTAGTAAGCAACGTGACCGGAGTCCTGACCTATACTTGGGCCGGCAATGCGGCCAGCGGCAACGCCTACCGTGTGCGCCCCGTGGGTGCGCTCGGCGCCGGGCTGCCGATGTTCGTGGCGAGCAATCCGCGTCCCACCTCGGTGACGGTCAGTGGATCACTGCGCGTAGCTGGCATGAACGTGCTCAATTACTTCAATACCTTCAGCGGCTGCACCAACGGTGTTGGTGGCCCGAGCACCGATTGCCGAGGCGCCGACAACGCCACCGAGTTCACCCGCCAGCGCGACAAGATCATCGCCGCCATTCTCGCGCTCGGTGCTGACGTGGTTGGCGTCAATGAAATCGAGAACGACGGCTACGGTAGCTCCAGCGCCCTTCAGGATCTGGTCAATGGCCTGAACACGGCCACGGCGCCCGGCACCTGGTCGTTTATCAACGCCGACGCCGGCACCGGCGAAGTGAATGCGCTTGGCACGGACGCGATCAAAGTGGGGCTGCTCTACCGCTCCAACGCCGTCACGCCGGTGGGACGCACCGCTGCGCTCAACACCACCGCCTTCGTGAATGGTGGCGATGCGAGCCCGCGCAGTCGCCCGGCGCTGGCACAAGCGTTCGAACAGCCCAACCGTGCTCGCGTTGTTGTGGTCGTCAATCACCTCAAGAGCAAGGGAAGCGCCTGCGATGCGGCGGACGCTGGCGACGGACAGGGCAACTGCAATCTGGTCCGCACCAACGCCGCTCAGCGCTTGTCGGAATGGCTGGCCACGGATCCCACGGACATCGGCGAATCGCGCACGCTCATCATGGGTGACCTGAACAGCTACGCCAAGGAAGACCCGATCTCGGTACTCCTCGGAGCGGGTTATGTGAACCTCGCCGACAGCTTCCTTGGCGCCGGCAGCTACAGCTATGTGTTCGACGGCCAGTGGGGATCGCTCGATCACGCCCTCGGCTCGCCGAGCCTTGCGGGACAGGTGACCGGTGTGGTGAAGCATCATATCAATGCGGACGAGCCCGCCGTTCTCGATTACAACACGGACTTCAAGAGCGCCGGGCACGTGGCATCGCTGTATGCGGCTGACCAATACCGCTCGGCCGATCATGATCCGGTGGTCGTTGGACTCAACCTTGTCGCGCCGTCTGTTGCACCGTACACGTGGGGGGGATTCCTCGCCCCCACGCGCACATTGCCGACGTTGACGGCCGCCACCGCGGGCTTCACCGCCAACGTCCGCTTCAGCCTGAGCGGCAATATGGGTCTAGGCATCCTCAGGTCAGGCAGCCCGCTCATGCGCCTTGTCGACTGCACCACGCTGGCGCCGTTGGGTTCACTCGCTTCCACGACCGCGGTCACGCCCCTCACCTACGTCGCGTCAACCGCGAGCTACAGCTACTTCTGGCGCACCGATCGCACGTGGGCGGGTTCCTGCCGTGAGCTCGTGCTGCGCTTCATTGACGGGTCGCAGCAGCGCGCCGTCTACCGCTTCCAATAACTGCCTGTTGGCGTGGTTACTCCGGTAGCCACGCCAACTTTTCATCCTTTCGGGACTCTTCCATGAAGCTTTTTCGCGCACTCGGTACGGCTCTGCTCAGCGTGGCTCTCAGCACGTCGGCGCAGGCCCAGAACTTTTCACTCAACTTCGACGACGCCACACTTTTTGGTACCCCAGCTGACGGATCAATCATCAGTGGTGTGACCTTCAGCAATTCGGCATTGGATGCGTTCTTCCTCCCCACGTCATTCGATTGCACGCCATCGATCGTGTGTGATGGCGTCATCCAGGGGACGGCTAGTGGCACTCTCGGCCTCGCTTTCGGCGGTCCGATATCGAGTCTTTCTTTTGGAATCGTGCGAGCCAGCAACCTCTCATCGTATCTCGCGCTTTATGATGTGAATGGCGCGTTCATTTCGACGCAGGTATTTAACCCTTCGGCATTGGCTGACCCGTTGTTCGGCTTTGGTGGCGTTTTTTCGTGGTCTGCAAGCGGCACGTTCGCCTACTCCGCCGTGTTGTCTCACGACTTCGACCGTGATTTTGTCGACGAACCGTTCGAGCTGGACAATCTCACGGCCAGCACGGCCACCGCAGTATCGGAGCCGACGAATGTTGGGCTGCTTGCCATTGGATTGGTAGGCATTGCCGCCGCGCGGCGGCGGCGGGTTTGAGGATGGTGAGGGGGCGGTAAATGCACGGCGGTTGAACTGATCCGTTCAACCGCCGTTCACCCACGTCACACCGCTTCCGACAAGCTCGTAAAGTTGAAGTCCCGCGCCTTGATCGACGGCATCACCACATCGCCCCCCTGCTCCGTGCCGGCGAGGCGCTCCGGCTTCCCGAGTGCTTCGAGATTGTTGAGCATGAACAGCGGTGACTCGTTGAAGCGGAAATTGCGCAGACTCTTGGTGATCTTGCCGTTCTCAATCAGGAACGTGCCGTCGCGGGTGAGCCCCGTGTAGAGAATGGTGCGCGGATCCACCTCGCGCAGATACCACAGACGCGTGACGAGAATGCCACGCGTGGTACCCTTGATGAGATCCTCCACGCTCTGCGTCCCGCCGGCCATCTTGAACGAGCTCGGCCCGCCGGTTGGCGTCTTGCCCTGCTTCTTGCCCCAGAAGCGCGAGTAGATGAGCTGCTTGAGCACGCCGTTCTCGATCCACACCTGACGGCCGAGCGGCATTCCTTCGAAGTCCCACGGACGTCCGAGCAGCTGCGGGTCGGCCGGGTCGGAGAAGATGGTGACGCGTTCGTCCATGATCTTCTCGCCCACCTTGTTGCCGCCGCCCTGCTTCACGAACGGGCTACGTCCCTCGTCGGCGCTACGCGCGTCGGCATAGTTGCCGATGAGCTGCACGAGATCGCCCACCGCCTGCGGCTCGAGAATGACCGTATAGCGGCCAGGCTCGATGGCCACGGGATTGCGCGACAGCCGCGCCTTTTCCACGGCCGTTTCCGCGACGCGACGCGCATCCAGCTGTGCCCAGTCGGCGTGATCACCAGCGGCCCATCCAGAGCCGGTGCCGTCGGTGGTGCGCACGGTGAGCGTGTAGTTCGCATTCGTGGCGCGGTGATACGCGAACATCCCCGTGCTGTTGCCAATGGCGAGCGCGCCCGCGGTGGTGACCAGATAGCCCGCCGCCTTGAGGTCACCCGCTTTGCGCGCGAGCTCGAGCGCGCCGAGTGCCGCCTTGGCGCGATCGTCGGCCGACAAGTTCGCCGTGGACTCGAAGAACGCGTTGACGGGTGTATACGTCTGCGCGCCCAACTGCGGCATCGATTCGGGATCGTCGGGCGCGAGACGCGCAAGACGCTCGCTTTCACGCACCGCGCGTTCGATGCTCGCGTCGGAGAGATCGTTGGTGGTGACGACGGCGTGCTTGGGGCCGAACGCGCTCTGAATGCCAAGCTGCGCGTCGGTGGTGCTGCCGGCGGTGCTCACCTGATTGTCGGCAAAGCGGATGTTGCCGGCGGTGTAGGTGTTCACCTGCACGTCGATCGCATCGGCCTTGGACATCTTGATGGCTTTCTCGACGATCGCCTGCGCCTGCTCACGCGTGAGGATGGCGGAGTTGGGTTGCATCAGGCCTTCCTCCCGGTGTTGATCACGTTGACGTTGCGGAAACGCGCTGGCGGCGAGCCGTGACTCACCGCATTCACCTGCGGCGGTTGTCCCTTGCCGTCGAAGAACGAACCACCAAGCTGATAGCTGCGCTTGCCGCCGATCATGTCCATGCTGTTCCAGAAGTCCGGCGTGCGAATCTGGTAGGCGACGTCCTTGAGTACGCCGACCACCTTGCCGCCCTTGATTTCGTGATAGAGCTGACCGCCGAACTGCGCGTTGAAGCGCTGCTGGTCGATGGAGAAGCTGCCGTCACCCTGAATGAGAATGCCGCGATCGGTGGCCGCGATGAGATCGTCCTGCGTGAGGTCTTTCTCGCCCGGCATGAGCGATACGTTGGGCATGCGCTGGAACTGGACGTTGTCCCACCCCTGCGCGTACGAGCAGCCGTGCGAGCGCACCGGCGCGCCGTTCTTTTCGTACCACCAGCGCAGCCACGGTGCCTGTTCGCGTGTGGTCTGGTAGTCGTTGAACATGCCGTTCTTCACGATGAGGAACTCGTCGGGCTTCACGCCGTCATCGTCCCAACCAATCGTCGAGAGGCCACCGGGCTGCGAGCGATCACCCTGAATGTTCATGAGGCTCGGGCCGTACTTGAGCGACCCCAGCATCTTCTCCGGCGGTGCAATGAAGCTGGTGCCCGCGTAGTTCGCCTCGTAGCCCATCGCGCGATCGAGCTCGGTGGGGTGTCCGATGCTTTCGTGAATCGTGAGCCAGAGATTCTGCGGATCGAGCACAAGATCGTAGCGCCCCTGCTCGACTGGCTTGCCGGTGAGTTTCGCCGCCGCTTCTTCGCCCCACTTCTGCGCGTTGCCCACGAGGTCACTCTGCAGGATGTACTCCCAGCCGCGCGCCATGGGGGCGACCATGTTGCTGCGATTCTGGAAGTCGGTGAAGTCGGTGCTCACCGCGGTGATCTGCATGGTGGGCCACGAGCGCACGACGTCCTGCTTGGTGACGGTGCCGTCGGTGTTGGCGTAGTTGCGCTCGTCCTTCACGAAGAAGAAGCCGCTGAACACGTACTTCACGTTCTTCGCCTTGAGCGCGTTCGCGTTGGCCTTGAGCAGCAGATCGGCCTTCTGTTCGATAGGAATATCGAACGGGTCCTGCGTGAACGCGCTCTTCCACACGCCGTCTTTCACCACCGGCGTGGGAAGCCACTCGATGGGATTGGCGCGCGCAATTTTCGACGCCTTGGCAATTGCCACCGCTTCCCGCGCTGCCGCCGCCGCGCCGTCGGTGGTGAGAATGCGCGTGGCCGCGAACCCCCAGGTGCCGTCGACGAGCGCGCGCACCCCAATGCCTACGGTATCGGTGTCCGTGACCTGCTGGATCTGCTGTTCGCGCGTGAAGACGAAGTTTTGCCGCTGACGGCTGCAGCGCACATCGGCGTAGGTCGCGCCTGCCATCTTGGCCGCATTGAGCGCCGCGTCCATGAGCGCGCGCACATTGGCAACATCGGTGAACGCTTCGAGCGCCTTCGCATCCGGTGCCGGCGCCGCCGACAGCAGCCGCGGAATGCCGGAGAGCGCACTGCCGGCGAGCAGAGCGCCGCCAAAAGCGGTCCCGCCCTGCCACAAGAATTCGCGTCGTGAGGTCATGAGGGTAAAGCAAACTCCGCCATAGGTGGAAAACCGCCCTCGAAGGGCGTCGCGCAGGTGGCCAAACGTACGTCGAGCCGCGCCGCTGCGTTTCGACACCGCAAAGCCCCCGCAGGTTGCGGTGGTTGGGGTCTGGGTCGGGGTCTTGGTCGGGGTCTTGGTCGGGGTACTTCCGGGTGTGGGATCCGCCCGTCACAGCCCCACACCCCCTCCGCGCTTTCCTTCGGGGGTGGCCGTGCAACGCTGCGCGTTGCCGGCGCCACCCCCTCAGAGACGCGCGGCGGAGGTGTGGGACCGTGACGGGCTAGACCCCGACCTAGACCCCGACCCCGACCAGACCCCAGACCCCGACCAGCGCGCGCAACAAAAAAGCGAGCGAAGCGACGCGCCCCAGCCCGTCGGCACCACGACCACCGCGGTTCGCTCGAGTGCAACGGCACGGGGCGCCCTCCGCCGCCGACAGCGCGTCTCTGAGGGGCGAAGCCCCGAAGCAACGCGCGGAGGCGGTGGAGGGCGCCCCGTGACGCCCCACACACCCAAGCAAACCGCTGTCCCTAGCCGAGCAGCAGATGGAGTTCGTCGCGCCCAATGCTCGCCAAGCCGCCGCGATCCTCGGAAAGGATGGAGTCGGCGAGCGCCCGCTTGCTCGCCTGCAGCTCGAGGATCTTGGACTCGATCGTGTCGCGCGCGACCACGCGCGTCGCCAGCACATGGCGCGTTTGCCCGATGCGGTGCGCCCGGTCGATCGCCTGCGCTTCCACCGCCGGATTCCACCACGGGTCGAGCAGATACACGTACTCCGCCGCCGTGAGGTTGAGCCCGTGACCGCCCGCCTTGAGACTGATGAGAAAGAGTGGTGGCCCGTCGGCACTCTGGAAGCGGTCCACGCGCGCCTGACGGTCACGCGTCTTGCCGTCGAGATACTCGTACGGAATGCCCTGCGCGTCGAGCCGGTTGCGCAGCAACGACAGGAAACTCGTGAACTGCGAGAACACGAGCGCCTTGTGCCCTTCGTTCGCGATTTCCTGCAACGACGGCACGATGACATCGAGCTTGGCCGACGGCAGCGCCGCTTTGCGCGGGTCGACGAGCGACGGATGACAGGCCGCCTGACGCAAACGAAGGAGTGCTTCGAGAATGTGCATGCGCGACTTGGCGATGCCCTCGCGCTCCACCTGTTCGAAGACACTCTGCACGTACTGCAGACGCAGTTCTTCGTAGTACGCGCGTTGCCGAGGCTCGAGCTCCACTTCGAGCGTCTGCTCCGTGCGTGACGGCAGCTCGGACGCCACCTGCGACTTGGTGCGACGCAGAATGACCGGCCGCAGCGCGCGCGCAAAAAGATCGTCACGCGGCTGACCCGGCATTGCCGGCGCACCACCGGGCTTCTGCCCGAGTGCGCGCGCGGCCGTGCTGAAGCGCGACGACGCGCCCAGCATCCCCGGATTGAGGAACTCGAAGAGACTCCACAACTCTTCGATGCGGTTTTCGATGGGTGTGCCCGTCAACGCGAGCTTGTGATCACCCTGCAGCAGGCGCGCCGCCTTGGCCGTCGCCGTACTCGCGTTCTTGATCGCCTGCGCTTCGTCGAGGACCACGTAGTCGAAGCGACGCGAGCCCAACCGGTCGATATCGCGACGCAACGTGCCGTAGGTCGAGATCACCACGTCGGCGTCGTTGGCGTCGAGCGCATCCACTTCACGCTCGGCGTGGCTCAAATCGATGACACGCAGGGTGGGCGCAAAACGCTCGGCTTCGCGCATCCAGTTGAACACGAGCGACCGCGGAACCACCAGCAGCGACAAGCCTTTGCCTTCGGCGCGGCGCCCTTCGAGCATCGCGAGCACCTGCACCGTTTTGCCAAGACCCATGTCGTCGGCAAGGCAACCGCCAAGCTGGAAGCGGCGGAGGAACGCGAACCACGAGAGGCCGTCGCGCTGATACGCGCGCAGTTCGCCCACGAACCCTTCTGGCACCGGCTCCGGGGCAATTTCACGGAACTCGTGCAGCTGCGCACGCGCGGAGGCAAGCTGCGCGTCCACATCCACGTCAGGCAGTTCGGCCAGCAGCGCATCGAGCACGGCAAGCTGTGACGGCCGGAAGCGCAGCAGTTCACCGCGACGTTCCGCGAGCGCCATGAGTGCTTGCAGCGCGCTCAGCTGCTCGGTGGGCATGACGCCCAGTGAGCCGTCGGGGAGACGCACCTGTTCTTCACCCGCTTCGGCCGCCGCGAGCAACGTCGCAATCGACGCCATCTGATCGCCGTAGCGCACACCACCATGCAAGTCGAACCAGTCGACGCCGGAGCTCATCTGAATATCGAGCTTGCCGGGCGCCACCAGCAGCGATCCGTCGGTCTCCACCTGCCATCCTTCACGCACGAGCGTAGCCAGCGCCTTGGGCAGCGCGTGCGACGACATCGTGAGTCCCATGCGATGATGCGTGTGCGAATACATCTCGAGCGCACCCATGGCGCGCAGGCGCGTCACGGCGTTGCGCTCCGCGGCCATCCGACGGCGATACAAGGTGCGCGTGTTCTTGTCGAACGTGGTTGGCGCCGGCGACTGCGCGTCGACCATGGAGGTACCATAGCGGAAGCGCACCAGCAGCCAGGCCTGAGAACGGCGACCGTTATCGGGGCCGCTCGTGATACTCAAATGCGGCACCGGCGCAGCGTCCGTTTCCGTCTGTAACTCGCCCGGCGGCAGCGACAGACGCGGCGCCGTGCGCAGCGTGTGGAACTCGGCCAGAAACGGCGACGGATCTTCACCCAAGTCGAGCGACGAGTCGTACCACAAGCGCTGCACGAGAGGCCACACATCCTGTGCATCGAACCGCGCGAGCTTGTTGCCCAACACGATCAGGCCCTTCGGCGACACCCAGTCGACATCGGCCAGCGGACGCGATACCCCCTCGCGTTGCACGTCGGCCACGAGCGCATAGCCGTCAATGCTGGGACGCTCGACGCGCAGCACGACCGTCCACGGCGATTCATCGTCCCACTGCATGACACGCCCGTCGAGTGAACGACGGCTGGTGGCCAGCAGCGCGCGACCGGTATCGCAGATGGCGCGCAGCGTGGTGCTGTATGCGCGGGGCGGCACATGAAACCCCTGCGCCGGCATCGCGCGCGCCGCCGGAATATCCTGCGCGCCCAGCAACATCTCGGCGATCAACCGGTCTGCCGGATCGTTCGCGTTGAACCACGCTTCGGCGCTGGCACCAAAGTGGCGCGGCTCTTCCCACGTCCCATCACGCGTACGGCGCTGCGTGCACACCTGCACCCGCACCCCCGACTGCTCCGATGCTTCGGTAATGTGCAGCTGATACACGATGCGCCGATCGGCTGGCATCGCCGTGGGGCGATTGCTTTCGGGACGCAGATCGCGCGCGCGCTGTGCGAGCACCGTCGCGCGAAGGGCAATCTGCCAATCCGTCTGCGGTTCCGCCGGCGCGTCGGGAATCACCACCGCGGGTTCGGGCGCGCCAAACTCGACATGCTCATCAGGCGTCACGAATGCCACCGGCAACGGCGACGCCCCAGGGTGCAAGCCATCGGGGAGTGCGCCGTCGCGATCGAGCACGAGCAACAGCGCCCACTGATGCTTGCACGGGCCATGCTCTACCGCGTACGCGCAGGTGCACCCCATCTGTGCATCTCGCACGTCGACTTCGACGAGTACCCGATAGGGGCGCGTCCCCTGCACCACCGCGTCTACCCGGCTGTCATGCACCTTCCGCCACTCGACGATATCCGGCGCCAGATATGCGCGCGCGCGCTCACGGAGTACGGGAGAAAAAAGCCGTTCCAGTTGCGGATCAAGCATGGAGGCCGTGGCGGTGCCAATTCGTGTCGCGAGAGAGCATCCACGCAAGTTAGCCAGCGTGACACCCATTCGCGTACAGGGGCCGACGGATATTTGTGCCAGGACCGCTCAATCCACCCAGATTCTGGCATTTCGGCAGAGTAGTGAACAGCTCTCACGGAAAAACGGAGGGACGGAGCCCTCGAAGAACAGCCTCCTCAGAGCTGTGCTGTTCTCCGTGACCTCCGTCCCTCCGTTTCTCTGTGAGAGCTGTTCAAACCCAGCCAGCCGCCTAACCCACCCTTACTTGAAGCGAATCCCGTTCGGCGCCACCGCGCCCTTGGTCGGCACGAACGGCTTGGCGGCCGGCTTGAAGCCACCCTTGAGCGGCGCACGGTTCTGCTGGTTGCTCTGATTCTGCTGGTTGTTCTGAATCACGTCGCGGCGCGTGCCCCCCTCCGCCGACGCGCCGGCGCGCGGGCCCATGCCGCCGTCACTGCGCATGCTCAGCGCAATGCGGTTACGTGGCAAATCCACGCTCTGTACCGTGACCTTCACCTTCTTCCCCACCTGCACGACGTCGTTGGGGTCCTTCACGAACTTGTCGGCAATCTGGCTCACGTGCACGAGGCCGTCCTGGTGCACGCCAATGTCCACGAACACCCCGAACGCCACGATGTTCGTCACCACGCCTTCGAGCACCATGCCCGGCAGCAGATCGCTCGGCTTCTGAATGTCCTCGCGGAAGGCGGGCGGCTCGAACGCCGCACGCGGGTCACGCCCCGGCTTCTTGAGTTCGGCCACGATGTCGCGCAGTGTGGGCATGCCCACGTCGTCGCTCACGTACTGCTGCAGCGCAATACGATCGACCAGCGATTCGTTGCCCACCAACTCGCCCACCGCCACGCCAAGATCCTTGGCCATGCGCTCCACCAGCGCGTACCGCTCCGGGTGCACGGCGCTCGAGTCCAGCGGATGCACACCGCCGCGCACACGCAAGAAGCCGGCGGCTTGCTCGAATGCCTTCGCGCCGAGACGCGGCACGTCTTTCAGGTCACCGCGGCTCTTGAAGCCACCCTTGCTGTCGCGCAGCGACACGATCGACTGCGCGAGACTGGGGCCGATGCCCGCCACGTAACCCAGCAGCGCCGATGACGCGGTGTTGATCTCCACCCCCACACGGTTCACGCAGCTTTCCACGATATCGTCGAGGCGCTGCTTGAGACGCGTCTGATTGACGTCGTGCTGATACTGTCCCACACCAATGCTCTTGGGATCGATCTTCACGAGCTCCGCGAGCGGGTCCTGCAACCGGCGCGCGATGCTCACCGCGCCGCGCAGCGAGACATCGAGCTCGGGGAATTCACTGCGCGCGAGATCACTCGCGGAGTACACCGAAGCGCCCGCTTCATTCACCACCACCACCTGCGGACGCGGCGCATCCATTTCGCGCAGCGCCGCCTTGGTCAGCGTTTCCGTCTCGCGGCTTGCGGTGCCGTTGCCGATGGCAATGAGCTCCGGCGTAAAGCGCTCCACCATGAGGCGCACCGCACCGGCAAAGCGATCTTCCTGGTGCAGGTACAACGTATCGGTGTGCACGAGCGCACCCGTGGTGCTCACCACCGCGACCTTCACACCCGTGCGGAAGCCCGGGTCGAGTCCAATCACCTTCTTTTCGCCCGCGGGCGACGCGAGCAACAGCTGCTCGAGATTGCGACCGAAGATCGTGATCGCTTCGTCGTCCGCGCGCGTCTTGAGCTCCACGCGCAGTTCCACCTCGATGGCCGGCGACAGCAACCGCTTGTAGGCGTCGGCGCAGGCGAGCGTGAACTGCTGCACAGCCTTCTTGCCGGCGCCCACGTCGGTAAGCAGGCGGGCGTTGATCTCGTCCACCGGCGCTTCGATGCGCCACAACAGCTCACCTTCCGTCTCGCCACGACGAATGGCCAGCATGCGATGGCTGGGAATGGTGCCCAACGATTCGGCAAACTCGAAGTAATCCTTGAACTTCGATTCGTCGCTCTTCTTGTCGGCGAGCACGCTGCTCTTCACGACACCCTTGGCGCGCGTGACTTCGCGCACCCAGCCGCGAACGACCGCGTCTTCGGCAATCTGTTCGGCGAGAATGTCGCGGGCGCCCTGCAATGCGGCTTCGGCGGTAGGCACCTCGCTCGGCTTGCCTTCCATTTCCGGAAGCACGAACGCTGCTGCCTGTGCGAGCATTGCGGCATCATCGAGACTGCCTTCGACCAGTGCGTCCGCCAGCGGTCCCAGGCCGCGTTCGCGTGCAATCATGGCGCGCGTGCGACGCTTGGGCTTGAACGGCAAGTAGAGATCTTCGAGCGCCTGCTTGGTGTCGGCGGCCAGAATGGTGGCCTTGAGGGCATCGTCGAGCTTGCCCTGCTCATCGATGCTCTTGAGGATCGCCGCGCGGCGATCTTCCATTTCCTTCAGATACTCAGCGCGCTCACGCACATCGCGGAGCTGCACTTCGTCGAGACCACCCGTGACTTCCTTGCGGTAGCGGGCGATAAAGGGGAGGGTGGCGCCTTCGGCAAAGAGGGCGAGCGTGCGCTGAACCTGCGGGGCGTTCAGCGACAGTTCCGTCGCCACGCGCGCAACGATCGCGGGGGCGAGCATATCGAGGGTAGGAGCGGTCATATGCGCGCATACTACGTGCCTCGCCTGACAAATTGGAGGGCTTGCGAAACGGCGCAGATGACGCGTGAAAATGATGCTTGGCGCCTAATTTCGGTGACACACGGCAGAGCGTCATTCCCTATCGTGCCGAATGTCCCCTTGCCAACTTCACGCAACGCCGAGCAAACTATGGCCATGCCAGCCACGGAGCAGCGCCGCTGGACCGCGGCGGAAGTACAGAATCTGCCCGAAGAGCCGGGCAAAAGGTTCGAGTGCGTGGACGGGGAGCTGCTCGTGAGCCCGAGCCCCGTACTGGCGCACCAGATTGCCTTGGCTCTCCTGATGACCGCGCTCAACGACTATGCGCGTCAGGGTCAGCGGGCGTTGATTCTCCCTGCACCACTCGACTACGTGCTCGACACTTTCACGGTCGTGCAACCGGACATCACCGTCGTGCCAACACCAGCAGGACGAGCACCGACACGAAACGAAGCGCCCGAGGCCGCCGTGCTGTTCGTGGAGATTCTCTCGCCGAGCACGGCGCGCTACGACCGCGTCGTGAAACGCCGGCGCTATCAGCGTGAAGGCATCGAGTATTGGATCGTGGACGTCGAGTCGCGACTCATCGAACGGTGGCTCGGCGGCGATGAGCGCCCGGAAATTCTCGCGGAGCAGCTCGGTTGGCAGCTGTCGGGGCATGAGGCGGCGTTCTCACTCGACGTGGTGGATTACTTCGGACGGGTTCACGGCGAGCGCTGAGGAACGGTATGCCGACCCCCAGCTGCGCAACGCCTCGATAGCTGGCAACGCGGTGCGCCCAAGCTCGGTAATGGCGTAGTCCACGTGCGGCGGCACCACGGGATGCACGGTGCGTGTGAGCAACCCCGCATGCTCCAATTCGCGCAGCTGTTGTGTGAGCATCTTGTGCGACACGCGCGTGAGATCGCGGTGCAATTCGTTGTAGCGCCATGTGCGCTGATTGAGACGCCACAACACCGGCATCTTCCACTTCCCCCCGATCAGGTGCAGCGCGAGCTCGACCGGACTCTGAAACAGCTGACCATCGTGCATGAACTCCGGCATGGCACTCTCCAAACAGTAAGTATCATCCCAAAAGGTGCATACTGGTTGACTCGCGCGTAATCCCGTAGCCTCATGCCGACTTCATTCGGAGACGCCATGAGTGCCGACGACAACCTGCCCAACGCCGACCGCCGCATGACCCTGCACACCATCGCCATTCTCGGTGCCGGCCGCGTGGGCTCCACGCTAGGCGCCCGCTTTGCCGACGCCGGACATACGGTGCACTACGGGGTGCGTGACCCCGCGAGCGACAAGCACGCAAACGCTGCGCAACCGCTGCAGTCGCTGTCCGACGCCGCAGCCAACGCCGACATCCTCGTCCTCACCTCCGCGTGGGCAGGCGCCGAGTCGACGTTACAGGCCGCCGGTGATCTGAGCGGCAAAATCCTCATCGATGCCACCAACCCCATTGGCCCGGGGATGGTGCTCACCCACGGCACTACCGATTCCGGCGCCGAACAGGTGGCGCGATGGGCGCCCGGCGCGCGCGTCGTGAAGGCATTCAATAGCATCGGCATGGAAGTGATGGCCAATCCCGTCTTCGCCAACGGGCACTCCGTGCTCTGGCTCTGCGGCGACGACGATGACGCGTGCAACACGACCATCTCGCTGGCACGCGCCATCGGCTTCGATCCGGTGCGGCTTGGCCCTCTGTCACGCGCCCGTTTTCTCGAACCTGCAGCGCTCGTGTGGATTACCGCGAGCGCCGGGCTCGGCCGCGAGTTCAGCTGGGGTGTACTGCGGCGATGATCCGGCGAGGGGCTGAGACAAACAACTGAACACGGATCAAACGGATGGAGCGGAGGAACGCGGATCAGATCCGTGTCCCTCCGCTCCATCCGTTCAATCCGTGTTGCGCTGTGGGTCTGACCTGCCCGAACGACTTATTGGTTCTCGCTCGAGATCTTGAGCTTCGCCGCTTTCAGCATGTTGAGCGCTTCCTCGATCGCCGTCTTGAGCTCGCGGTCGATCTTCTTCACTTCGTCCATCGGCGTGTTCTTCACCCACACATCGGGCGGAACGCCGAGGTTCTCGAGATTGACGCCGTAGTTGTTGGGCTTGGTGGGGTCGTACGTCACCACCAGTGACCCCGGCGTACGAATGGTGCCGCCGTTGATGAGCGTGTACGAACCCGTCGCGATCACCGCCGCCGCCGTGGGGTTGCCCACGATACGCCCCAATCCCAGCTGACGGAACGCCATGGGCGTGACCTCGCTGTCGGAGCCGGAGCGCGCGTTGATCATCATGACCTTGGGCCCCGCAATCGCCTGACGCGGACGACGCCCCCACACACGTGATCCCGTGCGCTGATTCCAGAACTGATACGGCTGCCGCTCGAGAATGTCGATCAGCTCCTGGTCGATATTGCCGCCGCCGTTGTAGCGGATGTCGACGATGATCCCCTTCTTGTTGGAGAACTGGTCGATCTCGTTGCGGAAGCGCGCCAACGACGGCTGATCCATGGAACGAATGTGCACATACGCGATGTCGCCGTTCGTTTCCTTCTCCACCTGCGCGCGGTTGTTCGCCACCCACTCTTCGTACTTGATGTTCGTGAGTGAGGTCACCGTGGCAATACGCATGGTGCGCGCACCCTCACCACCAGCGCTCTTCGCGACACGCACGGGGATGTACTCGTTCATCGCGGTGGCCAGCAGACGCTCGTAGTTGTCCCCCGACTTGAGCTCCTGCCCGTTGATGGCGAGCACGTAGTCACCCTCGCGCACATCCAGCCACTCCTTGTCGGCCGGGCCACCCTTGTACACGTGCCCCACCCTATAGCGTCCCGCGTCGCTCGGTTCGAGTTCGAAACCGAGATAGCGCGTGGTGTACACACTCGGCATGCTGCGTGACGGCGGTCCGTTTACGCCGGTGTGCGACGCGTTGAGTTCACCGATCATCTCGTTGGCGAGGTCGTACACGTCTTCGTTGGTCGCCACGTGCTTCAGCAACGGCTTGTAGCGTGACTTGATGGCGTCCCAGTCGCGGCCGTGCATCTTCTCGTCGTAGAAGCGGTACTTCATCACGCGCCACGCTTCTTCGAACAGCTGCTCGCGCTCGGCGCGCGCATCCACCATGACGGGGAACGAAAAGTTCACCGGCTCCGCACGCTGCGGCGTAGCGAGCACGAGTTTGCTGATCTCGAAGCCCGGCGCGGCGGATTCACCGCCTTCACCGCCACGTGCGGCACGACGGAAGAAGACCGCCCGACGATCGGCGGTGGGCGTGAGCTGCGGATACAACCCGCCCGCGATACGCCGACGATTGGTACCGTCGAGGTTCATCGCGAAGAGCCCCACGTTGGGGCTTTCCGGATCGACCGCCGCCGCCTGTGCGTTGCCGCCACCGAAGCCACCACCACCGCCCACCGTGAAGTACACCGTGCGTCCATCGCGCGACAGGAAGAACTGCCCCACCGCCGTCGTGCCGCGCGTGAGCTGACGTGCGCGGTCGGCCATGCCGGGTTCATCGATGCTGACGGCCAACGGCGCAGCAGGAGTGGCGGCGGTGGAGTCGGCACGCCCACCGGGCGCGCGACGCATCCGTTCGCGAACCAGCGGATCGTTGGGGTCTTCGGTGAGCTTGGCCAGCGACACCACGAACAGCTGCGACACACCGTTGTCGCGGTTCGAGGTGAACATGACATGCTTGCCATCCGGCGTCATCACGCCGTTGCCGTCGTTGAACGGATTGCGGGTCACGTTCACTTCGCGCTTGTTACGCACGTCGAAAACGAACACTTCCGCGTTCTGATCATCGTCGCGACGCGAGTACGTGAGCCAGTTGCCGTCGGCGCTGTACTGCCCCACGGTAAATCCGCCCGCGGCATTGTAGGCCAGTTCGCGCGGCGCACCACCCGCCACATCCACTTCCCACAAGCGGTTGTTGCCCGTGTACGCCAGCTTCTGTCCACCCGGCGCCCACGTGAGGTCGGCCTTCACCGACGGCTGCGTGGTGAGCTTGCGACGCTGCGCACCGGCCATGTCGTACACCCACACTTCCTCGTCGCCGCTTTCGTCGCTCACGTACGCCAGGCGACGCCCGTCGGGCGAATACACCTGGTACCGCTCACGCCACGGTGACGACGTGACGGCGGTGCGTTCCCCCACACCCGCCTCCGTGGGCACCACCACGATCTCGCCATGAAAGTCGACGGCCACATAATCACCCGACGGCGACGGTGCAAAGCCGTCGGCGCGGTTGCTGTTGGAGACCGTGGAGATGTCGTTCTCCTTCGCATCAGCGGCAACGCTGATCGCCAGCTTGCGCGGCTGTCCGCCCGGCACATCGATCGTCCACAAATCGAATTCGTTTTCGTACACGATGCGACGGCCATCGGGAGAGATGGCGGGGAACTGCACGCCATCGTCCTTGTGCTTCGTCACCTGCTGCGGCGCGCCACCGGTGGGCGCAATGCGCCACAGGTTGAAGATGCCGTCGCGCTCCGAGGCAAAGTAGATCATGCCATCGGCGCCCCACATGGGGTGCACATCGTGGGTGAACGTCTTGAACTGCTTCAGCTCCGTATCGGTGAGCTCCGTGATCTGCCCCGTCTTGAGATCCTGCACCGCGATATCAGCGTTGCTGTTGCCGCGATATCCCTTGCGCCAATAGCTCGGCACCGTGCGGTTGAACGCCACCATCGTCGCGTCCTGCTTCATCATGCCGCTGCGACCGAAATCCATGGACATGGCGCGCGGCGCAGAGCCGTCGATGGGCAACCGGTACAGCGGCGAGCCGAAGGGGTGTTCGCCGCGATTGCTCGTGAACACGATCTCGCGTCCATCGGGCGTGAAATACAACGCCTGATCGTCACCGCTGAACCACGTGAGCTGCTTTGGCTCACCGCCGCTCACCGGGACCATGTAGATGTCGTTGTTCCCCATGCGATTGCTCGTGAACGCAATCCACTTCCCGTCGGGCGAAAAGCGCGGCATGAAATCACGCGCCACATGCGCGGTGAGCCGGCGTGGGTTGCCGCCGTCCTTGTCGGCCACCCAGATGTCGTCCTGCCAGGTAAAGGCTATCGTGCCGTCGTTGGCCACGTGCGCATAGCGCGCGAACTTGATGGGCTCACGAGGCGCCGACTGCGCCACCGCCGGTGATGCCGTGGCGCCAAGCGCCGCGGCCAGAGTCGATGCCAGAAGGGCCGCACTCAGGCGGCCCCACACGGTTGCTGCAGACATAACGCGGCTCCGAAAAAGAGGACCGCGGTATTGTGCGCCCGTTAATTACATCCGGCCAGAGCACTTTCCCACAACACGCGCCAGCCACCCGCCGATTGGGACAGAACGGCCGCACCAAGCGCGATGCCGTCGTCGCGGCCAAAGAGCAGCCGAACGTCGCGCGCGCCGGCAGCGCGGAACGCCAGCAGCGGCTCCGCCACCACGAGCTCCTCTTCGTGCCCCGACGCGCGCTCGTGCCACCCCACCTTCCACTCCTTGCTGTCGCTGCCCGGCGCGTCGACGACGATCACGAGACGCTCCTCCTTGGGATCGTCCTCCTGATTCACCCGGCGGGCCAGCGTGGCCACCACAAAGCCGCCGGTCCCCTCGTTGTCAGTGTTGCGCCCACGCCAGGCGCGGAGCACCACGAAGGGAAGCGCGCGGAAGGTCGCGCTCGTATCATCCGGCAACCGCGACGCGAGCCGTGTCAGATCGGCCGCCAGTCGCCCCGAATCGCGCGGCGCGAGCCCCTCGATGGAGTCGAGCGGAATGGCCGTCACCCGCCCGGCCGCAAAGGCCGCCGTCCACGGCAGCAGTGTCACGCCGGCATCGACGCCCAAGCGGGCCACCGGCCACGCGCTGCACCCGGGTTCCGAAGGCGCGCCAGCCTCAACCGAAATGCGAGCTACCCCCACCTTGCCGCCGCGGGCAAAAAGATCGAGCCGGCCGTCGCCCAGCAGCGCCCCCACGCCCGTCGTATCGCTCATCGTCGTGTCGGTGGCCTCTGGCAGCAACAACGAACCCGCCACCAACCCGCCGTCCACCGTGGGAAGCACCACGAAGGGGCCAGCGGCAATGTCCCACCCGCTGCTGCTCACCGTCGTCGCAATACTGTCTGCCCCCGAACGGTTCGCATTGCCACCTGCAGAATCACCAGGCTCGGGCGACTTGTTGCGGTCGCACGCCAGAACCAACAGCACCGGAGCCCATCGCGCGGCCCGGGAAATACGTCGCCAGAGTGTCTGCATGCCAAGAAGTATGTCACGAGACGTACTGGACAGCGACCACGCCGCCCCAGAGGATTGTCTGACGTTGCGACCTCCTCCTTCTCCATCGTTCATGTCTGACGCCACCGCGGTCACCGCGCCCAAAGGATTTCTCAACGCACTCGGACTGCATCGCCCCGAGCTGCGCGCATGGGCCATGTACGACTGGGCCGTGTCGGCCATGCAGACCGTCATCATGACGGCCGTCTTCCCCATCTACTTCATCTCGGTCGCGGGCGCCAACGGTACGCCCGAGGCCGCCACACAATCGCTCGCCAACGCCAACACGGTGGCCGCGGTCGTCATCGCCATCCTCGGCCCCATCCTTGGCGCCATCGCCGACTATCAGGCCGCGAAAAAGAAGTTCCTCGCGGTCTTCATGATGATCGGCGTCTTCGCCACGATGGCCATGTACTTCATTCAGCATGGCGACCTGTTTCTCGCCGCCACGCTGTTCGTGCTCTCCATGGCCGGTGCCACCGGCAGCATGACGTTCTACGAATCGCTGCTGCCGCACATCGCGAGCGACAAGGAAGTCGATCGCGTATCCACCGCGGCCTATGCCTTCGGCTACATCGGCGGTGGCCTGCTGCTGGCGCTCAACCTCGCGTGGATCAGCAACCCCGCCCTCATCGGCCTCCCCGTCGGAGACGACCTCCCACGCGAACAAGCGACGCTGCCAGCGCGACTCGCGTTCGTGAGTGTGGGTGTCTGGTGGCTCCTCTTCAGCATTCCACTCTTCCGTGGTGTACGCGAGCCGGCACGCACCATCGAAGCGGACGAAACACCGCGTGGCAATCCGTTCGTCGCCGCCTTCAGCCGACTCGGCGAAACGCTCCGCGAGCTGCGGCAGTACAAGCAGGCCTTTCTCGTGATGCTGGCGTTCACGATCTATAACGATGGGATCGGTACCATCATCAAGATGGCGACGGCGTTCGGCACGGAAATCGGCATCGCGCGCGCCGACCTCATCACCGCCATTCTCATCGTGCAGTTCGTCGGCATCCCGTTCGCCTTCGCGTTCGGGGCGCTCGCCGGCAAACTCGGCACCAAGTTGTCCATTCTGCTCGGACTCGCCGTCTACACCGGGATCTGCATCTTCGCGTACGGGATCAACAGCTCGCGCGAGTTCTACATTCTTGCCATACTCGTGGGCATGGTGCAGGGTGGCACACAAGCACTCAGCCGCTCGCTCTTCGCGAGCATGGTGCCCAAGCACAAGAGCGGCGAATTCTTCGGCTTCTACAGCGTGTTCGAGAAGTTCGGCGGCATCCTCGGGCCGCTCGTGTTCAGTATCGCCATTGGAGAAACGGGGAGCAGCCGCGGCGCCATTCTGTGGGTCATTGGCTTCTTCGTCGTCGGCGGCGCGCTGCTGACGCGTGTGAATATTCCCGAAGGCGAACGCATGGCCCGCGAGGCCGATGCCCGTACGCACACCGCGTGATGTATGCGCTGCTGTTGCCTGTCGTGCGCACCGCGCTCGGCTGGTACTACCGTAGCATCACTACCACCGGGCTCGAACGCATTCCGCAGGGCGGCCCGGTCTTTCTGGCGGTCAATCATCCCAATGCGCTGGTCGACGCACTGGTAATCGGTGCGATCGCGCCGCGGCGTGTCGGGTTCACCGCCAAAGCCACGATTTTTGCCAACCCGCTGGCTGCGCGATTTTTCACCGCCATGGGCGTCGTTCCGCTCCGGCGTGCGGCCGACGAGGCCAAGCAGGGGAGCGACGCGGCGCACGACCCCACACGCAATGCGGCGTCGTTCGATGCGGTGGCCGAGGCGCTCGCGAGACAGTCGGCGATCGTGATCTTTCCCGAAGGGAAGAGTCACGACGATCCGCACATGGCACCGCTGCGCACTGGCCTTGCCCGCATGACGATGCACGCGGCGCAGCAGTACGGCGTGCGCAACATTCGCATTGTGCCCATCGGGTTGCTCTTCGAACAGAAAGAGCAGCCGCGATCACGGGTGCTGGTGCAAGTGGGAGAACCCATTCAGGTCGATGCGCTGCTCGCCGATCAGGTGCAGGTGGCGACGCTCACCAGTATCGTGACCGAGCGGTTGCGTGCCGTCACGCTCAACTTCGCCTCGGCGGACGACGCCGAACGTCTGCATACGGTGGGGAGCACCCTCGCGGCGCTACTGGAGCCCTCGGGTGCGCTTGGCGACGACCACACGTCATTAGGGAGCACGTTGGCGATCGTGCGGCGACTCGATCGCGGGTTGCAGCAGGTCCGCGAGCGACACGACCCGATACTCGAGCAGCGCGCGATCGACTTCGAAGCGCGCGTACGCGCGTTCAGAACAGAGCTCGAAACCCGAGCACTCGACGTTCACGACGTCTCGATCAGCGCGAACTTCACGCCCGGCGTGCGCTTCGCAATTCGCGAGCTGTTGCTTGCCGCCGTCCTCGCGCCGGTGGGGGCATGGGGGCGCCTCACGCATACCGTGCCCATTCAACTCGCGCGTCGCCTTGCGCTACACAACGTCACCGCGCGCGACGAGCCGGCGATGAAAACGCTGGTCGCCGGGTTGGTGCTCGTGCTCGCCACGTACGCCATTCAAGGCGCCACGGTGTGGTGGCTGGCAGGTCCGTGGTGGGCACTGCTGTTTCTGCTCACCCTCGTCCCGTCGGCGGGAAGTGATCTGCGCTACGGCGATCGCATGCGTCGGGCGCGGGCCCGAATGCGCGCGTACTTCACGTTCCGACGCGACCCGTCACTGCAGCGCGCGCTGCTCGCCGACGCTGATCTCATCCGTCGGGATGCGGGCGCACTCGAACGGGCGCTACTCGGATAACGACCCGTTCGGACCGTCGCCCTCGGGCGCGTGAAGAAGCCGAGGATCGTGCGGCGGATACACCGGTCCCCCGAGGTCCCAGTGCCAGGCCTCGCGTCGCTGTCCCGTGCGCGGGTCTTTGAGCGGCTTGTACTGCAGGCGCGATTCGCGAAGTCCCACGGCGTTGCCGAAGTCGACGAGCCGAGCCCGGTCGGTGCTCACCAGGTGTACGAGAGGCTCTCCTTTCCAAACGTGCCGGTGCAGCCAGAGGCCGCCATCCATCGCGTGCGTCATTCCGACTTTGCGGGAGACGAACTCGCGACACCCCTGCACAAACGTCAGCTCCCGCAGACGCATACTGCGCCGGCGGGAGTCAGGGTCGTTCGCGATGGGAGGAAGCTCGCTCAAGACGTTACTGGCAGTTGATGACCCCTTCAACGACGGCCGGCGCAACCGGAGCCGCATCGCCGTAATACACCGCACAAGTTAGCGGGAAGGCCGACGGGTGCGTGGCAGTGGCCGACCAGCCGCGCCCATCGGCTTCGACGATGTTGATGGTCACCCCGTCGGTGCCATCGAAGCTCACCAGGTTCATCGCCGGCGCGTAGCGCTCGTTGAAGTAGAAGTAGTCTTCCTGGACGCTGGTCAGATTCTTGAGGTCGCTCTTGATGCTGGAGGCATAGGCCTTCCCCTTGGTCGTCTGGAACTTGGGGATGGCGATCGCCGCCAGAATGCCAATGATGACGACCACAATGAGCAATTCGATCAGCGTGAAGCCCTTACGGGTGGATCGCATAATGATGAGCCTCGGGTCGGGACCGGCGGGGGGCCGTACTGATGACGGGAGCGGTTCTGCCTCGGGCAGATTCCCGCAGACGTTCTCAGGTATAGCAATCACGGTGCCGCGGCGCGGGGCGCAGCCAAGTCGTTGCCAATCAATTGGTTGACGATCGCATTCCACAACACAGAACAGCGGGGGGTCTCGCACACCCCCGTTCTTGCTGCACATTGCAAGAGCGGGGGGTTCGTGATTGCAGACAAGCGCTTACGGGATCAGGACTTGGCGGCCACCCAATCGCCGCCCATTCCCATCTCCACCAGCAGCGGCACATTGAGGACGGCCGCGCCCTCCATCTCCCGCTTCACCAGCGCCGACAGGGCCGGCTCCTCCTCGGGCGGTAATTCGAAGACCAATTCGTCGTGCACTTGTAACAACATCCGCGACGCGAGCCGCTCGGTGGCGAGGGCTTCGTGTACCCGGATCATCGCGATCTTGATGAGGTCGGCCGCCGAGCCTTGGATGGGGGCGTTGGCCGCCACCCGTTCGCCGAAAGCGCGGATGTTGAAGTTCCGCTCCTTGAGCTCGGGGATGTAGCGACGACGTTTGAAGATCGTTTCGACGTACCCCTTCTGCTTCGCTTCCACGACGCAGCCGTCGAGGAATGCCTTCACGCCCGCGAACCGTTCGAAGTACGTGTCGATGAAAGCCTTCGCCTCGGCGTGGGTAATGCGCAGCTGCCGCGACAGCGCGTGTGCCCCCTGCCCATAAATCGTAGCGAAGTTGATGGTTTTGGCGCGCGCGCGCATGTCGCTGGTCACATCGGCGAGTGGCACACCAAAGATGATCGCGGCCGTCTGCTTGTGAATGTCGCCACCCGCCTTGAACGCCGTGACGAACGCGGGGTCGGCACTCAGGTGCGCGAGCAGTCGCAGCTCGATCTGCGAGTAGTCGGCACTGAGCAGGCGCCACCCCTCGCGCGGGACAAAACCGCGACGGATTTCGCGCCCCAGTTCGCGTCGGCTGGGAATGTTCTGCAGGTTGGGATCGGAGCTCGACAAGCGTCCCGTCGCGGCCACTGTCTGATTGTACGACGTGTGCAAACGGTGATCGCGCGGATGCACGAGCTTGGGGAGCGAATCGATGTACGTGCCTTCGAGCTTGAAGATCTCGCGATACTCCATGAGCAGCGTCGGCAACGTGTGTCCTTCTTCCGCAAGCTCCTGCAACACGCTGGCATCGGTGCTCGGGCCGGTGGCGGTCTTCTTCTTCACCGGCAGCTTCAGATCTTCGAAGAGCACCGTGCGCAGCTGCGGGTTGGAGTTGATGTTGAACTCCTTGCCCGCCTCGGCGTAAATGGCCTGCTCGACGCGCTCGCGTTCGGCCTTGAAGCGCGTTTTGAGACTTTCGAACCACGGCAGATTGATGGCGATGCCGTCGTACTCCATATCGGCGAGCACCGACACGAGCGGCACTTCCACCGTCTGCAGCAGCGACAGCATTTCGTGGCTCGCCAGCAGTGGCTCGAGCAGGAGCCGCAGCCGCATCGTGACATCGACATCCTCGCACGAATAATCGCGCGCGGAATCGACCGGTACGACATCGAAGCCCAGCTGACTCTTGCCTTTGCCGCACAGCTGCTCGTAGGCCGTCATGGTGTGGCCCACGAACTCCAGCGCGAGCAAATCGAGCCCGTGCGAACGACGTCCCGGATCGAGCACGTAGCTCGCGAGCATCGTGTCGAACTCGAGCCCGGCCATGCGCACACCGGCACCGCGCAGCACCAGCACATCGTACTTGGCATTCTGCGCGATCTTCTTGACGCTGGCGTCTTCGAGCATGGCCCGCAGAGGGGCACATGCGTCGCTGCCGAAGGGTGGCAGATTCACCGGCTCCGGCGCGCCGGCGTTGATGCGCTGGCCGGCAATACCGGCATCACCCGAGAGCAGCGCAAGATTTCCACCGCCATCATCACGACGATGCCGGAAGGGGAGGTAGTAGGCCTCGCCCGGCATTACGGCAATCGAAAGCCCGACCAGCTGCGCGCGCATCGCATCGATGGCGTACGGCGCGTCGGCATCAGTGATGGTTTCGGTGTCGATGGCGATGTACGGCACTTCGCGCACACGCGTCAACAGCGCATGAAGCGCGTCGATGTTGTCCACGGTCACATAGCGCGCATCGGCCAGTACCGCGACTCCACTCTCGCCACGCACTACCGCCGGCGGTTCCGGACGACCGGGCAATGCGGGAGCACGCACCGCGTCCGTCACGCCATCCTGTTCGGCAGCCGGACGCGATACGCCAGCTGGCGCACTCGCGGTCGCGGCGCCGCCAACATCCTTGAGCAGGCTCGAAAACTCGAGATCGAGATAGAGCGCGCGCAACGCGTCGGCGTTGGGCGCATTCACCCGCAGCTTCGTCACGTCGAGCTCGACGGGTACGTCCTGATGAATCGTGACGAGTTGCTTGGAGAGACGCGCTTCGGCTTCGTACTGCAGCAGCGCTTCGCGCGGACGCTTCTTGGTGATCTCGTTGACGTGCGCGATGATGTCCTCGAGCGCGCCGAATTGCGTGATGAGCTCGATGGCGCCCTTCTCGCCGATCCCCTTCACGCCCGGCACGTTGTCGGAGCTGTCACCGACGAGTGCGAGGTAATCGATGACGCGCTCTGGCGGCACACCCAACCGGTCGCTGGCGTTCTCCACGCCCACCCAGTTTTCCTCGACACTCGCCGGGCCGCCGCGCCCGGGGTTGAGCAGCCATACGCCGGGACGCACCAGCTGCTGAAAATCCTTGTCGCCCGACACGATCACGACGTTGTAGCCGGCGTCGACGCCTTTGCGCGCCATGGTACCAATCACGTCGTCGGCTTCGAAGCCTTCCGCGGTGAGCACCGGAATGTCGTACGCCGCGAGCAACTGCAGCACCCGCTCGAGCCCCTGGTCGAAATCGGCCTGCAGATCGTCGGTCAGCCGTTCGCGGGTCGCCTTGTAGTCGGGATACAGCTCGTCGCGGAACGTCGCGCCGCTGTCGTGCACCCACGCCAGCAGCTCCGGCTTGTGCGTGTTGAGCAGTCGCTTGAGAAAATTGGCGACGCCCCACGCGATGGAGCTGTTCTCGCCACGACTCGTGGTGAGCGGGCGCTGCATGAGCGCGAAGAACGCGCGATAGATGAGCGCGTACCCGTCGACCAGAAAGAGCCGCGGTGACGGGGGGAGGGTGACGTCAGCCATGACGCGCACCCTCCCGCTTCATGGGTACTTCAGCGCGAGCCGAGCTTGCGGCGAATGGCGACGTCGAGATCGCCGCGGCTTTGTGCGATGAGGCGCCAGCGGCCGAAGCCGGTCTGGTCCACGAAGATGAGCTGCACGCGCAGCTCGCGATATTCCCAGATCTGCTGGCGGACGCGCTCATTTGGATTGAGCAACCCGGTATCGATAATGTTGTCCGGATCGCCCAGCGCGACGAACGCGGTGCCGCGATCCGACTGCCACCCAGCTCCGGCGTCGTCACGGAAACGGATGTTGGCACTGCGGATGCGCGCAAAGTAATCACGAAGTCCCTCGTGTTCAGCCGTTCCCGGGACCGGATCGGTCTCCTTGAGGAACGCATTCCACGCCGCGGCCCGTCCCTGCAGGTCGGCGTCGCGCAGCGCCTTGAGGCGATCGGCGGTGGTGAAGAGGCGCAAATACGTGAGCATCTCGTCGAACGTCCCAATGGGCACGTCTTCGCCGAGGGAGACGAGTACACGCGTGCGGGCGGTGTCGGAACGTCCGGGCGCCGTGACGAGCACCGTGTTGATCCCCACCGCCAACCGGTTCACCGGGATGCCTACGGTCCCGCTGCGGCCACCGACGCGCTGCGGCAGCGCCGCCAAGGTGTCCACCCCCACGATGTCGCCGTCGCCAACGACCCGGATCTGCACCGACGACGGCGCGTTGCCCCCGACGGCATCGATGTAGAGCGCCAGCTCGGGGTCCACGCCGTACACCACGCTCGCCCGCGGACGGGCCAGCAGGCGCGGCAGCGAGTCGACGCTCTGACGCGGAATGGCCTCGTATACGGGGACCGGCGACGTGAGTCCCTCGGGGGCGAGACGCGGCACTTCGAGTGAGACTTCCTCGGTCGAGCTGCGGATGCTCGACTCGTCCTTGATGCTCACCGTCATGGTGTAGCGTCCGGGCGCGAGACGGATGAACTGCTGCCAGATGATGCTTTCGTCGGTCCGCGACGTTTCGCGGAAGGTCGGCACCCGCACCTGTTCCGTGCTTTCGATGGAGCGCACCATCGTTGCGCCCTGCCGGATCTGCACGCGCGCCACATAGGCCGCCGCATAGCGGTCGCCTTCGCGCGTGAAGCCCAACGCGCGCGAAGGCAGCGACAGCGCCAGCAGTGTGAGCGTGGAATCGGTCGATGGCGCCCGCAGGAACGACACGGACGCGGCAAAGGGGATGGCCCCCGAGCCCGCCACCAGTCCCATGGAGCGATACAGCCGTTGCATTTCGGCCGGCGCCCCCGCTGCCGCGACCGGCGCACCCGGCGGGCCGCCACCCGGCGCCCCTCGCGGGCCTCCACGTGGCGCGGCCGTTCCGGTGGGACGAGGCGATGCACAGGCGGCGAACAACAGCACGGCAACGGTCGAAATGAGCGTTGCGATGGCGGGGCCGGGATTTGTCTTCCGTGTCATATGATGACGTATAGTCGAAAGGTTACGACACGTTCCTGTTATTTGTCTTGCTGCAGCTGCTGAACGGCGTTACGTTCGCCCCGTGGCCATCGAGACGCTAGTCGGGACGACTCTTGCCGGGTACACGGTGCGTGGGAAGGTTGGCGAAGGCGGTACTGCTACCGTTTTTCGTGCTGACCATGCCACACATGGCACCGTAGCCCTGAAGGTGCTGCGCGAAAAGCTGCAGCACGATAAAACCGCCGTCGCGCGCTTCCTGCGCGAGGCGCAGTTCGGTGCACGGGTAGAACACCCGAACATCGTACGTACCCTAGACTATGGGCAATCCGACACCGACCGCTATTACCTGGCGATCGAGTGGGCGGGCGGCGCCATTCTGGACAAGTACGCGGAAACGCACGGTCCTTTGCCAAGCAAGGACGTTGCCGCGATCATGACCCAGATCTGTGGCGCGGTGCAGGCCGCGCACGATGTCGGCATCGTGCACCGCGACCTGAAGCCTGAAAACATCATGTACGACCCCGAAGCCAAGCACATCAAGCTGCTCGACTTCGGGATCGCGGCCGACACCGACGCCGCCCCCGATCAGCGCCTCACCCGCGCCGGCTTCTTCGTGGGCACGCTCATGTACGTCGCCCCGGAAGCACTCTCCGGCGAACTCGTGGGACCGGCGGCTGACCAGTATTCCCTGGCCACCATCGCGTACTACCTGCTCTCCGGTTGCCTCCCGTACACGGGCAAGTCGCCCCGCGAGCTCTTCTCGCAGCTGCTCACGCAGCCGCCGGTGACGCTCAACAAGGCCAAGCCCAACATGACGTTCCCCGTGGCCGTCGAAGCGGTCGTCATGAAGGCGCTCTCCAAGGCGCCCGCCGAACGCTATCCCTCGGTGAAGGCGTTCTCCGACGCCTTCAATGAGGCGGCACTCTCCACGGCCATGCCCTCGGGGCAATCGGCCGCCCAGGCATCTGGCAGCAACGACGCCGTCAAAAAGGACGGCGGCGGACTCCTCGGCAAAATGAAGGGACTGTTCGGACGTTGACCGATACCACCATGACACGCCTGATCGCCCTGCTGGCCAGCCTTTCGGCCAAGCGGGGCGATTTTGTGCTCGCCTCCGGCCGACGCTCGAATTTGTACGTCGACTGCCGTCTCACGGCGATGCACCCGGAAGGGCAGCTCCTGATCGGGCGCGCCGGCCTCGCGGCCATCCGCCAGAGCGGCTGGCCCGTCGATTCCGTCGGTGGCCTCACCTTGGGCGCTGACCCCATCGCGTATGCCATCGCCCACGCCAGCGCCCTCGCCCATGAGCGCGGCGATGGCGAGATGGTTCGGGGCTTTACCGTCCGCAAGGAAGCCAAGCAGCACGGTACCGGAAAGCTCATTGAAGGGCCCTTCCAGGCCGGAGACAAGGTGCTCGTCGTCGAAGACGTGATCACCACCGGTGGGTCCGCACTCAAAGCCGTCGACGCCATCCGCGCCGCCGGCGGTGATGTGCAGGGCGTACTCGCCCTCGTCGACCGCCAGGAAGGCGGGCGCGAAGCCCTCGAGGCTGCCGGGCTCAAGGTCATGAGCCTCGTCACCGCCGAACAGCTGCTGCCGCTTATTGCCTGAGAGGGGGCTGGGGCGTCTGTGGTCGTATGGCCGCCCCCGCGTTTTTCTCCTCGCCCACACCACGGTCCGTCCGGCGCCTGCCCACCCCGGCAGCGCTGCGCGCGCTCCCCGTGTCGGCCGCGACGCTCTTCGAAGAAGAGCGCGCCAAAGACGTCGCGACCTTTCGTGTCGCCGCCCGACGCCGGCTCTGGAGCACCATCATCATTGCCGCGGTCCTCGTGGCCGCGCTGCAAGCCGGGCTCGCGACGATCTCGCTCTGGACCGTCTTCGCCATGTTCGGCGCCGCCATCGCTCTCAATGGCGTGCTCGCCGTCCTCGGCAGCCGGCCCGCGCTGTACCGCCGCTGGCTCAAGTACGTGTTCGCTTCCTTCGACGCGCTGCTCATCAGCAGCGTCGTGTACGTGTTCGGCGCCCCGGTGCTCGTGCTCGCGTACATCCTCGCGATCGTCCCCTACTCCTTCGATCGCGGCCCGGCGCTCGGCTACGTCACCACCGGCGTCTCGGTCGCTGGCTTTCTCGCGGCGAGCTTCGCGCACAACGCGGTCTCCAGCCAAGACCCCACCCCGGTACCGCAGATTCTGCTGGCCGCCGGACTGCTCCTGATCGTTGCGCAGCAGGTCATTCAAATGCCCACCCGCCTCATCATGCGCCTTCGCCGCACGCGCGAACGCATGGCCCAGGTAGAGCGTGGTGATCTGTCGGCACGCGCCGATGCACGCCACAGCGATGAGCTGGGCTTTCTGGAGCGCAGCTTCAACGGCATGCTCGATGAATTGCAGCTGCTCATCGAAACCGTGCAACGCGAAGCGGATGAACTCGCGGCCGTCGCGACGCAGGTATATGGCGCCGCCAGCACGTTGCAGCGGCGCGCGGTCGAAGTGGCCGGCGGCGCGCACTCGCTGAGCGACGAACTGCATGTGCAGCAGGAGCGCGCGGCCGAAGGACTCCGTACCGGTCAGGATGCGCGACGCACGGCCGATGCCGCGCGACGGACTGCGGAAATCACCGCCAACGACGCGCACACACTCGATGATATGGCTGGAGCGAGCCGAGAGGCGATTGAACGCGCCGCCCAGGCGCTGCTGCGCGTTGGCACCGATGTGAACGCGGCCGCCACGACGGTGCGCGCACTCCAGCCCGCGTCGGAACATGTCGGCCATTTCGTCGACACTGTCTCGCGTATTGCGCGGCAGACCAACATGCTGGCGCTCAACGCCGCCATAGAAGCGTCGCGCGCTGGTGAAGACGGTTTGGGCTTTGCCGTCGTCGCCGACGAAATCCGTGCCTTGTCGGTGGAGAGCGGACTCGCGGCCAAGCGTGTCGCCGCCACCGTGCAGCGTGTGCGCGATGACATCAGCGCCGCCGTGCTGGCCATGGATACCACAGCCGACGAAGTGCAGGGCGCCGGGACGATTGCCCGCGATGCCACGCGCGCGCTGTCGGGCATGGTGGAAGGGATCTCGCGCATCACCAAGCAGAGTGATGAAGTGGCGCTGTTGGCACAGACCCAGGCACAGCTGTCCGCTACCGCGGCGTCCGCCTTCGAAGCACTCGATCTTTCTGCACAACGCGCGTCGTCGGGCGCACGAACCGCGGCCGAAAGCTCGACGGCGCAGCGGAGCAGCATCGAAGAACTCTCACGCAGCGCACAGCAGCTGTCGCAAGCGGCCGCGCGCATGCGGACGGTGGCACTGCGGCATACGACGGAGTTTCCGGTGGGGGGCTGAGAGGGCTGAGGGGAACTGCAGTCGGGGGTTGGTTGGGCTCGGTTAACGGGCTACGGATCTAGCCCTCAGGGGGAAGAACGCAAGGGCACAGGGGAAAGCGCGGTTGCGTCCACCGAGAACTGCAGTTGTGGTTCAAGTGGACTGAACCGCGCTTCTTCCTTTCTCCTTGCGTTCTTCCCCCTGAGGGCTAGTGCGGCGGCAGGTGGACGGCCGGACCAGACAACCGTTGTTCACCCGAACCGCTTCTGCTGTTCCGCGCCACCAGCCACTGCGGCGGCGATGCAAACGGATCGAAGTTCTGCAACTGTGTGCGATACGGTGCAACGAGTCTGTCGCGTAACTCATTGAGCATCGCCTCGCCGGTAAATCGACGTCGGAATTCTGCGGCCCCGATGTTCAGCAGTCCGCTCACATGGCGCGAGAAGCTCTGCGGCGATGAGTACTCCAGCAGAAACGACACCTGCGTCAGTGAGCACCCCGGGTTCTCGAGCAGATGGGCAGCGCGTACCAAGCGTGCCATAGCGAGATACTTCTTGGGCGCGGGGATGCCTTGTCGCGAGAAGCGGCTCATGAGTGTGGTGGGCATCACCCCGACGTAGCGTGAGAGCTGCTGCACCGTCGTCATCGATGGCGGGATGGTGAACAGCGTGTCGAAGAAACGCACACACGCGTCGCTCGCGCCCGTGAGGTCGGTGCGCAATGTCTGTATGGCCAGGTTGTCGATACTCACCTGGGCATTGGCGCTCACCAGCGTACGCAGTTCACGCCACCCTCCGGGATCGCGCGCATCGACGAGTGTGCGCACGCCATGCTCTCCCAACGACAGCAAGGCCGACGACGATCGCGTTTCGTAGGCCGTGAGTAGCGCGACGGCCGGCACTCTCGGAAACTCGCGCACCATGCGCGCCACCGACGGGGCGAACTGCTGCTGATATCGGGAGACGCTGACGATGACCGCCGAGACGGATTGCGAGCGCAGATCGGCCATGACCTGGTCGAGAGACTCGCGATGGACCGTGACGCACGCGGCGTTGGTCACGGCATCCACCCGTTGCCGCTCCGCCGGTGTGAGAAACGTGACGACCGCCCGGGTTGAACGACTGCTGGTAGCCATGCACATGCTCCAATCGTGTGTTGCCTCTGGTGCGGCAAGTGGGGAGGCATGCCGCGTGAGTTTGCAACAGCGACGATAGGACCGGCCGTCAGTAGGACGTCAGCTTTGTGATGCTGCTTGATTGGGGGGGCGTGGAATTGATTCGGCTGGGCGTCATCTGGGGGTGAACGGCGGTCGGGGTCTTGTCCCGGCGACCAACTCACTGACGGCTCTAGCCCTCAGGGGAAAGAACGCAAGGCAAAAGGAGAAAGCACGGTTCGCTTGGCACGGAACAACGGGTCGGCATTTCGAGTGGATGGCACCGCGCTTTTTCCTTATTTCTTGCGTTCTTTCCCCTGAGGGCTAGAGCCGTCAGTCAGTAAGTCGCCGGGACAGACCCCAACCGCTGTTCCCCTGAAGCCGGGCTATATTCCGGGACACGGATGTCGCCGGCCGGACGGTCGCGAAGTTGGGGGACGGACCCTTGTGGTCACGCCCTGGCTCCGAGGAAAGTCCGGGCTCCACAGGGCAGGTTGCCAGGTAACGCCTGGGTGCGTGCGGCGCGAGCTTCACGCAACGGACAGTGCAACAGAAAGCAAACCGCCGTCTTCGCAAGAAGGCGGTAAGGGTGAAAGGGTGGGGTAAGAGCCCACCGCGCGGCCGGTAACGGACGTGGCTCGGTAAACCCCGGCCGGAGCAAGGCCAAATAGGCGGTGAGAGACGGCCCGTCTCGAAAGGGCTGCCAGGCCTTCGGGCTGACGCAGTGAACCGCGGGTAGGCTGCTGGAGCGTGTCGGTGACGGCACGCCGAGAGGAATGACCGTCCGGTGCACCTCGGTGTACCGACAGAACCCGGCTTATAGGCCGGCGATATCCGTGTGCTGGCTGGCCCGCGTAACCGGTGGGCGACAAGGAGATACTGTTGCAGCGTTCGGCAAAGTCGACTGTTTTTCCGTTTATTGTCTCTATTCTGGCGTCTGCATGCGCTAGTGGTGGCGCTGTGAATCCGGCGCCTCTTCCATCGCCTACGGTGCCCGCGCCGGTTCCGGCGCGACCTGACGTGCGCCGTGTGTCCTTACCGACGCGTGTTGCCAGCGCCACGTGGCGGGTTTCGTCGGTGGCGCGGGTGAAGGTCGCCGGTGGCGGGGTCACGGGAGCCGCGGCGGATGAGCAGCGGATCGAGTCGCGCGGCCTCATTTCGTGGAGTGTGGAGCGGACCGGTGCAGGCGCATTGCGGGCCAGCGGTCAGGTCGACTCGTTCACGGTGCGCACGAGCTTCGATGCCGGCAAAGGGCCCATGCTCCCCACGATGCCGGCGTTGCTGTTGCTCGAGGCCGTCATGGACAGCGCGACGGTGCGCGTGACTACCAAGCCGCTGCTTGCCAACGAATGCGACCGTCCCGAAGCCGGCGCATCGGCGATGGCGCGCGAGCTTCTCGTGCGTATCCCGAACGGCATTCTCGCTGGAGAACGGTGGCGTGACAGCTCAGTGACGCTCATCTGCCGCAGTGGTGTCCCCATGACCGTACATACAACCGTGACGTCGACGCTGGAATCGATCGACGATGCGCTGCTGGTCGTGCGGCGTGAGTCGGTGTCGAGGCTCGACGGCAAGAGCGGATCGCCCTTCAGGAGCCTCGAATTGACCGGGACATCCACCGGGTCGCAGCGGGTGGAGATCGGGGCGCAGCGGGGCACTGTGGAGCGGCTGGAGGGCACCTCCACCCTGACCATGCAGGCCACCGAACGGCTTTCCGGCGCGCCGCCGCGCGTGCAGCAGGTGACGCAGCGGGTGGAGCTAAAGGCGGAGCGGCGGTAGGTAACGGTTTGGTTCGGCCCGGAGCCGGATCTCAAAGTCAAAGCGCACGGCTCGCCGATGTTCGGACGGGCCGTGCGCTTTGTCTTTGGTTCCGGTTGCTGCGTGGGGCGGAGCCTACGCCCCGCGACGCTCAGTCCATCAAGCGCAGCGGCATCACCAGGCACAAGTACTTCGCCGGATCGTCCCAGCCTTCGGGTTCGATCGTCGCGGCGCGCTCGGGGGCCTTGAACGTCAGGCGCACCTGTTCGGTGGGCATGAAGCGCAGGATTTCGAGCAGGTAGGTGGCGTTGAAGCCGATGTCGAGCTGGTCGCCGGTGTAGTTGATCGGCAGTTCGTCGCTCGCCTCGCCCAAGTCGGGCGTGGTGACACTGAACTTCAGCATGCCCGTGTTGAACGACATCTTGATGCGGTGCGTCTGGTCGGACGCGATGACGCTCATGCGCTTGAGGGCGCTGGTGAGCGCGGCCTTGTCGTCCAGCGCATAGCGGTCGTTATCCTTCGGGATGACCTGCTCGTAGTTCGGATACGGGCCTTCGACGAGTCGCGTGAAGACCTGCGTGAACGGGGAGCGGAAGCCGAGGTGGTTGTCGCCGCGCGCGATCTCGAGCTCCTCTTCGGCGGGGAAGAGGCGACGGATCTGTTCGAGCGCTTTGGGGGGCACGATGAGATCACCCGGCGGCGCGCTGCTCGCTTCGACTGGGAGTTCCATCTTCGCGAGCCGGTGGCCGTTGGTGGCCACCATGCGCATGCGTTCTTCGCGCAGCTCCCAGAGGACGCCGTTGAGAATGGGGCGGGACTCTTCGGTGCTGACGGCGAAGGCGACGTGCGAGATGAGCTTTTGGAGTTCGCCCGACTTGACGCGCCACGAGTCGTTGAAGCGCACCACCGGGAAGGTGGGGAACTCGTCGCGGGGCAGTCCAAGCAGTTTGAACTTGGAGCGACCGCACTCGATGGTGACGCGCTGTTCGCCGCTCGCCGAGACTTTGACCGGCGACGGTGGGAGCTCGCGGGCAATCTCGCTGAGCTTCTTGGCGGGAATGGTGATCGCGCCAGGCGTTTCGACATCCGCACTGACTTCGGTGCTGACGGCGATATCGAGATCGGTCGCGGAGAACCGAATACCGCGATCGGTGGTCTCGACGAGCAAATTGGCGAGGACCGGCAAGGTGGTCTTGGCCGGTACGGCGGCGGTCACGGCCTGGAGGCCTTCCTGCAGTTTTTCACGCGAGATCGTGAACTTCATGCCCGTTTTTGTGGAAGGACTGCGCACACCTGCTGTTTAAAAACAGACTTAGATATAAAAACAGTGGTAGTAGCAGGGGATGTGGGCTTGTCTATAAACGCTGCAACCTACGCGTTCAGAACAGCTTTCGCCATATGACCTCATGTGGAGTTCCTGTGGGGAGGTGCAAAGACTCCCCGGAAGTGCACAGGAGGGGGTGGCAGAATTGTGGGGGACTGTGGAGCGGCGGGGATTCAGGTGCCGAGCTGACCGGTTGTCCGCAGAGTTTCCAACATGCCCCGGACCTTCAAAACGCGCTCGGTGAAGCCCGCTTCGCCGGCCATGTCTTCGGCGACGCGTTCGAGGGAATGGATGACGGTGGAGTGGTCCCGTCCTCCGAACGCATTGCCGATTTCGACCAGTTGGAGCGCCAGCAGTTCTCGGCAGAGGTACATGGCGACCTGGCGCGGCGTGGTGAGCTGTTTGGTGCGGGTTTTCGAGCGCAGCCCGTCGGGGGTGACCCCCCATTCGCGGGCGACGACCTGCTGAATGGTCGCCACCGTAATGGTGGTGGGGGGAATGTCGGGGAAGTCGGCGTTGCTGGCGCCGCGCAGTTTGTCGCGCAGCGCTTCGCGGGCGAGATCGACGGAGATGTCGCGGTGCTTGAACGATGCGTAGGCGAGCAGCTTGATGATGGAGCCTTCGAGCTCGCGCACGGACGACTTCACGTGTTGCGCGATGAACTCGATGACTTCGTCGGGGATGGTGAGCTCGAGGTGGTCGACGCTCGCCTTCTTCTTGAGGATGGCGATGCGGTGTTCGAGATCGGGCGAATCGACGTTGGCGACCATCCCCCATTCGAAGCGGGAGATGAGGCGGGACTCGAGCCCGGGGATTTCCTTGGGGGGCCGATCGGAGGTGAGCACGATCTGCCGTCCGGCTTCATAGATGGCGTTGAAGGTGTGGAAGAATTCCTCTTGCGTGGATTCTTTCCCCTTCAGGAACTGGACGTCGTCGACGAGCAGGAGGTCGATTTCGCGGAAGCGGCGCCGGAAGTCGCCCATCTGGCCGGTCTGGATGGCGCCGATGAATTCGTTGGTGAACTGCTCGGTGCCCACGAAGGCGATGCGCAGCGCCGGGTTGCGGCGGAGCTGTTCGTGGGCGATGCCCTGCATGAGGTGGGTTTTGCCGAGCCCGGTCTCGCCGTAGATGAAGAGGGGGTTGTAGACCTTGCCGGGGGCTTGGGCGGCGGCCTGGGCGGCGGCGGCGGCGACGTCGTTGGACTTGCCGATGACGAACTGGTCGAACGTGTAGAGCGGGTTGAGTGGCGCAGAAATGCGCGACTGCTGTTTTAATGGTGCCGCGACAATTGGCGCTGGCGGCGGCGCCACGAACATGTCCATCTGCACCCGCCCCACCCGCTCCTCCGCCACCTTGAAGCGCACCTGCATCGGATGGCCCAGCGCGACCGCGGCGAACGTCGCCAGCAGGTCCGCGTGCTTCGACTCGTTCCAGTCGGCCGAGAACTGGTCCGGCGCGCCGACGAACAAGGTGTCGCCTTCGACGACGATCGCTTCCGTGGGCTCGAGCCACGTGCGGAACGTCTGCTCCGGTAGCACCTGCCGCGCCCGCTGGCGCAGGCGATCCCAGATTTCAGCAGGCGATAGCGACATTGGTGTCCCGAACGGTGGCGATACAGAGAGGGGGCGGCGAAGGTACCCCGTTTCGTGTGGATAAGTCAATTGGGCAACAGGGCGTGAGTTCCGCTTCGGTTCGTGATGGCAAGCAAGTCGAAATGCCATGGCCCAACTCGTTGCCCGAGGCCACTTTGCACATCACGCCGACCGAGCTGGGCCCCTTGACCTCGGGGGGTGGAGTCGGCTACATTCTGAGGCTCATTCGCATTTACGCTCGTTTATTCGTCTCCGTTTTCTTAGAGTTTCGTCATGGGCAAGCCCACCTATCGTCCGCGCAACACGCGTCGCATCCGTAAGCACGGTTTCCGTGCGCGCATGGAGACGAAGTGGGGGCGCGCTGTCCTCGCTCGTCGCCGCAAGAAGGGGCGCAAGGTCCTGACCGTTCAGCTCCCGTCGAAGTACGCGGGCGCCTGATTCACGAGCGTTCCCGCGCCAGCAGCGACTGACGCGCGGGACCGAGCTCGAACGGGTCCGTCACGAAGGGAAGCGAGTGCGCACCGCGTCGTTAGACGTGCGCGCCACCGCTTCCCTTCATGCGTTTCCACGCGTGGGGTTCGTCGTGCCCAAGTACAAGCACTCGGGCGTCGAGCGGAACCGCGTGAAACGACGGCTGCGCGAAATCGTACGACTCCACATGCTCCAACTGCTCGATCCGGCCGTGGCTACCACGCCCCTCGATCTCGTGGTGCGTGTCTTCCCGTCGGCCTACGATCGCGACTACGACACGCTCCGGACCGAGCTGCTCCAGGCGCTCCGGCGCCTCACCTGAGGTGCTCGTGACCTCGTGGCGCAGCTGGCCCCGGAACGCGCTCATCCTCGGCGTCCGCGGCTACCAGCTCGTGCTCTCGCCCATCTTCGGGGGCGCGTGCCGGTATTATCCTTCCTGCTCGGCCTACGCGATCGAAGCGCTCGACAAACACGGCGCGTGGCGCGGAGGATGGATGGCACTGCGCCGCATTGGGCGCTGCCATCCGTTTCGCCCAGGCGGCTTCGATCCGGTGCCCTGACAACGCGGCTGCCGCGTTGGTAGCATCACTTTCAATTTCCCATGGAACCACGTCGCATTGCCCTCGCGGTCGTCCTGATGGCCGCGGTCATTCTCGCCAGCAACTACCTCTTCCCGGCGCCACCCGTGGCGCCCGTGAACAAGATCGTTGCTGCCGACTCGCTGTCGCGTGACACGGCGGCCGCGCCGGCCGCCACGGCCGCAGCCATCGCCGACTCGCAGGGTACGATCGGCGCGTCGCCGGCGGCGACGAACGCGACGCAGGCCGTCGTGCTTCCCATCGACACCGCCGTCATCAAGACCGCGGTTGCCGACTATCGCACCACGAGCAAAGGTGCCGCGCTCATCGGCGCGTCGCTCACGCAATACGCCGCGCTCTCCAATGGTGGACGCACGCGCAGCGGGAGCGTCGAGCTCGCCCTTCCCGGCGAGCGGTTGCTCGGGTTCCGTCTGGTCATTCCGGGCGACACGATCGACCTCACCAAGCAGGTCTTCAGCAGCACCACTACTGAAGAGAACGGCAATACGGTGGTGTCGTACAGCGCCGCGCTCGCCGGTAAGACGGTGTCGGTGCGCTACTCGTTCCTCCCCGACAGCTACCGCGTGAGTGTCGCGGCCGCCGTCGCCGGTGTGCCCGAGAACAGCTATCTGCTCGTCGATCTGCCGCCGGGCTTCCGCAGCTCCGAGTCGGACACCACCGAAGATCATTCGCACCTCGCGTACGCGTACAAGCCGGAGCTCTCGGGCGCCAAGCCCATTACGTTCGCCTCGCTCGATCCGGGTGAGCGCGAAATCGAAGCCGGCCCCATCACGTGGGGTGTGGCCAAGAGCAAGTACTTCATCCTCGGCGTCCTCGCCCCCAAGGGTGGCGCGAACTTCGCCGAGCTGAACGCCACCGGCGGTGTGCGCATCGGCAAGAACGCCACGCGCGCGCAGGCGACGCTGGTGGCGCCGCTCAAGGCGGGCAACGTGTCGTTCGACGTGTACGCCGGGCCGCAGGAGTTCAAGCGTCTGCTGGCCATGGGGCGCGAGTTCGAAACGAGCAACCCGTACGGTGGCTGGATTCAGGGCATCGTGCAGCCTTTCGCCACGATGATCATCCGCCTGCTGCTTTGGATGAAGGCCACGCTGGGTGTGTCGTATGGCTGGATCCTGGTCATCTTCGGCGTCGCCATTCGCATCATTCTGTGGCCGCTCAACCAGAAGGCGATGCGCAGCAGCATGCAGATGCAGCGCATTCAGCCGGAAATGCAGGCTCTGCAGACGCGCTACAAGGGCGACCCGCAGAAGCTGCAGGCCGCGATGATGGAGCTGTACAAGGAACACGGCATGAGCCCGTTCAGCTCGCTGTCGGGATGTTTGCCCATGCTCATTCCGCTGCCGGTGTTCTTCGCGCTCTTCTTCGTGTTTCAGAACACGATCGAGTTCCGCGGTGTGTCGTTCCTGTGGTTCCCCGACATTTCGGTGAAGGATCCGTTCTACGTGATCCCCATCCTCGTCGCCCTCACCACGATGCTCATGTCGTGGATCGGGATGCGCGGCATGAAGGCCAACGAACAGCAGAAGATGATGATGTATCTCATGCCCGCCATGATGCTCATCTTCTTCTTCAGCATGGCCTCGGGGCTCAACCTGTACTACTTCATCCAGAACCTCGCGTCGTTGCCGCAGCAGTGGCTCATCTCGCAGGAGCGGAGCAAGGCCTCCACGCCGCTCGTGCGCGGATGACGTGATGCACGCGCCACGCGCCATACCGACGCTGTTGCCCGGCGACGACGACACGATCGTCGCACCGGCCACGGCTCCCGGACGCGGCGCGGTGGCGCTGGTACGACTCTCGGGGGCGCGCGCGATGACCATCGCTCGCGCCCTTGGTGCATTCGGGGGCGTACACGGCGCGGCCGCGGTGCCACGTCACGCGACCCTGTCGACGCTGACGCACCCGGAGAGTGGTGAGCCGCTCGAGCAGGCGCTCGTCACCTGGTTTGCCGCGCCGCGCTCGTACACGGGCGAAGAGGTCGTCGAGCTCGCCGTGCATGGCGGAGCAGTGTCACCGTCGCTGGTGGTGGCGGCGTGCCTCGCGGCCGGGGCCCGCATGGCGCATCCCGGGGAATTCACGCGACGGGCGGTCATGCACGGACGCATGGACCTCGTACAGGCCGAAGCGGTGGCCGACCTCGTCGACGCGCGCACGCGGGCGATGCAGCGCGTGGCGCTGTCGCAGCTCGACGGTGGCTTGTCGCGTCGGCTGCTCGCGCTGCGCGACGACGTCATTCACCTCGAAGCGCTGCTCGCGTACGACATCGATTTCCCCGAAGAAGACGACGGGCCCATCGCGCCGGCGCGTATCGCGTCTGCGGTAAGCACCCTGCGCGCCGCACTCGAAGCGCTGCTGCGCACCGCACCACAAGGCGCACTGGTTCGCGACGGCGTGCTCGTCGTCATTGCCGGCCCGCCCAATGCGGGCAAGTCGAGCCTCTTCAACGCGCTGCTGGGCGAAGCACGCGCCATTGTCACCGCCATTCCCGGCACCACCCGCGACGCGATAGAAGCGTTACTCGATAGACCATCGCTGCCACTGCGGCTCGTGGATACCGCCGGCATCCGTGATACGACCGATGCGTTGGAGCAGCTGGGCATCGAGGTGAGCAGCCGCTATGTGGGGCAGGCGCAGGTGGTACTCGCGTGCGGCGCCACGGACGCCGATGTGCAGCACACGGTGCAGGCGCTCCAGGAGCACACTGAGGGCGTGGTGATTCCGGTGCGCACGAAGGCCGACGTTGGCGAGAGCGCCGTTGTACTACAGGTAAGCGCGGAGCGCGGTGAGGGCCTCGAACAACTCCTGATGGCCGTCGACAGCGCCGTTGTGCACGCGCTCCCAGCCGATGGTGCCAACGAGGCCCTCCTCACGCGCGAGCGACATCGCGTAGGACTGTCGGCGGCGCTACACGAAGTGCTGGCCTTTCAGGAAGCGTGGAGCGAAGGCACGCTGCCCGCTCCAGTGGCCGCGGTGCATCTGCTGGCGGCACGCGAGGCGATCTCCGAGCTCATTGGCAGCGTGGATGTCGAGGACGTGCTCGACCGCGTCTTCCGGGACTTCTGCATTGGGAAGTGACGGACCAGCGGTTCCCGCCGTTCAGCTCACGACGGTCAGCCGCGGTCTCTCGACAAACGGTTCCGCCGCCGCCGCGATTTCCTCGGCGCTGGCGCGCACGGACCACGCAAAACCACGGGCACTGATGGCGGCTTCGACCATGCGCGCGCCGAGGAAGTAGCCGGCGCGTTCGGGAAGCACGATGCGCTCGACGGTGCGCGCTTCGTCGCTCATCCCGCCCGACAGATAGCGCAGGCGCAGCCCAAGGCCGGCGCGATCGAAGTGGTTGCCGGCGGCGCGCGCGAGGACGGGCTCCACTTCGCGGATGCGCGCATACTGGCGTCGCGCAAAGCCGAAGTATTCCCAGGCCGCGTGACCCGGGCTGACGGCGCGCGACACGTGTACGGCGAGGCCTTCGTTCACGAGCAGCTCGCGCAACGTGGCCTGGCGCCCCGTGTCCCAGTACGAGTAGTACCCGCCCGCATCCTGCACGAGCTCGCGCATGCTGCTGCGGCTGGCCGGCGACGTGTAGCGGATGACGTGCGTGATTTCGTGCGCGAGCCAGAGCGGAATGAGCTCGGGGTCGAGTCCCAACCCCTGAGTGTCCGGATTGGTGACGCCGGTGAAGTGCTCGAGGCACACGAAGGCGACGCCGCGGCCGTTGACGACCAGTTCACCGGCGTTGGCTGCGCCCACGCCAACCATGAGGACGATGTCATACGGCACGTCGACATCGAGCAGCATGCGCACCTTGTCTTCGGTGAGGCGCGCGAGGGTGACGAGGTCGGTGTTGGCGAGGAGCGAGAGCAGGTCGCTGCGATCGGCGGCGACGGTGGCGCGCACCACTTCTTCGAAGTGTGGGCCGGAGGGCTCGAGGACGTAGTTGTCCCAGTACGCCGTCAGCAGATCACGGTGGCGCTCGAAGTACGCGAGATACGCCGCGAAGCGGTCTTCGGCTTCGAGAACGGCGAGAAAATCTGGAACGAGATTGATCAACATCAACGACCCAGAGTCGTGAACCCGGCGCGGTCGACGTGGAGAGGAAAAACGGCCACGCGACTAGTGAGAGGCGGCAAGTTAGCCCGCGAATGAAGTCGCAACAAGGCAGTGTCGCATTCGGATGTGGAGAACTCGTTCAACTCCGTGACGGTGTGTGCCGACACTCATCGGCAACATCCCGCCCACGAAGCACTTATGACGACGCTCCATCTCATCGAACTTACCTGCCCGATCTGCGACAGCGGCTTCCGCTCGCAGACGGTCGTGGCTACCAACGGCTTTGGCGGCAAGCGGACCGACTTTCACGAGCGGGCGGCGGGGATGCAGCCGCTCCCGTACTTCGTGCATTTGTGTACGCATTGCGGTTACGCCGGAGTGGCGCGCGATTTCGGCGACGAGGTGAATCCGAGCGATCAGCTCAAGGAGCAGGTGTGGGGTGAACTCGCCCCGGCGCTGCGCACCTCGCTGCCATCGGGCTCGCTCAAGTACGAGCACGCCGCGAAAGTCGCGGCCTGGCAGGACGCCGACCCGCGCTATCTGGCCGACCTGTATCTGCGCGCGGCCTGGTGCTGCGTGGACGAGGGGGACAGCGAGGCCGAACGGTTCTTCCGTCGCAAGGCGGCGTGGCGGTTTGCCGAATCGCTGGCCAGCTTCGACGGCATCCCGCCCGACGAGCGCGCCGTCATCACATATCTGGTGGGTGAGCTCTGGCGCCGCGTGGGTGATGAAGCGCAGGCCGAACACTGGTTCAGCCGCGTGGCCGACGAGGTCACCGAACCGACCGCGCAAAGCTGGGTGCTCGAAGTGGCGGAGCAGCAGCGCGTGCAGCCGCGGGAGTGGTTTACCTGATCGGACCGGGCGAGTCAGCGGGTGCCGAACAACCGGTCACCCGCGTCGCCGAGTCCGGGGAGGATGTACCCGTGCTCGTTGAGTTCACGATCGAGTGATGCAGTAAGCACCGGCACATCCGGGTGCGTCGCGGCCAGCCGCCGGACGCCTTCCGGCGCGGCCACGAGGCACAGAAAGCGAATGCGTGTGGCCCCCGCGCGCTTGAGAGAGGTGACCGCTGCGGCGGCGCTGCCACCGGTGGCGAGCATGGGGTCGAGCAGCAGAAAGTCCCGCTCGCTCACGTCGCCCGGGACCTTGAAGTAGTAGTCCACCGGTTCGAGCGTATCGTGATCGCGATACAGGCCGATATGGCCCACGCGCGCCGACGGCATCAGACGCAGAATGCCTTCGACCATGCCGAGGCCGGCGCGCAGAATGGGGACGAGGGTGAGCTTCTTGCCGCGCACGCTCCAGCCGGTCGTCGTCTCGAGCGGTGTTTCCACCGTGGCTGCGTCGAGGGCGAGATCGCGCGTGGCCTCGTAGGCCATGAGCATGGCGATCTCGTCGACCAGCTCCTTGAACTGCTTGGTGGGCGTAGCGCGATCGCGCAGCAGCGTGATCTTGTGACGCACCAGTGGGTGGTCTACGATGCTGAGCGTAGGAAAGTCGGAACCATCGTGCGAGTGAGCCATACCCGATTATGACCGGAAGTGACGCGGAGCGCGAGCGGGTGGTGTCGCGTCACGGCCGGACGTCGACGGCATGTGTCGCGTTGGGCGCGCATGTCTCGGTGTGGTGGCCGTCGCAGCCCGCTGCCACGGCCGAGGAGCTGGTGGCATACGCGGCTATACCCGGCGCCATGGTCGCCGCCGGCGAGCCCGTCGCCGAACAGGCGCAACTGGTGCCGGTGGCGGAGCGGTTCGTGGCCCACGCCAAGGCGCTCGGACAGCGGGTCTGCTTCTTCGCCACCGAGGGACGCCTGGCCACTTCGCCGGCGCTGCAGCGACGATTGCTTGGCGAGCAGCCGGTGTGGGACCCCAGGCGCTGGCACGACCATGTAGCCGAGCACCGATCCCTGCGCGAACAGATTCGCCGCGCCCGCGCCAAGGGCGTACGCGTGCACCCGCTCAGCGCTTCCGAAATGGCTGAGCCCGCTATAAACGAGGCGATCGCGCTGCTGCTCGAACGGTGGCGGGCGACCCGCAGCATGCCGCCGATGCACTTTCTGGTGTCCATCGACCTGACCAGCGGCGCGGCGCTCCGCCGACAGTTCGTTGCCGAACAGAACGGGCAAATTGTTGCCCTGTTGTCGCTTGCGGCCGTACCGGCACGGTCGGGGTGGTTGTTCGAGCACCTGCTGCGCGACCCCGATGCGCCCAATGGTACGCTGGAGCTGCTGGTGGACCACGTGATGCGGCAGTTGGCAGAGGAAGGCGTGCCTTGGGCCACGCTCGGGCTCGCCCCGCTGCACGGTCCGGTACACGGATCGTGGCGGTTGCTGCGAAAGTGGTCGACGCCGCTCTTCAATTTTGAGGGGTTGGCGGCGTTCAAACGCAAACTGCGTCCGGAGCATTGGGAGCCCATGTACCTCGCGTGGCCCGTGGGGAGCGCGGGTTGGCGGGCGCTAGTCGACGGGCTCCGCGCCTTTGCCGGCGGTCCACTCTGGGTGTTCGGCGCCCGCACCGTCTTTCGCGGCCCAACACCGCTGCTGATCGCACTCGAGCGATTGCTCGTGCCCTGGATGCTCGCGCTGGCGCTGGTACCTACGGCGACGTGGTTTCCCACGCCCGTTATTCATGCCCTGTGGGTGCTCTTTGATGGCGCGTTGTTGCTGGCACTGCGTCAGGTACGGGCTCGGCGCGAGCGCACACCAGCGGGACGGCGCGCGACCGCCCAGTTGGCGACGGTCGTGGCGATCGCCGTCAGTGCCGACGCACTGCTCACCATCGCGCAGGCATGGTGGTGGAACGTGCCACATCTGCTTGCCAACGCGTCGCCGAGCACCGCGGCGATTCCGTATGCACAGTGGGTGGCGCTGCTGGTTGCCTGTGCCGGACCCGTGCTGGCCGCGCCGGTGCTCTGGGGCGCCGCGCGGCGTCTCCGTACGCTCGCCACGGTGCGTCCACGTGTTGCGCAATGGACGCGTTAGCTTTTCAGACATGGCCACGAAGACCTTTCAGCGCATCGCCGTGTACTGCGCCTCCAACGACGGGGCGAAGCCCGTGTACGTCGACACCGCGCGTGCGCTTGGCACACTCCTCGCCGCCCGCGGCATTGCCGTGGTGTACGGCGGCGGACGCACGGGACTCATGGGCGCACTCGCCGATGCGGCCATGGCCGCCGGCGGCGAAGTCATTGGCGTCATGCCACACGGACTCGTGCAGCGTGAAGTCGCGCACCAGGGGATCACGAGCCTGCATGTCGTCGATTCGATGCACGAGCGGAAAGCGCTCATTGCCGAACTCGCCGACGCGTTCATCACGATGCCCGGTGGGATCGGCACGCTCGAGGAGTTCTTCGAAACGTGGACCTGGGCGCAGCTCGGGGTACACCAGAAGCCGGTGGGATTGCTCGACGCTGCACAGTTCTGGGATCCGCTCCTGGCACTGCTCGACCAACTCAACAGCGAAGGGTTTTTGCGGGGGACGCCGCGCGACTGGCTTGTGCGCAGCGACAGCCCGGTGGAGCTGTTGCGCGCGCTCGAATCGTTCGAGCCGCCATCGGTTCGCAAGTGGATCCGACTGGGCGAGACGTGAGGACCGGGGGCTGTGACCACACGGTGACGGTGACAGCCTGAGCACGGTGCAGCCCTGACGCTGCACTGGCGTCACCGGAAGGGATCGCTGAGAATCCGACATCCATGACGGGGTCTCCTACGGCAATTCCAGCACAACAGCGCATGAACAGGGGCCGTCCTGAGACGGGCCTTTCACGGTGGCTGGCCATCCTCAGCCTCCTGTCAGTGCTGCCGGGATTGGCCGGTATGCTGCTCGGTATGCCGCGGCTCGCGCAACCACTGAACACCTTCGCACCGGCGCGTCTGGGCGGAGCGGTGCTCGTCTCGATTGCTGCGCTGGGGCTGTTGGCGAAGCTGGAGCAGCGGCGACACCTCGCCCGCGCGCTCGCCGTCGCCGGAGGGCTGCTCGCGCTATACGGCGTGTACCTCTCGCTCGGCGGGTATGCGTCACCCATGGACGCCATGGTCGCCCACCGATTGGGCAAGGCGTACGCGGACGCCACGCACACATTGCCGGTCACCGTCAGCGCGCTCTTTCTCCTATACTCGACCGCGCTCCTCCTGCTCTGCAAGGAGAAGCACACAGAGCAGTCGCTCGTGATCATCGGTGCCTTGGCGTCATCACAGGTGGCGCTCGCCGGCGTGATGTTCACCACGCAGTTGGCAGGATTGATCGAAGGCACGGCGGTACAGCCGCTGCGCGCTCCGTTATTCTCCTTGCTCTCGGCCCTCGCCTTGGGGCTCGCGCTCCTCGAACGCCTGGCGCGCCGAGAACAGACGAGTGTCGCGCCACCGCGGTGGGCGCCGATGCTCGCCGGGGTGAGCTCGGCGCTCGTGGTGCTCGTCCTCTGGCAGGCACTGCTCGCGCGTGAGGCTTCGCAACTACAAGCGCGGAGTGCCATCACAGCCGACGCGGTGAACCGCGCAGTGCAGCGGCAGTATGCCGCGCTGGTCCGCACGATGGGCCGGGTTGGTGCCAATCTGTCGGCCTCCACCGACGACAACGAACCGCTCTGGTCGGTGGGGCTTCCCCGACTCGTCGAGGACATGCCCGAACTGAAGCATGTCCTGTGGTTCGATGCCAGCGGTACGCTGCTGCACTCGGCATTGCCACAGTCGCTGCCGGCCGATGTCATGGCAGAGCTGTCGGCGCATATCCGCACCTCAAATGTGCGCAGCGGCAGCACATTCGTGGCGCACAGCACGACGATGCGGACTGGGGCGTGGCATTTGGCGCTCTGGTGGCCCGTGCAGTCAGCAACTCGTGGAGCGACGGTGTTGGTGGCGTTGGTCGACGAGGTCGAAATGATCCGCCTATTTGCTGAGGATGCGAGCCGTGAGTTTTCGCTCCGTTTGCGCGCGGGCGACACGCTCTTGTTGCGCGTCGGAGATAGCGAGCCTGACGCGTTGCCGTTTGTCTCCGCTCTAACCGTTGGTGCGCGCCAGCTAACGCTGGACGTGACGCAACGGCCGGGGGTCGCGCGCGCGCCACTGGCCGACGTGGTCCTTGCGCTTGGTCTCACGGTATCGGTACTGCTGGCGCTCACGCTGTGGCTGCAACGTCGCAACTGGCTGCAAGCGCACGCTGAAGGGCAGCGTTTTCGCGCCGTGTTCGAAACTGCCTTTCAGGTACAGCTCCTGCTCGATGCGAACGGCACCGTCCTCGAGGCCAATCGTGCGGCTGGTGAGCTCGCCGAGTGCGATCCGGGTGCCCTCGCCGGCAGGCCTTTATGGAACATCCCCTGGTGGAATGAGGATCAGGTCACCGAAGCGCGGGTGCATGAGCGTTTCAATCGTGCGAAGGCTGGTGAAACGCAACGTTTCGAAGTGGAAATCGGGCGCGGGCGCGACCGGGCCCTCACGCTCGACTTCTCGCTCAAGCCGGTTCTCGATGCGCTCCAGAAAACCTCACAGGTGATTGTTGAAGGTCGTGACCTCACCATTCGCAAGCGCGCCGAAGAATCGATGCGCGAGATGAGTGCGCTGACGACGATGGGGCGGCTGGCGGCTCGAGTCGCGCATGAGATCAACAATCCGCTGGCGGGCATTCAGAACTCGTTCCTGCTCATTCGCGGGGCGATACCGACCGACCATCCGCACTACCGGTTTGTGGGCGCCATCGAACGCGAGATCTCACGAATCGCGGCGGTGACGCGTCAATTGTACGAGACGTATCGTCCCGATCAGAGTACGGTGGCGGAATCGAGCGTGATTCTGGCGGTGAGTGATGCGGTGAGCTTTCTGGAGCAGGTGAATCGCAACCGCAACGTGCGCATTGTGGCCAACATGGCGCAGGCGCCATCCATGGTGCCGGTGCCTGACGCGTTGCTGCGTCAGACGTTGTACAACCTGGTGCAGAATGCCATGGATGTGTCGCCTCCCGGTGGGACGGTAACGGTGAGCGCGGTGCGGGAAAACGACGACTGTGTGTTGCGTGTCTCGGATGACGGCCCGGGTATTCCCGCCGCCATTCGCGAACGGATCTTCGATCCGTTCTTCAGCACGAAAGACCGCACGATGAAGACCGGCGGCATGGGCATTGGCCTCGCGCTGGTGCGACAGTCGGTGTTGGCTGTGGGTGGCCGGATCACGGTGCATGACCGTGAGACCGGTGGAACGGAGTTCGAAGTGCGTTTACCGATGACCCCCCTGGATACCGGAGTATTGCGATGAGTCGCGGCCGAATACTGATCGCTGATGACGAACCCACCTATCTCACGTCAACCGCCGAGTTGCTGCGACGTGAAGGGTTCACGGTGGACACGGTCGAGGAGGCCGAGGGCGCGCTTCAGGCCATCACCGCCAATCCGTACGACCTGCTCATTACCGACCTCGAGATGCCGGGCAATGCCGATCTCGATCTCGTGCAGCAGGTTGCGCATCTCAGCGGCGGGCTGCCCATCATCATCATTACGGGGTTTCCATCGGTCCGTTCGGCAGTGGCGTCCATCGAGCTGCCGGTCGCGGCGTACCTGGTGAAGCCGGTGCACTTCCCCGAGCTGCTCAAGCGGGTGTCGAGCGCGGTCGCACGATTCCGGTCGTACCGTGCCATGCAGACGGCGGAAACGCGACTGCGCGAATACCGTCTGCAATTGGAGCCACCACCGGCACCGGGCACGCTTCCGATCGCCCCAACGGGTGACGCGCGAAATGGCGTGGACTCCTTTCTCGCGCTGACGCTGCGCAACGTGATGGGCTCGCTCACCGACCTCGAACAGCTCGGCCGTGCGCTGGCTGGCCAAACGACCCCCGACGTGCACGCCTGCCAGCTGATCAATTGTCCGCGTGGTGCTCAGCTGCAAGCGGCGCTGGAAGAAACAATCAGTGTGTTGGAGGAAACCAAGGGGGCGTTCAAGTCGAAAACGCTGGGCGATTTGCGCCACAAGCTGGAACTGGTGCTGAAGCATGTGTGAGCCGCAGCACTGACGGCGCAGCAATCGGTGCGTCTTTTGCACAAAGCATCCACATTTTGTGCGCTACGGTACACGATGGGAAGTTCTGACTCTTGCCAAGCGTGACAGTATCCACGATACTCCCATTGTCTAGTTGCAGTGCTCACGTCCCTTCTGTGCAGGGGCCGAGCACGACCGCCTAGGGAATTTCAGCATTCGCTGAAACGCTGGACCAGTACTGACGGCACAAAAAAACGGATCGCTCGAACGATCCAACCTTGACGGACGGGACATCGGTCCCGGTCAGTCGAAGGCGCGAAACCCGCTCACAAGAGTGCGGTCTCGCGTCTTTTTTGTTTTTGCCCGTGGTGATGCAGCGCACCCCTCACGAGGCCGGTAGTCACCGGCGTCCTTTCAGGTCCGGATATGAGCAACGTCGCTCTATACAACACTGAGGTTCCGTCCGCCTTCCCATTGGCCCGCGGCGCGTCACTCACCACGCGCGTCCCTAGCGGCCGCGATCGGCACCTGCGCATTGCCTCTGAGGGGCAGGTGACCACCTCCACGCCGCGCCCCGCCCTGCTGCGCATCCTGGTCGTGTCTTCCAACGTGCAGGCGTGCGTGGCACTGCGAGAGGTCTTCGAGCGCGAAGGGCGAGAGGTCTTGAGCGCGTCGTCGCCGGCCGGTGTGGTCGAGATGATCGGTCGCGCCGAAGTGAACCTGCTGATCAGCGATCAGTTGTTGCCTGACGAGAGTGGTTACGCGCTCCTTGAATCGGTGCGCGAGAAGCATCCCACCGTCATGACTGCGCTCATGGCCGCGCCGGGAATGTCGCAGGCGCCGCTCCTGGCGTTCGAGCGCGGCGCGTCGGACTACCTCACGCAGCCCATCGACGCCGACGAAGCGGTAGCCTTCCTGCGCCGCGCTGACAACATGCACACGGTTCGTGAGCATGTCGTGACGCCGACGAGCGGAGCATACGAAGCGCCCGACTACCGTGGCATGTACGGCACCACGTCGGTGATGCGTGATGTCTTCCGGATGATCTCGCGGGTGGGCCGTACGGGGGTGACCGTACTGGTCACCGGCGAGAGCGGCACGGGAAAGGAACTGGTGGCGCGCGCGCTGCACGACGAAAGCGCACGGCGCAACAAGCCGTTCATCGCCCTCAACTGCTCGGCGTTGCCGTCGGAGCTCGTGGAGAGCGAGCTGTTCGGTCACACACGTGGCGCGTTCACGGGCGCCGTGAAGGATCGCGGCGGCCTGTTCGAAGCGGCCCATGGCGGTACCCTCTTTCTCGACGAAATCGGTGATCTGGGTCCATTGGCGCAAGCCAAGGTGCTGCGTGCCGTGGAAAGCGGTGAAGTCATGCGCGTGGGAGGAACGAAGTCGTCACACGTGGATGTGCGCGTGATTGCGGCGACGAACCGTCCATTGGACGCCATGGTGCTCGACGGTCGATTCCGCGAGGACCTGCTCTATCGGCTCAAGGTGATTACACTGGCGCTGCCGCCACTGCGTGAACGCAAGTCGGACATTCCGCTGCTGACGAGTCATTTCCTGCAGCTGTTCGCCGAGCGTCACAGTTTGCCGGCGCGTGCCTTGAGTGACGATGCCCGCGACATCCTCATGCAGTACGACTGGCCGGGGAACGTGCGCGAGCTGCGCAACGTGATCGAGGGTGCGTTGGTCATGTGTGACGGCGCCGAGATCGACGCGTGCGACCTCCCGGCAAACCTCACCACCGCGTCGCCCAGTTTGTCGGTGCCGACGTCGATGATGGAGCAGTCCGCCGACCTGCCGTTCGTGGAAGCGCGCGAACGGGCGCTGCGCGAATTCGACCGGGCGTTCCTCGGCGCGGCGTTGGCGCGCAACGGCGGCAACATTGCCCGCACGGCCCGTGCGCTTGGTCTGCATCGTCAGTCGTTGCAGAAGCTCCTGGCGCGCCGCGATTTGCGGAACGGTGAGACGACGCGCGAGCTCTGAGCGCTGTCTCCGGACTCGCGCGGCGTGTTCTAGAACGCTCCCTGATAGCGCCGCTTGGAGACCGCTTCTTCCATGAGCATCGTCATTTCGCTCGTGATGTTGTCCCACGAGGCATCGGCCAACACACGGCTGCTGGAAAAAACGACATCGGCACGGGCGAGCAGATAGCGCTCGCGCGGCGCACGTTCCACCGGCGCAGAGCGGGGCGGTACCACGTCGTCCATGCAATCGTACACGACAGCGCCTTCACCGAACGCGCCGAGCATGGTGGGCGCCGGCATGGGCGTGAAGAACCACTGAATGGGGGTGTCGAAGCGGTGCGGCAGCTCGCCCGTGGCACCGACGAGATCGAGCAGCAACGCACGCACCGTGGTGAGCGTCGCGGATTCGCTGTCGCGATACGCCGACGGCAACCGTGGGATGATGCGGTGAACGTTGGGATGTGGTTCCGAACGATCGACGACCGCTTTGACCACGTCGTCGAGAAACTGGGGCGCTTCGACGTAGAGCACGTCGCGCGAGTGCGCAAAACGTGAGCACAGCTGCTGTGGGCGCTGCCACTCGAAGTCCCAGCGCAGATGGCTGTGGACAATGATGGGCCGCGCGCTGATCACATCGGCAATGCGAGTCGTCACGAGAGCGTCCGGCGGAATGAGAAGAAGCAGGGCAAGGCGAGTGCCATGACTCCAGCGTTGAGCGTCCGCGAGCATCGCATCAATTATGCATCACATACGCCGGGCGTATGCATGCCGCGTCACACTGGTGGTTCGTGCGCTGTCCATGTACGCACGCCGTGATGATGCGGACCAGTCATGGCACACGAAACGACGGCACATCCGGCACCCCTCCGCACCGGACATACCGCCGCTCGTGCACACCCGAGGGTGTGTTTTCGCATCATCATTGTCGAGCTACATCAATGCTTCGCTTCGCTACGGCGCTTCGTTCCGCCGACGCATGGGATCGTCGGTGATGGGACCGATGTAATTGGCCGTCTCGCGTCCACGGCGTCGTGTTCCGAAGAACGTGGCATCATCGTACAGCTCGCTGCGATAGAAATCGTCATCGTTGCTGCTGCGATCAGCGAGTGACTGCTGTGGCATCAGTGCGGGATTCGTGCCACTGTTTCCCGGGAACCGCTCGCGCAGCGACACTTCGTATTCCCGCGACAGCGTCTTGCGATCGTACGCCGGTAACGTCCGTGGATCGACGATCGACGAGCTCAGGTACACATCATCCTCTTCGTCGTCCAGTCTCGCGGAGCCGATGGGAATGAGCACATGGCGATCGTCGCTGGCGTTGAGGGCGTCCTTGTCGATCTGTGCTTCGAAGTAACGGACTTTCATGAGACCGGTGTCGACGACGAGGTCTTTGACGGTGCCGATCTTTTCACCGTCGGCGGTCCGTACATCCCAGCCGCGGATGTCGGGATCACCATCGGCCACCTGCAGGTCACTCATGTCATCGAGGTGGACCAGACGTGGCGTGACGTCGCGCTCCTTCCCAGACGTCTTCTGCGGGCGCTCGGTGTCGTCATCGCGATCCGAGTAGGGATTCTCTTGCTGCATGCGGTGCACTCCTGCCCTGAACCGAGGGCGATGGTAAGGCGTGGGTCAGCGAGGGACTGACGAGGTATCTCGAAGCGTGTCCTGTCGCATGCCGCTGTCAGGCGGCGCGAGCGTCCCGGCTGCGGCACTGGAGTCGCGGACCGCCGTGCTGTCGGCCCCTGAAGCCGTCATCGTGTCGGTATCGTTCCTCGCCAAGAGGAACCAGAGCAGACCAAGAAGCAGAATGCCGGCCAGCAACCAGGGCCAGACGTTCTTTTCCTTTCGCTTGATGTTGATCTCCGCCATTGCGGGCCTCGTGGAGTAAGGTTGAGAGCCCCCAGAGGGGCAATTCCCGGTCCATCCGGCCTCAGTTGCCTAGGCAAATCGCATCTGGGGACCGCCGCGGGTTGCTTACTTGTGACGCCGCCGTCATGTACATTCCCGATATGGTCGCGTCTGTCACGCGCTAAGCACCGACGCCGGTGCACTTAATGGAAAGGCTGTGCCCCCGAGGCAGTGATGGGTCGGAAAACCCTGTCCGACGATGTGATTCCGGTTGTGGCTGAACGATTCAAGGCGCTCTCCGAACCGGCGCGCCTGCATTTGTTGCGTGCGCTCATGCGTGGCGAGCGCACGGTGAACGAGCTGGTGGAAACCACCGGATTCGGACAGGCGAACGTGTCGAAGCACCTCCAGGTGCTCCACGCGCACGGTTTCGTGCGGCGCCGGAAGACCGGACTGTTCGTGCACTATGCCCTGGCCGACCGTGAGGTCGTGAAGCTCTGCGACACGATGAGCAGCCGGGTTGGTGCTCCAACGACCGACCCGCTTGATTGAACGGATGCAGATCGAATTCTTCGGCGCCGCACAGGAAGTCACCGGTTCCTGTCACATTCTCCGCGTCGGCAGCGGCACCCATCAGCGCACGGTGCTGCTCGACTGCGGCATGTTTCAGGGGAAGCGCAGCGAGTCGCGCGAAAAGAACAAACGGCTGCCGGTGCCGATCGACGACATCGACGCGGTCATTCTGAGTCACGCGCACATCGACCACGCCGGCCGCCTCCCCTACCTCGTCGCGCAGGGGTACAAGGGCACCATCTGGGCCACCGCGGCCACGCGCGACCTGTGTGCCATCATGCTCGCCGACAGCGCGCACATTCAGGAGAAGGACGCCGAGTATCTGGCGCGTCATCGCGATGAAGTCATCGAGCCGCTGTACCGCATGGAAGACGCCACGCGCACGCAGGAGTGCATGGTGGGCATGCCGTACAACAAGTGGTTCGACGTGACCGATGGCGTGCGCGCGCGCTTTACCGAGGCGGGGCACATTCTGGGGAGCGCGTCGGTGGTGGTCGAGCTGCGCGAGGGCGAGCGCCTCAAGCGCGTCATTTTCTCCGGTGACATTGGTCGCGCGGGACTGCCCATCATTCGCGACCCCGCCCCGCCCGAAGACGGCGCCGATGTGATCATCTGCGAAAGCACCTACGGCAACCGCGATCACGAATCGGTCGATGGCGCGCGTGATCAGTTGGCGCAGGTGGTGCGCGATACCGCCGCGCGCGGCGGGCGTATTCTCATTCCGGCCTTCGCGGTGGGACGCACGCAGGAGCTCGTGTACGATTTGCACGCGCTGCGTCGCGACGGAAAGATTCCCGAGATTCCCATTTACATCGATTCCCCGCTGGCCACGAATGCCACCGCGGTGTTTGCGATGCACCCCGAGGCGTACGACCAGAACGAAGAGCTCGTGCGTCGTTCGCCCAACCTGTTCGACTTTCCCATGGTGTCGTTCACGCGCGACGTGAGTGAGTCGAAACGCCTGAACAGCATGCACGGCCCCATGATCATCATTGCGGCGTCGGGGATGGCGGAGTCGGGGCGCATTCTGCATCACCTGCACTACGGAGCCAGCGATCCGCGCAATACGATCCTCATTGTGGGCTTTCAAGCCGAACACACGCTGGGGCGTCGCATTGTCGAGCAGCGACCGACGCTGCGCATTTTTGGCGACGAGGTACCGCTCGCGGCGGAAGTCGAAGTGTTGAACGGCTACAGTGCGCATGCCGATCGCACCGGACTGCTGTCGTGGTTGCGTGATGTGCGACGACATGGCGAACGCAACGGGCGCGGTACGCCAACGGTGTATCTGGTGCACGGCGAACATGCCGCGCAGGACGCGTTCGCCGAGCAGCTCCGCCACGACGGCTTCCGGACGGAAATCCCGGCCCCTGGGACCGTCGTTCCGGTCTGACCGTCAAAAGTCGGGGGTTTTGTGGTGCCGTTAGGGGGCGCGTTGGCGTAGTTTGGCGGAGTCATGGCTCGTTCGGCTCCCAAGATCCCCCGCCCCCGTCTCGTCCGCTTCCTCTCCCGCGCCCTGGTGGTGTTGGGAGCCGGATGGCTGGTCAGTCTGCTGTGTATTGCAGGCTGGTCGCGCCGTAGCTCCACGGAGAAAGCGGACGCAATCGTGGTCCTTGGCGCGGCCCAGTACGGCGGCCGCCCGTCGCCAGTGCTCAAGTCGCGGCTCGATCACGCGCTGGGGCTGTTCAAGGCCGAGCGGGCAACTCACGTGGTGCTGACCGGTGGCCGGCGCCCTGGTGATCTCATCAGCGAAGCGGCCGCCGGCCGGCGCTATCTCGTGCGGCGCGGTATTCCCAACGAAGCCATGTTGCTCGAGCCGGCGGGCCGCACGTCACTGGCCTCCATTCGCGGCGCCGCCCAGCTGCTCGTCGCCCGTCGCGATTCGTTATCCGGACGGGCCGACAGCGCCGCCGCCATCAAGCCGCGCGTGTTGCTGGTGAGCGATCCGTTTCACATGCTGCGCCTCGAAGTGCTCGCGCGGTTGAACGGCCTCACGCCGCTCCCGTCGCCCACGCGCACGAGCCCCATTTCCGCCAACCGCGCGGTGCTCGAATACATGTTGCGCGAGTCGGTGGCGTTGCCGACCGACCTTGCGCTCATGCTCTGGTTGAAAATGACGGGGCGGAAAGTCGACGGGTGAGTGCGTCGCCGGCGCGTATCGCGCGGGCTACTGCAGCGGCGGCGGTACGAGCCGGTGAACACCGCGCGCATCGACCTCGATGAGCGGTGCCTGCGCGATGTCGTCGCCAAGTGCCACGCGTTCGCCGCTCGAAGCGCCGATGCGAAGCGCCGCCGCAAACGAAAACGCGCCGGCCTTCGCCACGTTCACTTTGTAGCCCAAGTCGGCGAGTGAGGCGACGGTCACGCGGCTCAACGGCATGCCACCGGGAACGGCGAAACCCTGCATGAGTTCTGCGCCGAAGACCGTGGCACGCCAATGGACGTCGCGTGTGCCTTGTGCGCCCGTGTTTTCCACGGGTACGATGTCGCCAGGAAACAGCGTGCCGCCGGCGGCTCCAAACGCCGCGCGCGCGCCACTTCCCGTGAAGTACGGGTTGTCGGTGCCGGCGCCGACCAGCAGCGTGCGCTTGTAGTTCCAGAGGGTGCCGATACCGAGCACGTGACCGAGTTCGTGCAGCACGACATCATCGAGCGTGCCGTGCTCTTCCAACGCACTCATGTCGTCCGCATCGATTTCGAAGAAGCCCATGATGGGGAGCTTCGTCTCGGAGTTCACGAAACAGGGGCTCGCTTTGGCCACGGTCTTGCCGGGCCCATCGATGCTCGTCACGCGCACGAACACGAGCAGATCGTTCACCGACTCCGCGACCGCAGGTATCCACTCCTGGCAATCGGCCGCCGGCGCATCGAGGCGGGTGGTGCCGACGTCGGCGGTGATGATTTCGCGCCACCGCGCGACGCCCTTGCTGAACGCCTCACGCATGCGTGGCGTGGCGCCGTTGCCGACAAAGCGCAGCTGCATGTCGTACGTCGATGTCGAAGGCACCGGCGCGACCGGCGGTGGCACCGTGGCGCTGACCGGACCCGACGGTGCGGGTGCGTCACCGCACGCGGAGAGCAGCGCGAGACTCCAGGTGAATGCCGAGATCGAGCGAACAGCGGGACCTGCGAACCACCGGCGATGTCGAGTCATGGACCATGATGACAGCGAAACAACGAACTGCGGCCTCGTCGCCGTGCCCCTGCATACGCGACGTTCAGTGCGCGGTTCCGCAACGACAAACAGCCTGCGTGATGGTGATCACGCAGGCCGAGATACGCACAATGAACGAAGTGTGCCGGGAGAGGTGTTACGGGGCGGGCTGTTGGGTCACGTTCAACTGCGGAGTGTTTGGTCCGGCGGTTAACGGGCGACGAATTGAGCCCTCAGGGGGAAGAACGTAAGGAGAAAGGGAAAAGCACCGGGCCATCCACTGAACCACAAACTGCGGTGGTGGTTTGTGGAGGATCGCCCCGTGCTTCACCCTTTCTCCTTACGTGCTTCCCCCTGAGGGCTCGATTCGCCGCCAGTGAACGGCGCGATAAAGACCCCAACCCCCGACCGCCGTTACAACGAGCCGCCCACGCGCCTCATCCGTCCGCCCGCGTCTGTTCTGTACTGCGGCATCGGTCTGATGTCGTTGTGCATCGCGCGCCCGTTCGTGCCCACGTTGAACGGGAAGCTGTACAGCGCGGCCCGGAACGAATAACCGTCGGCAGCGGCGACGTTCACGACATAACCGAGGTCGGCGAGTGAACCCACGGAGATCCGGCTGAGCGGATTGCTGCCGCGATTGAGGAAGCCGGTCATGAGTTCGTTGCCGAGAATGCTCTCACGCCAGTGTCCGTCTCGCGTCCCTTGACCACCCGTGTTCTCGACGGGCACCGGGTTTCCCGAGTACGTGACGGTGTTGAGCGCGGAGAACTGCGTGCGCGCGCCCGCGCCGATGAAGTACGGATCACTGCCGCCGGAGCCGATGAGGAAACCACGCTGGAAATTCCAGAGCGTTCCGATGCCGAGCACGTGTCCCATTTCGTGAATGATGACGTCGGTAATGGAGCCATCGGCCACGAGGCCCCTCACGTCGGCACTGTCGAATTCCATGATCCCGTACGACGTGAGACGGGTGTTCACGTTGGCGAAGCATGGGCCCGCCTGCCCCAGGATGTTGCCGTTGGCGCCGCCGGCACCATCGATGCTGTCGACGCGGGCAAAGATCACGATGTCGTTGATGATTTCGTTGATCGCGGGCACCCAATCTTCACACAGCCCAGCGGGATGATTGGTCGACGTGCGGTGCAGATCACCAACGATCACGGTGCGCCATTTCGCGATGGCGGTTTGGAACGCCTGACGAATGGCGGGGCTCGGTGTGGCGCCAATGAATCGCACGTCGATGTCGAATTGACTGGCCGACGCCGTTGCCGTGAAGGTTTGCGAGACGTTCGGCAATGCCGCTGACGTCGCGATGAGCGTTTGTGTTTCGGCCGTGCCGAGCGTCCACGCCCCAACGAAGGCAGAGCCGTTGGCGGGATCGGAGGACGTCGTGCCGCCTTGCACGACGCCGGAGTTCGCGCCGGGCGTGAACGTGACGACCACATTGCCCACCCCGTTGCCGAACTGATCGACGACGCGCACGCCAGGGGGTACTCCGACGGCAGCGTTGAAGCTGCCGCGCTGATTGTCGCCGGCGAGCTTGACGAGCGACACCGCCGGCCCGGGCAGGGCCGTGACGTTGAGGCTCACGCTCGCCGATGTCCCCACGCCGGCGTCGATGGCGGTGGCGTTGAGGCGCTGCAGCCCGGCAATGGTGCCGATCGTCCACGACCCCGGACTGGCGTTTCCATCGGCATTCGTGACCTGCGACGCCCCGGTGATGCTGCCATTGCCCTGAACCACGGCAAAGGTGACCGGAAGCCCGGGAATTCCGTTGCCGTACTGGTCTTCGGCGCGCACGACCGGGAGGACATTCAGCGGTGTGGCGACCGGCGCACTGACGGCGGTATTGCCGCGCACGAGCAGGCTGGTGAGCGGCCCGGGGGTCGCCTGCGCCGAGAAGGTCACCGGACCGATGCCGTCGGCGCTGGCTTGCAGCAACTGCGTTCCGGCTGAGGTGCCCAGAAACCACCCGCCCGACGTGGCCACACCACTGCCATCGGTACGAGCAGTGTCGTTCACGACGCGCCCGCCGCCGCTGGTGACGCGCCACCGGACTAGCAGCCCCTTGATGTTCTTCCCCTTCTGGTCGGTAATGCGCACGGTGGGCACGTTCTGCAGTACCACGCCCACGCGCGCGCTCAACGCCTCGGTCGACACGGGCACGGCCGCTGTGGGGATCTGCGGGTCGTCACCACACGCTGCCAGCAACAGCGCGGCAAGTGACGTGCACAGCCGAAGGCAATAGGACCGGGTAGACATAAATGGAGAGCTCAGGGCACGTCGTGACAAAGAGAACACGCGGAGAAGCGGCGAATGCGGCCGCCCGGGGTTTCGGGTTTCTGGTACACACCTGAATATTGACTGATGCACATCCCCGTCGAGAGCTACCACCTCCCGAATGGCTTGCACGTGGTGTTCTCTGAGGACCACACGGCTCCCATCGTTGCGGTGAATTTATGGTACCACGTCGGCTCGGCGAACGAGCGACTCGATCGTACCGGTTTTGCCCACCTGTTCGAGCATATGCTCTTTCAGGGGTCGGCCAACGTTGAAGCCAACGAACACTTCGAGCTGGTGCAACGAGCCGGGGGCACGCTGAACGGGTCCACGTGGCTCGACCGGACCAACTACTACGAAACGCTGCCGTCACATCAGCTGGCGCTGGCGCTCTGGCTCGAAGCGGATCGCATGGGGCGCATGCTCCCGGCGATGACGCAACACAAGCTGGACACGCAACGCGATGTCGTGAAGAACGAACGTCGCTGGTCGGTGGACAACCAGCCGTACGGCACGTGGTGGGAGCGTCTCCCGGCTCTCGCGTTTCCGGAGGAGCATCCGTTCAATCACTCGCTGATTGGATCGATGGAGCATCTGACCGACGCGTCGCTGGAAGATGTGGCCGACTTTTTCCGCACGTACTACACACCGGACAACGCCGTACTCACGGTGGCCGGTGATTTTGACCGAACGGAGGCGATGCGCCTCATCGAGGAGTACTACGGCGGCATTCCGCGCGGCAGTGATCGTCCGCCGCTGCGCGATATGACGGTGCCTCCCACCACGGGAAACTCGCGACGGGAAGTGGTACCCGACGCCGTCGCGCTCCCGCGGGTCTTTGTGAGCTGCCGCACCCCGGTGTTTGGCAGTGACGGCTACTATGCCGCCAGTCTGGCCGCCGCGGTGCTGGGATTGCGCACGGGTTGCCGTCTCGAGCAGTCGCTGGTGCGCCGTCAGCGTATCGCGTCGCAGGCGAGCGCGTTCACGTACGACCTGGCCAAGGGGAGCGACCTGCTCGTGGTCGACGCCACGGCGCACCCTGGTGTGAGCGTGGAGCAGCTCGAAGCCGCCGTGCTCGCGGAGCTCGACGATATCTCGGCCAACGGCGTGACCGAAGACGAAGTGACGCGTGCCCGCGCGCTCATTGAAACGAGTTTCGTGATGAGCATGCAGTCGGCCGCCGAACGCGCCGACCAGCTGTCACGCTTTGCGACCTATTTTGGTGACCCGACGTTGATCAACACGCAGGTGGCGCGCTATCAGGCCACGACCGCCGCCGATGTGTCACGCCTGGCACGCGAACGGCTTGGCGCCGACAATCGCGTGTTGCTGGTGTTCGTGCCCGCCGAGGAGCCGCCGGCCGAAGCATCGACGGAACTCGCGGAGGCGATGGCATGAGCACGACGCTCGAAACACCGCCGGCGATGCCGCGCCCTGGCGCCGGTGAGCCGCGCCCGTATCGCTTCCCGCACTTCGAAACGCGCATTCTGTCCAACGGTCTGCGCATCATGGTGGCGCGCGTGCCGGCCTATCCCGTCGTTACCACGCTCGCGGTGGTCGAAGCGGGTGCGACGCGTGATCCGCGTGACTTCGAAGGGTTGGCGCAGCTGGTAACGCGTGGCTTGAGTGAAGGCACGCGTTCCATGAACGCGCTCGAGCTCAGCACGCGTCTCGAAATGCTCGGCACCACGCTCGACACCGGCGCTGATTGGGATTCGGCCATCGTGCAGCTCACCGCGCTGTCGTCGCGGGTGGAAGATGCGATGGCGGTGCTGGCCGAAGTGCTGCGCTTTCCCGCCTTCCCCGAGCACGAACTCGAGCGGTTGCGCGCAGAACGTCGCGCCGATCTCGCGCAATTGCGTGCGGAGCCGCGCGGGTTGTCCGACGTCTTCTTTTCCCGCCTGCTCTACGAGCCGACGTCGCGCTTTGCGCGTCTCGCCGGCGGCGACGAACGCAGCATCGAGCGGTTGTCGCGCGATGTCGTCGTGTCGCATCACGAGACGTACTATCGGCCCGACTCCACGGCGCTGATGCTCGTGGGCGATATCGATGTGGATCAGGCGGTGCGCATTGCGAGCGCGCACTTTGGTGACTGGAGCGGCAAGGCACCGCCGGTGACCGAACCGCCGGCCGCACAGCGTCATCTCGAGCCGCGTGTGCATCTCGTGCACAAGGCCGATGCGCCGCAGTCGGAAGTGCGTGTGGGGCACGTGGCCATTCCGCGCTTTCACCCCGACTACTTCCCGGTCGTGGTGATGAACGCGATTCTGGGCGGACTCTTTTCGTCGCGGCTCAACCTCAATCTGCGCGAAGAGCACGCCTACACGTACGGCGCGCACTCCGCGTTCGACTGGCGTCGCGCGGCAAGCCCGTTCGAGGTGAGCACCGCGGTCGAAACCGCCGTGACCGCCAAGGCGCTGCACGAAATCGTGCACGAGTTCACGCGCATTCGCGAAACACCGGTATCGGACGCCGAGCTGTCGCTTGCGGTGTCGTATCTCGTGGGCGTCTTCCCCATTCGCTTCGAGACGACGGCCGAGGTAGCCGGTGGATTGGCGAACGTGGAGATCTTCCGCCTCCCCAGCAATTACTTCGACACGTACAGAGAGCGCATTGCCGCTGTCACCGCCGAGGATGTCTTGCGGGTGGCGCGCACGCATCTCGATCCCGCGCGGTTGCAGGTGGTGGTGGTGGGCGACGCCGAGGCGATCCGCGAATCGGTCGATGCACTGGGGCTCGGGCCCATTACGGTGTATGATCCCCTCGACGAGGATCACGCCGACGCGGTCTGACCGCGCGCCGTGGTACCGTTCGCTGTCTTTCGCTGCTTCCCCCTCTCCCTGTCCACCGCCCCGACGTGACGCCTGCCAAGAAATCCACGACGAAGCCCGTTGCGAAGAAGGCCCCCAAAAAGCCGGCGCTGGTGAAGCCGCCCAAGTCGACGCTGTACGAGGTGCGCCGCTCGAAGATCCAGGGGCGTGGGGCCTTTGCCGTGAAGCCCATCCGCACCGGGCAGATCGTGGATGAGTACTGGGGACAGCGCATCACCCACGAAGAAGCGGACCGTCGCTACGACGACAGCGAAGGACGTCACCACACGTTTCTCTTCGTGCTCGACGACGACACGGTGCTGGACGCGCGCTTCGGTGGCAACGACGCACGATTCATCAATCACTCGTGCGAGCCGAACTGCGAAACGGAAATCGAGGATGGCCACATTTACATCAAGGCCATCAAGCCGATCAAGCCGGAAACCGAGCTGGCGTACGATTACCGGTTCGAATGGCAGGACGAGTACGAGCCGGACGATGTGCGCTACTACGCCTGCCGGTGCGGATCGAAGAAGTGCCGCGGGACAATTCTGCGCATTCCGGTGTACCTCCGTCCGACCATCCGCGAGTGGCTCGCGGGGAACGATGTGAAGCGGCCCCGGAAGCCGGTGCGGAAGTCGGCCGCCAAGAAGGTGGTGAAGAAGGCGGCCAAGAAGGCGACGAAGAAAACCTCAAAGAAGGCCTCGAAGACACGCACGTGAGCAACACAGGCAAGGTGGGAGGGGAGCGCGTCTACCACGGACGGATCATTTCCGTGGATCTCGACGAGGTGCGCTTCCCGGATGGCTCGATCGGGAAGCTGGAGATGATCCGTCATCCCGGGGCGAGTGCGGTGGTGCCGCTGCTGGGTGACATGCAGGACGACCCCGAGGTGCTGCTCATCAGGCAGTACCGCTATGCGGCCGAGGGGTATTTGTACGAAATCCCGGCAGGTCGATTGGACCCGGGGGAAACGCCAGCGGAATGCGCGCGGCGTGAATTGCACGAGGAAACCGGATACACCGCTGCGCGTGTCGAACAGCTGTTCACCATGTTCACGACGCCGGGCTTTACCGACGAGACCATTCACCTGTTCGTGGCGAGTGGTCTGGTTGCCGGCGAGGCGCAGCGGGAAGCGGACGAATTCATGGAATTGGTGCCCACTCGGCTTTCGGTGGCACTCGCCATGATCAAGGACGGGGCCATTCAGGACGCCAAAACGGCGTTAGCCCTGCTCTACACGGCAGCATTTCGCATGAAGTGAGCGCCTTTGTGTCAGCCGGTGTCCACTATTCCGGACAAGCATGCTCGGAAAAAGGACGTTCAAACGGCGACACGTGACAGGGTGATGCGGGGCACAGACGGCTAAGTGCTTGTTCTGTAAGATGTTGGCCAGAGAGGTTCCATTTGGTTCCCTCCGGCATGCCCCGTGCAATACCCCTAAGTGTGCGGCAACATGGTCTACCGGGTCGTCCGGCGATCTGGTTGTCGCACCGCGAGTCCCAGACTCGCGTCACCAGGAAGGAGGGCTCGACCCATGGCCGAACTGGCTCGTACGAAACTGACATCCCACACCACCTCTGCGGTGCCGGTGCGGGAGCACCTGCGGTCGCTCGAGGATGGAGACGTGGTGTCGGCGTTCCTCGGCGGAGAGGAGCGGGCGTTCGAGGAGCTTGTCGACCGGTATCAGGGCCGGCTTCTCAACTTCGTGTACCGCACCATTGGTGATCGCGACCGCGCCGAAGATCTGGTGCAGGAAGTGTTCATCCGCGTGTACCGCCACATTGGGCGCTTCGACCGGTCGAAGAAGTTTTCGACCTGGATCTACACGATCGCGTCGAATCTGGCCAAGAACGAGCTCCGCAACCGCTCGCGGAACCCGCTGGTGCTCTTCCAGACGATCAAGGCGAAGTTCGAAGACGAGGAGCGTCCGCTCCAGTTCGAGGACCTCAACACCCGCCCGGACGACCTGTTCCGCAAGCGTCATCTGCGGGAGATGGTGGAACAGTCCGTAGGCCAACTACCGGCGCATCACCGCGAGGTGTTCGTGTTGCGGGAGCTGGAAGGCAAGTCGTACGAAGAGATTGCGGAGATTACGGGCGTCAATCTTGGCACCGTGAAGTCGCGACTCAACCGGGCGCGGACGGCGTTTGCCGATATCATTGCGCCACTCGTTCGCTAACGAACGATGGGCTGAGTGGAAAAGTGTGGGTGTAGCGAGCGCGGGACGACCCTTTACGGGGCCGTCCCGCGCTGTTTATTGGGGGGCGTGTAGGGAGAACGCCCGGAACCGCTGGAATGGGGACGGGTATGCTGCCCTGCACGCTCCTCTTCCGCAGGACTCCGAAACCCGATGGACTGCAAGCATTTTCGCAAACACCACCTCGCGTATCTCGACGACACGCTGCCGGGTGATCTGATGGCGCAGGCGCAGCATCACGTCTTCACCTGTGATTGTTGCGCCGCTCACGACACGCTGGTGCGCCGCTCGCTCATGGTGGCGCGCAGCATGAACGTCATCGAGCCGAGCGCCGAGTTTCAGTCGCGCCTGCGGGCTCGGCTGGCCGAATGTCGCGAAGAACGCGCGGCCATGACGGCGTCTGGAGTCCGCCCACATATCGCGATGGCGGACGACATCGCCGGGCGTGTGGTCCCCATGGCGCGCTCTGCGTCGCCCCGCCCTGCCCGCGCGCTCGTCGCCGTGGCGGCCAGCGCGGTTCTGGGTGTGATCGCGTTCCGTGCGTTCCACAACGAAGCCGTTCCCACCCTCGCCATGCAGCCGGTTATCGCGTCGCAGCCGGCGGCGGTGTCATCGGCGCCCTACCTCACCCCCATGCTCATGCAGGCCATGTCGACGGGGAATCCCGTGTGGTCGGCCGCCATGGTTGTCGAAGATGCGCCCGTGGGTTTTGTGAACGCCGAATACCGCTTCGCCGAATTGCGCTGAACGACGGGCGGGGAACGGGTGTCGCCGACGCCATTCCCCTGTATTCCCGGAGTACCCATTTTTGTGGGATGCCCCCGAAGTCCACTGCGGCTCCCGCCAAGGAAGCCTCCCCGCTCCGCGTTGTCACCGCTGCGATTCAATCGCAGCAGTTCGCGCCGGTGTATTACCTGCACGGGGACGACGACTTCCTGAAGGACGCCGCGCTGCGTGACCTGCTCGCCGCGGCCATCGACGAGGGGACACGCGACTTCAATCTCGAGCAGCGGCGCGCGGCCGATCTCGATGCGGAAGCGCTCGCGAGTTTGCTGACGACCCCGCCCATGCTCGCCGAACGCCGCGCCGTCGTGTTGCGCGACGTGACGACGCTCAAGAAGGCGGCACGCACGCAGCTCGACCGCTATCTCAAGAATCCAGCGTCCGACACGTTGCTGCTGTTGCACAGCCCCACGGGTACCAAGCCCGACACGGCGCTGTGCAACGCATCGGTGTCGCTCGACTTCGCGCCGCTTACGCCCGAGCGCATTCGCAAGTGGATTGCGCACCACGCGAGCACGGTGCTGCAGGTGGATATCGCCGAGGACGCGGCGCAGCTGCTGCAGCAGGCGGTGGGGAACGATTTGCATATGCTCGCCGCCGAGATCGACAAGTGTGCGAGCTATGTGCTGGGCGCGCACGATGCGGCGAATGTCGCGCGGCCCATGGTGGACATCGACGCGGTGTCGGCGGTGGTCGGCGTGCGCCGTGGTGAAACGGTAACCGACTTGCTCGACGCCGTGGCGCGTCACGATGCCGCTACCGCGACGAACCTGGTGGCGCACGTGCTGGCGCAGCCGAAGGTGAATGCAGTGCAGGTGGTGATGATGCTGAGCACGCAGGCGTTTGCGCTGAGCTTCGGTCGCGCGCGCCGTGATGCCGGGATTCCCACCAACCGCTTGCCGCAGGAGTTCTTTGCCTTTCTCAAGGAAACCGGTGGGTATCCCGGACGTCCGTGGGGCGAAGCCGCATCGGCGTGGACGAAAGTGACGGACCAGTGGAGTGCCGATGCCTGTCAGCGGGCGTTGCAGCTGCTACTGGAAACGGACATGGCGCTCAAGGACACGCGCGTGTCGAACGAGGAGCAATTATTGATGTCGTTGGTGCTGGCATTGTGCGCGACGCGCACCCGGAGGGCGGCATGATGCGACGCGTCGTCATTGGCGCGGCGCTGGTGGCGGTGAGCATTGCCGGCGCCGGTGATGCGCAGGCACAGGCTGCTCCCGCCGTGTCGGCGGCGATGGACCGCGCCATCAGTCGTGCGCGCGCGCTCGTGGACAACGGCAGCGGCTCCGATGCGCGGAACGTGCTCGACTCGCTCGTAGGTGCTGCGGCCAACGCGAACGACCTGGGCGAAGCGCTCTTCTGGCGTGCGGCGCTCGCGGAACGGGTTGGTGATGCCGAACGCGATTGGAAACGGCTGATCATCGAAGTGCCGCTCTCACCGCGCGGTAGTGATGCGCTCGTGCGTCTTGGCGAGCTGGAAATGCTGCGTGGACATCCGGTGGAAGCGCGCGCGTATTTCTCGCGCGTGGTGCGTGAGTATCCCGGAGGCGCTGGCACGGCGCGCAGTCAGCTGTGGATTGCCAAGAGTTACGTGGCGCAGCGTGATCTGCCGCGTGCGTGCGTGACGCTCGTCGACGCGGCCGCGACGGGCGTTCCGGACGGGGAGCTGCGCCTGCAGGCCGAAGAACTCGGTCGTCAGTGTGCTACGGTGGACAAGGCGCTGATTGCGAAGGCGTCGGAGGAGCTCAAGGGGCGTGTGTCCACGGCGGCGACCACGCCCGCGACGGCGGCGCCTGCGAAGGTTGCGGCGGCGGACGTGCCGGCGAAACCAACGGCTCCAATTGCGGGCAACGGCAAGTTCAGCGTGCAGTTGGCGGCGTACGATACGCGCGCGGAAGCAGACGCGTCGGCCAAGCGCATGGTGTCGCGCGGCATCGACGCGCGCGTCGATGGTGAGGAGAAGCCGTTTCGTGTGCGCGCCGGCTACTACGAAACGCGGGCGGCCGCGAGTGCCGCGCTCGCTAAGCTGAAGAAGCAGGGACAGACCGGCTTCGTCGCGGAGATCGCGAAGTGAGTGGAAGTGCCACCCCGTTGATGCAGCAGTACCGGGAGATCAAGGCGCGTCATCAGGACGCGATCCTGTTTTTCCGGATGGGTGACTTCTACGAGATGTTCTACGAGGACGCGGAGGTGGCCTCGCGCGCGATCGGGCTGACGCTGACGTCGCGCAACAACGGTGGTGCCGCCGAAGTGCCGCTGGCGGGTATTCCGGTCAAGGCGGCCGCGGAGTATCTGCGGCGATTGGTGGGGCAGGGGCACCGCGTCGCCATTTGCGAGCAGGTGGAAGACCCGAAGCTCGCCAAGGGGATCGTCAAGCGCGAAGTGGTGGAGACGATCACGCCGGGCGCCGTGTTTGCCGACGATCTGCTCGATGGTGCGCGCGCGAATTACGTGTGTGCGGTGGCCATGGGGCGCGACACCGCGCGCGATGGCGCGCGTGATCAGATCGGCGTGGCCGCGGCCGACCTGTCTACCGGTGAACTGCGATTGTTCGTGGTGACGGCAGCCGATGCGCCGGCGGTGTTGGCGCGATTGGCGCCCCGCGAACTGCTGCTGGTGCGCAACGCGTCGTGGCCGGAAGTGGACGCCGCGGTGCAGGTGGTGGACAACGCGCTCGTCACGGAACGCGAAGGGTGGGAGTTCGACGCGCAGCTGGCTGGCGATGAACTCACGCGGCAATTCGATGTGCGCAGTCTCGAAGGCTTCGGTCTGGGCACCGATGACAGTGCAGCGATTGGGGCGGCGGGTGCGCTGCTGCGCTACCTGCGTGAGTTGCAGCCCGGCGGCTTGCCGCATTTGGCGCGGCCCATTGTCGAGCGTCCCGGTGGCATCATGCCGCTCGACGAAATGACGCGGCGCAATCTCGAGCTGGTGGAGTCGCTTCGCGGCGGCGAAGTGGCGGGGACGCTGTTATCGGTACTCGACCGCACGACCACGCCCATGGGGCAGCGGTTGTTGCGCTCGTGGTTGCTGGCGCCGTTGCTCGAGCGCGATGCCATCGAGCGCCGTCTCGATGCGGTCACGGTGCTCGTGCGCGATGCCGTGGGGCGTACGGCGTTGCGCGACGCTCTCGATGGCGTGCGCGATGTCGAGCGGCTGGCAAGTAAAGCTGCCGCGGGGCGAGCGACGCCACGTGAAGTACGTGCGCTGGGTGACTCGCTCGCGCGACTGCCGCAGGTGGCCAAGGCGGTGTCGGAGGTACTGGCGCACGCCAGCCAGGGCGGCGCGCAGGGCGGGGAATTGCGCGCGATGCTGCACGACTGGGACGACGGCGCCGATTGCGCGGCGCGTCTGACGCATATGCTCGTGGCGCGGCCGCCGCTCATGATTGGCGACGAAGACACGATTGCGCCCGGCGTGGATGCGGAGCTCGACGAACTGCGCGCGCTGCGCGATGGCGGCAAGGATGCCATTGCGACCATTCAGCAGCAGGAGCGCGCGCGCACCGGCATTTCATCGCTCAAGGTGGGCTACAACAAGGTGTTCGGATATTTCCTCGAAATCTCCAACGCCAACCGCCACCTCGTGCCCGATGACTATCAGCGTCGGCAGACGCTAACGGGTGCGGAACGCTACGTGACACCGGCGCTCAAGGAATACGAGGAGAAAGTCCTGAGCGCCGCCGATCGTATTGAAACGCGCGAGCGCGAGCTGTTCGAAGCGTTGCGTCGCGAAGCGGGTGCGGCGATTGCACGTTGGCAGCTGGTGGCGCGTCGCGTGGCGACGATCGATGTGTTGGCGAGCTTTGCCGACGTGGCCGAACGCGAGCAGTATGTGCGCCCCGAACTGCACGACGGCTACGATCTCGACATCGTGGCCGGTCGTCATCCGGTGGTCGAGCGCATGATGGCGCGCGAGAAGTTCATCCCCAACGATCTGCTGCTCACCGACGACGCACAGCTCATCGTGCTCACCGGCCCCAACATGGCGGGTAAGAGCACCATTCTGCGTCAGGTGGGGCTCATACAACTGCTCGCGCAGGTGGGTGCGTACGTGCCGGCACGTCGTGCACGACTCCCCATTGTCGACCGGCTGTTCACACGTGTCGGTGCGAGCGACAATCTCGTGCGCGGGCAATCCACCTTCATGGTGGAGATGAGCGAGACGAGCGCCATTCTGCATACGGCCACGCGTCGGTCGCTGGTGCTGCTCGACGAAATCGGTCGCGGGACGAGCACGTACGACGGTGTCTCGATTGCGTGGAGCGTGAGTGAGCATCTGCACGATGCCATCGGCTGCAAGACGGTTTTCGCCACGCACTACCACGAACTCACGCAGCTCGAGAACGAACTGGGTGGCGTGAAGAACTTCACCGTCGCGGTGCGCGAAGTGGGCGATCAGGTGCTCTTTCTGCACAAGCTCATTCCGGGCGGTGCCGACCGTTCGTACGGCATCGAGGTGGGGCGGTTGGCGGGGCTGCCGCCGGCGGTCATTACGCGCGCCAAGGAAGTGCTGGCGTTGCTCGAAGGGGAAGGCGAGCAGATGGCAGCGCGCCTCACCGCCGACGGCATGCAGGCGCCGGTGAGCACCAAGCGGCGCGGTCCGCGCATGAAGCATCAGCTGCAGAGCGATCAGCTCGGGTTTTTTGGCGAAACGCCGAGCGCCCCGGCTGACGAAGCGGCCACACGTCTCAAGGCGGCGGTGTCGGCGCTCGACACCGATAGCATGACACCGCTCGAAGCGCTCACCACGCTCGCGGCGCTCAAGCAGGGTGCGTCGTCGTCATGATGACGATGTCATGCTGACGATCCCGCCCAAGCCGACCAAGGCGGAGCTTGCTGCGGCCGTACACAAAACCGTCCCCGATCTGCTGGCGCCCGGGCTCTCGGTGCTCTTTTGTGGCATCAACCCCGGGTTGTACACCGCGGCCATCGGGCACCACTTTGGGAGACCGGGCAATCGCTTCTGGCCGGCGCTCCACGGGGCAGGGTTCACACCGCGGTTGCTCAAGCCGTGGGAAGAGCACGAACTGTTGGCGTTGGGGTACGGCATCACCAACATGGTGCAGCGCACGACCAACGCGGCGTCCGAGCTCTCGCCCGACGAGTACATCGAGGGCGGACAGCGTCTCACCCGCATCGTGCAGCAGTATCAGCCGCGTGTCGTGGCGTTTCTGGGTATTGGCGCCTATCGCTCGGCCTTCGGTCGGCCCAAGGCGCAGTTGGGGTTGCAGCCGGAGACGTTGGCCGGTAGTGCGTTGTGGGCGTTGCCGAGTCCGAGTGGACTCAATGCGAATCATCAGTTGAAGGATCTCGTGGCGCTGCTGACAGCGCTGCGCGAGTGGGTCTCCACGTAACCCGTTGCCTACGTCCATGTCTCTTCTCGCTTCGCTTCGCCGCACGCGCGCCTCGGCGGCCATGATCGCGCTCTCCACGGTCGGACTCGTGGGCACCGCCGGTGCCTTTGGCGCGTGCAGCGACGGGGAAGAGCCCGCGGTCGCCACGGCCGACAGCACGACGACGGCCCCCGCGGGGCCGCGCACGCCGGGCTACACCTTCGATGTCGTGGCGGAGTATCCGCACGATACGGCGGCGTTCACGCAGGGATTGCTCTGGCACGACGGGCGCCTCTTCGAAAGCACGGGCACCGTGGGCAAGTCGAACATTCGCGAGGTGACGCTCGCGTCGGGACGCGTGCTGCGCCAGCAGGATCTCGAGGAGCCGCACTTTGGTGAGGGGATCGTGATTCTGGGCGAGACGCTGTATCAGATCACCTGGCAGAGCGGCAAGGCCTTCACGTACGACTGGAAGACGTTCAAGCGCACCGGTGAGTTTGCGTACGACGGCGAAGGGTGGGGTCTCACCACCGATGGCACGTCGCTCATCATGAGCAACGGCAGCAACACGCTCATTTATCGCGACCCCAAGACGTTCGCGGCACAGAAGGCCGTGACGGTAACCGACCGTGGCAACCAGGTGTCGCAGCTCAACGAGCTGGAGTGGGTGAAAGGCGAGATCTGGGCCAACGTGTGGCAGAAAGATTCGATCGCGCGCATCGATCCGGCGACGGGCAACGTGACGGGGTGGATCGATCTGGCGGGCATTCTGCCGCAGCTCGATCGCACCGGCAAGGAAGACGTGCTCAATGGCATCGCCTACAACCCCGACACGGACAAGATTCACGTGACAGGGAAACTGTGGCCAAAACTCTACGAAATTCAGCTCAAGCCCCGCTGACAGATGAGAGGGATGAGTCTGCGAGAGTCGAGAGGCAGATTTCAGTCGGCGAGATGTCAGCCCGGATCGGTGTGAGAGTTCAGCAACGCAGAAGCGAGACGCGAGGCCCTGCGGTTGGGGAAACTGCAACCGCAGGGCCTCGCGTCTCGCTTCTGCGTTACTCGGTTCTCGCGCCTATCCAGAGCTGAGTTCTGAGTTCTGAGTTCGCAGTTCTCAGTTATCAGTTCTCAGGCCTCAGATTAGCGCAGGCGCACGATGCCGTATCGCAGGGTGCTCGGCGGCATTGCGCCATTGCTCGACAAGGTGAGCAGGGCGCGTTGACCGGGCGGGACGCTGAAGCGGATGTAGCTGCTCGTGCCGCCGGCGAGGGTGATGCGTTGGGGAGTGTTGCTGATGAGTGAGCGTGCGGCAATGGGATACACGCCCAGTGCGTTGCCACCGCCAATGCGCAGGCCGGGATACACGCTGCGGAAGCTCCACGCGGGGTTGATGTACCGTGCGCCCAGCCCCTGCGTCGTGGCGACGGAAAAGTCGTCGGCGATGTTGGCAATCGTCCAGTCGCGCAGATAGTCGGCGAAGGCGCCACCCGACAGCACCTGCTGCAGGTTGTTCACGCCGGTGGCGGTGGAGTTCACGAGCTGACGCAGGAACGTCGCCTCGCCATCGGCGCCTTGCCGCGCAGCGGCGAAGCGCAGAAAGCTCCAGATCGCGCCGCGCGTCGCCAGCGAATCGTTGGGCGCGTACGGCGAGTTCGTTTCCGGCGAGATGAGAAAGTTGTAATAGCGCGAGAAGTTCTGCGACGCGAAGTTGGAGAACTGTTCGGCGCGCACGCCGTTCACATCGCTCAATACAAGGTTCTGCCGCGACGTGTAGTTGCTCACGCGGAAGTAGAGCAGCTCTTCGGCAATGTGCGACAGCCCTTCGTCGAGCCACACCTGTTCGGTGGCATTGGGCGCATTGTTCACATAAATGCGTCGCGACGCGTTGATGAGATGCTGCAACTCGTGCGCGATGGTGGCGAGGTTGAGTCGCGTGACGGCATCCTTGGTGCGCCGGTTGCTGTTCACCACGCCGTCGGGGTCGGGGGTGAGCAGGTAGAACATCTCCTGCTCGTTGGACGAGGCGCAGGCGGGGAGCCCGTTGCGTGCCGTCTTGGGATACAGGTCGCGCGCGAAGAAGAAGCCACCAATGGTGAACGCCGCGTTGGCCGGCGTGAGCGCGTTCACGGCGCGCGTGTAGAACAGAATGATCTTGCCGTACTGCGAGATGTTCGACGGCGCCCCGAACGCCGCGGTGTCCATGGGGAACACGAGGGTATCGAACGTAGCCGCGATGCTCGCGTATTCTGCGTCGGTGTATCCGCCCGTGGGGTTTTCCTTGTCGGCGACGACGAGTGCACGCGTGCCCACCGCCGCGACGCGACCGGTGCGTGTTTCCGGACTCGAACAGGCGGAGTTGGCGTTGGCGTTGAGTTTGATTTCTTCGCCGACAGTCACCGCCGTCAGTGAGGCCCGCTGTCGCGTGACCGGTAGCCAGTCGCGCGCCTCGTCGACGAGCGGCGTCAGTTCGCGCGTTTCGGTCGCGCGCAGCTGCTGCTCGAACCGTTCGGCCGGGGTGAGGGAATTGCTGAAGTTGCGATCAGCGCCAACGGGAACCGTGACCGACGCCGGGAGCGGGGCGACGAGCGCCGCCGTGAGGGGGCGGTTGGTGCCGATTCCGACGACATCGGCAACCGTGGTGCTGCCGAAGGACGTGGCGGTGGAAATGAGTGTGAGCGCGTATTCCGCGGTCGTGGCGCCGGCGGGGGCTTCGACGCAGGCGCTGAGGTTGTTGCTTCCGGCCACCGGGTTGATGACTTCGCCCAGCGCCAGCAGGCGCGGTGCGGTGGGACCGCAGGGGGCGCTGCCAGCGGCGCCGATCGTCACTGGCACCGTATCGGCGCGACCGGACGCCCCGAGCACGATGCGCGCGGTGCCTGGCGCTACGGCCGTGACGAGGCCGCCGCTGCTGACGGTCGCGACTGGCTCGAGCGATGCGTAGGTGACCACCTGTCCAACTATTTCGTTGCCGAACTGATCGCGCAGCGACGCGCGCACGCTCAGCGTGTCCCCGACGCCCACAAAGGCCGCATCCGGGGAGGCGACGAGGGCGGCGGCGGGTCCGGGGAGGACGGTGGCGGTAAAGGCGACGGGGTTGAGGCCGTTGATCTGCGCGTTCACGCGGGCGAGGCCGGCGCTCGTGCCAACGGTCCACGTCGTGGTCGCGAGCCCGCGCGAATCGGTGGTGCTCGAGGCGGGCGAGACGCTCCCCGCGCCAGCGCCAACATCCCAGTCCACGCGGCGTCCGGAGACCGGTTTGTTGTCCTTATCGGTGACCAGGACACTCAGCGATACGGGCAGTGCCGCTCCGGCGGCCGCTGTTTGCTGGTCCCCGGTTTGCGCGCGAATGGCGGTCGGCGTGGCGCTCGGGGCACTGGCGTCGGACGACTTGCAGCCGCTGAGCACGACGGTGCCGAGCAGCAGACTGCGGAGGGCGGTCGTGCGGGACAGGCGCAGCAGCGCAAAGGACGGCAATCGCATGGGGTGGCGCGAAGGGGACAAACGGGAAGGCAGCTGATGAGGAAAGATGGCTGCCGAGCGAGCTTATGCGAGGTGTGTCAGCGGTGAGTCTGCGGTGTACATTCCGGCATGCGTGCGGGTCGGATGGAGCTGCTGGTGCCGTTGCTACTGATTCCCCTCACCGTGCTCGGCTGTTCCGAGCGAACACGGACGGTGCGTCAGGGGACGGGGTGGTTTGGCGGATCGTCGGCGTCGTCGATGCCCGATGAGCGTCCCCGCATGCTCAACGCGGAGGTGCCGTTCCGGTATCCCGTGTCGTTGTATCTGCAGCAGGTGCAAGGGAATGTGACGCTGCGGCTGTTCGTGGATGCCGATGGTCGTGTGGTGTCCGACAGTACACGGATCGTGGAGCCGTCGGGTCACAGCGAGTTCGACGCGGCGGCGTTGGCGGGTGCGCGGTTGCTGTCCTTCCGTCCCGCGCGTCGTGGTGGTACGCCCATTCCGGTAGCGCTGCTGTACCCCGTGCACTTCCGTTTGCCGCCAGGCACGGTGCCGGCGGGTGATTCTCTTTCGCAGTAACACGCATAGGCGTGGTGATGCCCACCTCTCTCCCCAGTGACGTGACGGCCCCGGTCGATCTTACTCAGCAGGAACACGTGCGGCACCGCCGCCCCTATGACAGCGTCCTCGACACGATCGGGTGGACGCCGCTCATTCGTCTGGCGCGCGTGGCGCGTGGTATCCGTACGCCGTTGTATGGCAAGGCGGATTTCTTCAATCCCGGCGGCAGCGTGAAGGACCGCATCGGGATGCCCATGATCGAAGCGCACGAGGCGGCGGGGACGCTCAAGCCTGGCGGGACGATCGTGGAGGCGACGAGCGGCAACACGGGCGTCGGGCTCGCGATTGCGGCGGCGCTCAAGGGGTACAAGTGCATTTTCACGATGCCCGACAAGATGAGCCAGGAGAAGGTGCGTCTGCTCAAGGCGTTCGGTGCCGAAGTAATCATTACGCCGACGGCGGTGGCGCACGATCACCCGCAGAATTACGTGCAGATGGCCAAGCGCATCGTGCGCGAGACGCCGGGCGCGGTGCTGGCGGGGCAGTTCGAGAACCCGGCCAACCCGGCGGCGCACGTGGCCACGACGGGTCCGGAGCTGTGGGAGCAGACCGAGGGGCGCATTACGCATTTTGTGGCGGGCGCCGGTACGGGCGGCACGATCACGGGGGTGGCGCGCTATCTCAAGAGCAAGAACCCCAACATCAAGATCATCGCCGCCGACCCGCAGGGGAGTGTGCTGGCGGAATTGTGGCGCACGAAGGGCGAAGGCCATCCCACCGGCGCACCCTACAAGGTGGAAGGGGTGGGGCAGGACTGCGTGCCAGCCACGCTCGACATGAACATGGTGGACGAGTTCATCTCCGTGAGCGACAAGGACGCGTTTTCGATGGCGCGCCGGCTCACGCGTGAAGAAGGCATTTTCGTGGGCGGCAGTGCCGGCATGATTGCGCACGCCGCGCTCACGGTGGCGCGTCGTCTCGATGATCCGGACGCGTTGGTGGTGACCTTCTTGTGCGATACCGGCGAGCGGTATCTGAGCAAGGTGTTCAACGACGAGTGGATGCGGGAGAATCAGCTGCTCGATTCGCCGCACACGAGCATCGAGAGTGTGCTGGGGAACAAGGACGCGAGCGCGCCGGCCATTGTGAGCGTGACGCCGGGGGCGACGGTGCGGCAGGCCATCCGCCTCATGGCGTTGCACAACGTGAGTCAGGTGCCGGTGATGGACGGCGCGATGAGTGTGGGGAGCGTGGCGGAGAGTCAGCTCACGTCGCAGTCATTGGCCGACCCCAAGACGCTCGACAAGAGCGTGGGTGACGTGATGGACCAGCCGTTTCCGACGGTGGACAGCGACCAGCCGGTGGAGAGTGTGGCGAAGCTGTTGTCGAAGTCGAACCGTGCGGTGCTGATGCGCAAGGACGGTGTGGTGCAGGGGATCGTGACGCGCTTCGATGTGTTGGAGTATTTGATGCATCGGTAGGCGTTGGCGCGTTCGTGCGGTCGCTGGCGATGGGAACCGACCGCACGACGGCATCCGAGACATCCGAGGCAATCAAAACATTCGAGGCAGCCGGGGCAGACGCTCAGGCTGCCTCGATGGCTGTATGTGCTTGCGCGATCCTCGGCGCGACTGAATGTTAGACTGCAATATCTGCAGTCTAAATCGGGGCACCCAATTGCGTTTGTGCGGTGTAAGCGACGCGTCGGCAATGATATCCGACCATGGCATCGACGCGAATCGCTGTGGATTAGACTGCAGAAGTCCGCTGTATAGCGCGCTGGCTGCAGTGATCGCCTGCAGTCTAATTCGTGTTAGCGTGACAAGGCTAGCTGGCACGCTGCCACGGTACCCGTTATAATAGATACTGTGATACGTACGTTCGCCGACGCCGCCACGGAAGACCTGTTTAACGGACTCGACAGCCGGCGCGCGCGCCGTGCGTGTCCGGCGACGCTGTGGCCGGCCGTGACGCGGAAGCTGACGCAGCTCAACCGCGTTCGGGAACTGCGGGAGCTGGCAATTCCGCCAGGGAATCGACTCGAGGCGCTGCGTGGCACGCGTCGCGGCCAGCACAGTATCCGCATCAACGATCAGTTCCGGATTTGCTTCCGGTGGGAGGACGGCTATGCCGACGACGTCGAAGTCACGGACTACCACTAAACGGCCGCCGGCGCTGGTGCAGCGGCGACTGCCCACGCATCGCCCCCCCACGCATCCGGGTGAGATGCTGTTGGAGGAGTTCCTGCGACCGCTCGGCATCTCGCAGTCGGCATTCGCGGTCCAGCTTGGCGTGTCGTTCCCGCGACTGAACGAGGTGATTCACGCCAAGCGCGCGGTCACCCCGGATACGGCGCTCCGCTTGGCACAGGTGACCGGCATGAGCGCGGACTTTTGGCTGGGTCTCCAGCAGGATTGGGACCTGTGGCATGCGTTGCGCTCCGCCGAAGCCGCCGACATTGCTCGATTGAAGCCGTTGCCGCGCGCCGGCTAGTGGCACGCTAACGAACCGTTGCTGCTGACAGCGCGAGGCGGTGTGCGGCAGGCGGTCGCCGTGCTGACGCACGTCGCCCGTCCGGCCGCACTTTATTTGATACGCTGCAGCAGAACGCAAGGCGTTAGACGGCTTCCTCGGATCTCATGATCGCTCGGCAGAAGATACGATTACTCATTCTTGCTGGCACGACGCTGCTGTCGATTGCGTGCGCACTAAATGCTCGTCCGCTCGCGCTCGAACGCGTCTGTCCACTGGACCGTGCCCCAATTACGCTGCGCTCCGACACAACGGCCGCAGGACCGGGCGTGCTTCGAGGACGCGTGTACGACACCCTCTCGACACACATTGTTGGGGGCGAAGCAGTGCTTGAGAGCGTGACCGGACAACGATGGCGCACTGCGGCCGACAGTATCTTTCTCTTTCGCGGACTTGCGCCCGGGGTATATCGGCTTCGCCTGTGGGGACTAGGGTCGTATGCGCGCATTGATACAATCGCGCTGAGCGCCGATACCGGGCGCAGCGTCATTGCCCACGTCCGGCGCGTACAGACCACCGATGTTTGCGGTTTTTGAAAGCGGGTACACCGGCAGTGCCGCCTAACGATCGTTGCTGCAGTCAAGGGCCATGAGGTACGCTGTGTAACTTCGCGGTGCTTCATACCGCTCCGTTCACAGCTAGTTTATTTGAGCCTTTGCAGCAGAACGCGGCGTTAGACGCCAAGGAGACACCGTGACGGTAAAGCGCATGGACAACGTCGGCATCGTGGTGGAAGACCTCGATGCCGCCGTTGAGTTCTTCACCGAACTCGGCCTCACCCTCGAAGGGCGCATGCCAATCGAAGGCGAATGGGCCGGACGCGTCACCGGGGTACGCGGCCAGCGCGTCGAAATCGCCATGCTGCGCACCCCCGACGGCCATGGTCGGCTTGAGCTCTCGCGCTTCGATGCCCCCGCCATCGCCTCCGATCACCTCGCAGCCCCCGTGAACTCGTTGGGGTACATGCGCGTCATGTTCGCCGTCGAGGACATCGACGACACCCTCTCGACACACATTGTTGGGGGCGAAGCAGTGCTTGAGAGCGTGACCGGACAACGATGGCGCACTGCGGC
>JAIXTI010000247.1 GCA_027484025.1 bacterium
CCGGCCATTCAGCGTCTGCTCGCTGAAGCGAGCCCCGGGCAAGGCGCACCCGCGCGGTAAAGCGGGAGTCCGGAGTGCGGCCAGCTACGCGCCGCTCCGCTTGGCAATGCGTGCCGCGGTCACCAACGCCGCGACCTCCGACGCCTCCAATACGCGCCACTCACCCTCGGCCAGCGTGCCTAGCTCCAGTGTCGCCAGCGCGGTGCGTCGTAGCGACACCACGTGGTTGCCCACCGCCGCGAACATGCGGCGCACCTGATGGTACCGCCCTTCGCTGATGGTGAGCGCGGCCTCGCGCTCGTGGATCCGCTCCAACCGGGCGGGGAGCAGCGCTGTCGACTCCCCCTGCAGGCGCAGTGTCCCGCTGGCAAACCGCTCCCCTTCGTCACCGAGCAATGGCTCGGCCAGCGTCGCCACATACGTCTTGGGTACGTGCGACTTGGGAGACGTTAGCAGGTGATTCACCGCCCCGTCGTCGGTCAGGAGCAACAGCCCCGATGTATCGGCGTCGAGACGCCCCACGGTCGCCATGATCGGATCGCGATGGGGAAAGCGCGGGGGCAGTAAGTCGTACACGAGCGGCGGCCGATCATTCGTCGAGCAGACGTAGCCCACCGGCTTGTTGAGCAGAATCACCGAACCCTGCGGAGGATCCAGCGGCGCACCGTCCAGCCGAATGTCGTCGTGTTCGACCCGATCGCCGTCTCTGAGCACGGCACCGTCTGCCGCCGTGACGCGGCGTGCGGTGAGGAGGCGCTCCGTCTCCTTGCGGGTACCGTAGCCGAGTTTTGCCAGCTGGCGGGCGATGGACACGGGGGCGACGGACGGGGATGAGGGAGCCAATCGGACACCACGGGCGTTCGACTGTCGGCGACGACAACGAGTATAATGCGCGCCGAGCTGTTCTTCCCGTCATTTGCCCTCCGACATGACCGATACGCCCCGCCGCTCACGTGCGCCGATCACCACCAGCGACTTCTACGACTGGTTCTCCACGATCCCCGAGCAGGTGAATGCCGAACGGCTCAAGCTCCGGACGTTCATGAGCGAAGAGTGGGAGCCACAGGCGAACGCGTATTGGGAGCAGGCAGCGTTTCCGCGCGAGTATCTCGTGGGCAAAATGAAGGAGCTCGATCTCCTGCGCGACAAGTACACGCCCGCGCGCGCTGGCTCGGCGACGGTGTCGGATGGCCTGCTGAGTATGGAGTTCGCGCGTGTTGATCCGTCGCTGGCCACGTTCTTCGGCGTGCACGCCGGGCTGTGCATGGGATCGATTGCGCTCTGCGGATCGGATGAGCAGCAGGCCGAGTGGCTGCCGCCGTTGCGTCGGTGGGACATGGTGGGCGCGTTCGGGCTGACCGAGCCCGAGGTGGGATCCGGGGTGGCGCGTGGCCTGACCACGACCTGCCGACGCGAAGGCGATACCTGGGTGCTCAATGGGCAGAAGAAGTGGATCGGCAACTCGACGTGGTGCGATATCGTGATCATCTGGGCCCGTGATGAAACGGACCAGTCGGTGAAGGGCTTCATCGTGCGAACGACCCTCGACGGCTACTCGGCCGAGATGATGGGCGGCAAGATTGCACAGCGCACCGTGCACAATGGTCTGATCACCCTGCGCAACGTGCGTGTAGCCGAGCGTGACCGATTGCAGAACGCGACGTCGTTTGCCGCGACACAGCGTGTGCTCGTCACCGCACGGTGCGGGACGGCCTGGCAAGGCGTCGGCTGCGCGATGGGCGCCTACGAATACGCCCTCAAGTACGCCGGAGAACGTTCGCAGTTCGGTCGCCCCATCGCCGGCTTTCAGCTCGTGCAGAACATGCTGGTGAAGATGCTCGGCAACGTCACGGCGATGATCGGGCTGGCGCTGCGGGCGTCGGAGCTGCAGGACCAGCTTGGCCCACGCGATGAGTTGTCGGCGCTGGCCAAGCAGTTCTGCGCGGCACGCTGCCGCGAAACGGTGGCGCTGGCGCGCGAGGCGCTCGGCGGGAACGGCATTCTGCTCGAGTACCACGTGGCACGGCTATTCGCAGATGCCGAGGCGATTTACAGCTACGAGGGCTCGAACGAGATCAACACGATGATCGTGGGACGGGCGATTACGGGGCACTCGGCGTTCGTCTGAGCGGGGCGAACCGTCTGTCCCGAAAATCTGGCGGCGGGCGCGCAACGTTGGGCGCGCTCGCGCGTCAGCAGGATACGACCGTGCTGCTGCCGACGCAGGATGGGGAGCATGAAGTCGTCTTTACGTGGTGTGTATGCCCAACGGACTTTCCCCGCGCCTCACTGATCCCGCCCGACTGGCGATGCTCAGCGATGCCACCAGCCCCCGAACGTATCCGGCCAGCGCGTACGACGCGCTCACACGGGTGGCGGCGACGGCGCTCGATGTTCCTGTGGTGCTCGTGTCGCTCGTCGACGACAAGGGGCAGTTTTTTCAGGGCATGACCGGGTTGCTCGGCGAGATCGCCACCTGTCGCAGCACGCCGCTGTCGCACTCGTTTTGCCGCCATGTCGTGGAGAGCGGCGCCGTGCTGTGCATCGTCGACGCACGCGTGCATCCGCTCGTGAGCGACAACCCGGTCGTCGAGGAGCTCGGCGTCGTGGGATACCTCGGCGTCCCACTGACGACGTCCACCGGTCACTGCCTCGGTTCGTTGTGCGCCATCACGCATTCCCCGCGCGACTGGACACCGGCTGACGAGAGCACGCTCCGCGATCTCGCGCACGTCGTGATCAACGATCTCGAGCTGCGCGCGGAGTTGACGCATCGCGAGCGCGTCGATGATGGCCGCGATCTGTCGCTCTACGCCGAAGGTCTCCCCGCGAGAGCGGAGGACCTGTTGGAGCAGTTGCACGAAGGGGCCGCGGCGATCGATCGCCAGTGGCGATTGACGTATGTGAACGATGTGGGGGCCCGCGCGCTGCAACTCAACCGCAGCGCCGCAATCGGGCAGTCGATCTGGGAGGCCATTCCGTCACTCCCCGGTTCGCCGTTCGAGCGGGTCCTGCACGATGTCGCCGCTGGACATCAGCCCCTCGAGCTGGAGGCGTTCGTGTCCGCCACGGGGCGGTGGTTCGATGTGCGTGCTGTGCCCGCCCGTCATGGCCTCTCCGTGTATTTCAACGACACCACGGAACGCCGCAATACGATCGAAGCGCTGCAGGTACGCGAAGCGCAGTTGCGGCAGGCGCAGAAAATGGAGGCGATCGGTTCGCTCGCGGGCGGCATTGCCCATGATTTCAACAATCTGCTCACCGTGATCCGCGCCAATACGGAGTTGCTGCTCGACGGAATGCGCGGCGACGATGAACGGGTCGTGGATCTGCAGGAGATCCAGAGCGCCGCCACGCGCGCCGCGACCCTCACGCAGCAGCTGCTGGCCTTCGGCAGAAAGCAGCAGGTCCAACGCCGGCCCGTGGATGCCGCGGCGACGATGCTCTCACTGACGCCCATGTTGCGCCGGCTCATTCCGTCGAGCGTGGAGATGGAGTCGCGGTGTCCGCTCAACCTGCCCAAGGTGTTGATGGATGCCGGGCAATTGGAACAGGTCGTGGTGAACCTGGCCGTGAACGCGCGCGATGCCATGCCGACCGGCGGTCACCTGCGTTTGCATGTGAGCGCCCGCGAACTGCACGCGCCCACCCGTGACGGTGGCGTGGAGGTCTCCGCCGGTCGATGGGTGACAGTGACCGTGCAGGATACCGGTGAAGGCATTCCGCCAGATGCCATGGCGCGCATATTCGAGCCGTTCTTCACCACCAAGGAGGTGGGCAAAGGTACCGGTCTCGGGCTGGCGACCGTGTTTCGCATCGTCGAAGATGCGGGTGGGGTCATCGCGGTCGAATCACGAGTAGGGCAGGGAACCCGCTTTTGCATCTACCTGCCCGCGCTCGCGCCCGATCTGGAGTCCCCCCAGGAGCGTCGGGACACGCGGCCAACGCCGCGATTCGTCCAGCGCGTGGAACGTTGATCGGCGGTCAGTCTTCGACGGGCAACTTGATGTCCACGCGGCAGCCGCCGGTGGGCAGATTGCTCATGCGGAAGGCATAGCGGTCGCCATAGAGCATGGCGAGTCGCGAGCGGGTGTTGGTCAGGCCAATACCCAGGCCGTCCACGCTCGGCACTGCGGCAAGAAAGCGGCCGCTCGTCGTGAGCAGGCCGTGGAGGCCTTTGCCGTTATCTTCGACGAGAATTTCAAGCATGTTGCCCACACGCTCGAGCTTGACGAGGATGGACTGGTCGGCGTGGCCGGGGGCCAAGCCATGCTTGAGCGCGTTCTCTACCAGTGGCTGCAGCAAGAAGCTCGGGATCATGAGATCCACGGCATTGGGGTCCACGTCGATATCCGCATCGAGCCCGGCGCCGTAGCGCACGCGCGCGATCTGCAGGTACAGCTCGACGAGTTCGATCTCCTGCCATACCGGGATGAGTGATTGCCCCGCACTCCGCAGCGACAACCGGAGCAGATCACTCACGCGGATGAGGGTGCGCTGTGCCTCCTTCACATCCATCTCCATGAGCTCGGCCACGGAGTTGAGCGCGTTGAAGAGAAAGTGCGGATTGAGCTGCATGCGCAGCGCTTCGAGCTGCGTGCGTGCCAGTTTCTGCTCGAGTTCGGTCGCCGCCCGGTCGCGTTCTCGGTAGCGGCGTACGAATTCCACCATGTACGCGGCACCCAGCACGGCCCAATAGAGCACCACCTGAATGTCGAGATGGTTGACCAGCACCACGCGCAAAGCAAACGCATAGCTGGTCACTTGTCCCACGGCGCCGAACACATGGTCGAGCCACGCAATGGCGAGCACGTTGATGGAACTCGCCAGCACGGTCATCCCCGCGTGCAGTGAAAGCCACGGCAACACGCGGGCGGTGTCGAGTTTGACCCGGTCGACGAGGGTGAGCACGAGCTGCGACCACAGGCCCCAGATCATCCAGGCCGAGCCCTGCCAGATGAGGGCGGTTCCCAGCCCGTAGTGCGTCCCGGAGGCATCCCCGACGAGCGTCATCTGCAGCGCCGCGAGCGCTCCCGGAACGGTCCACACCACGGCGAACAGCCAGCGGGTCAGGTACCGCAGTCCGAGGCCTTCGTCGGCGATCGTGAGCGGCGGTGACGAAGCGGTCATAGGGAGAACAAGACGCGTTTAGGTGGGGCAAGCCGTCCAAAGTGCACGGAACCTTGCTGTGCCAATGGTGTAGCCAGCAAGCAAACTCTTGCGCTGCAGCCTCTCGGCTGCACTTCCGTCCATAGGACTTTGGGGCAACTCTTCAGGGGTATGCTGCAACCGTACGCAGCGTTTCCCGTTGGGATAACATGGAATGAATCCATGATGCACCGGGACCGTACGGATTGCACGGGCTTGCTTTCCTGAACCGGAAAGGAAAGCGCCACAGTTGTCGGTATTCAGCCGCCGCATCGTACCTCCCGATGCGAATTCACGGCGAACGCCGACTTGCCAACGGGAGGGGAGATGGTGAGCGTGCGAGTTCTGATCGTGGATGACGAGGCGCTGGCCCGTCAACGTGTCCGTCGGCTGCTGCAAAATGAAACCGACGTGGAAGTGGTCGGAGAAGCGGAGTCGGGACATGATGCGGTGGCGATGATTCGCGACTTGCAGCCCGACCTGGTCTGCCTTGATGTCCAAATGCCCGGGCTCGACGGGTTCGGGGTGCTCAGCGAAATCGAAGGCGGCCACGTGCCCATGGTGCTCTTCATCACGGCGTACGACGAACATGCGCAGCGTGCGTTCGACGTGCATGCCGTGGACTATGTGCTCAAGCCGGTCGATGCCGATCGCTTTCGTGCGGCCTTCGACAAGGCGCGAAAGCAGCGCGCGAATGCGGTTGCCGCCGAGCGCCTGGGTGAACTGCTGGAGACCGTGCGTCGGTTGGCCGATGGTGGCGCCGCCGAAGGCCGCGGGGAAGGCGTCGCCGCGTTGCTTGGCGGCGGTGTGACTGCCGGCGCGACAGCCGCCGCCGGCGCACCTTCCAACGGTGCCAATGGTCGCTACGCCAGCCGCATTCTGGTCAAGCAGGACGGTCGCATGTTCTTCGTGAAGACCACGGAAATCGACTGGATCGAGGCCGATCGCAATTACGTACGCCTCCACGTGGGCAAGACGGCGCACACCATCCGCGAGCGCATTTCGCACCTCGAGGAAACGCTCGATCCCCGGCTGTTCGCCCGCATCCACCGCTCGACGATCGTGAACCTCAATCGGGTGCGCGAAATGCAGCAGTGGTTCTCCGGCGACTACGTGGTCATCCTCGAAGATGGAACACGGCTGCGCCTGAGTCGTCATTATCGGGACCGCGTCGAGAAGCAGGTCGGCGTCTGAGTCTCTCGCGAGGCTGGTCGACATCCGTCGGCCAGCCCCACGTCGGCCCAACGCAAGCACTCCACCATGGACGTTTCCCCAACACCGGTCGCAGCGAGCTGGCAGGCGCATCTGGTGCATTGGCTGGTCGCCGCTCGTATGCGGCCGCATGCCCATCGTCCCATCGATCCCAAGTGGATTCGGCGCAACATGGGCAAGCCGGAAGTGCCGCGGCGCTACATGGCGCGCTCCACCAGGGCAACGTTCACGCGGCGTGAACCGACGGGCTGTTGGCCCGGTGGTGAGCACGTGCAAAGCGCGGAGCGCAGGTCAGGGGCCCCGACGGTGCTCTATCTGCACGGTGGCGGCTTCATCGCGTGCTCACCGGAAACGCATCGGCCGCTGGTGGGGTCGATCGTACGTCGCATCGGCGGCGATGCATGGGTGCCGGCGTATCGCCTTGCCCCCGAGCATCCGTATCCCGCCGCCCTCGACGACGCCAAGGCGGCATATCGCTATCTGCTCGATGAGGTCGGGGTCGATCCCTCGCGGTTGGTCGTCGCGGGTGATTCGGCCGGTGGTGGCCTGGTCCTCTCGCTCATGCTCGCCGCGCGCGATGCCGGATGGCCGTTGCCGGCGGCCATCGTGGCCTTTTGCCCGTGGGCCGACCTAGCAGCGACCGGCGCGTCGCTCGACGAAAACAGTGACCGCTGTTCCATGTTTGCCGGCGATACGATTCGCCGAGCGACCGCGTTTTACGTCGGCCAGGCGGATCCGTACTCGCCGCTCGTGAGTCCGGTGTATGGCGATTTCCGCGGCCTGCCTCCGCTGCTCGTGCACGCCAGCACCGACGAAGTGCTCCGCGACGATGCCGTCCGGGTTGCGCAGCGCGCACGTGAGGCGGGCGTAGCGGTGGAGTTGCAGCTGTGGCGTCGCGTGCCGCATGTCTGGCAGTTCTTTGCGGCGGTGCTCCCCGAAGCGGAACAGTCCCTCACGCGTGCGACGGCGTTCATCGCGCGTCATACGAGCGGTAACATACCCGCCGGTCGCCCATAACAAACGAACCTTCCGCACCTGTGGTGTGACAGTTCGTGACGGGGCACGACGCGGCCGCGTCAAACGGGAAATCACGATGCCGATTTCCGACGATATCTTCCCGCCGTACCGTCCACCGGACTGGTTCCCGCTGCAGCGAGCGCTCGCGTCGGTGTTCGGCGTCGCCGCCGTCGATGCGGCAGCCTCGTTCTGGTTCGTCGGGTTCGTGGCCGGTCCGGTCGATGTGGGCGAGTTGCGCATGTACGAACACAGCACCACACGTCGGACCATCGCCCTCGATTCGCACGGGAGCGCGTATCGCTGGATGGACGAAATCGGCACCTATGTCCGCGTCGACGACGAGGAAGCGCTGGTCGAGGCACTGGTGTAACGCGATGACCGGGGATGTCCGGTCACCAGATGTTCACCATGACCGGCGTACCGGTCGATACCTCCCTGCATGCCCCCTGACGTCTCTGGGCTGAGCGGCGCCGCTGGCGGCGCGGCGATACCACCGGCCGGCCCCACGCGACCGGTGTCGCCGTCGCGCGCCCTGGTGCCGGTTGAAAAGGCGGGGCCCCGCGCCCTCCCGCCCCACGGCTCACCGCTCGATCGCAGCGGCGTGGCGCTCGAGGACCTGCTCTTTGCGCCCGACCTGCTCGAAACCCGTCAGGCGGTGGCGCCCGTGGCGCTGGAGATGGGGCTCGAGTCGGCACGAGGGCAGCTGCTGCGGCAACTGCCCGGGGACGCGCTGGTTTCGCTCGATGCCATCTGGCCGGGAGCCGCCACCACCGAAGAAGGGTGGTATCTCCGCTCCGGGGCACTCACGGTGCTTGGCCATCCTGGTGATGGTGACCGGATTGCCAGTGCCGGCCTCGAAACGCAGCCGGGATCGCTCGCGCTCCGCCTCATGCAGTCAGTGGCGCGGGCTGTCCTCGGTGATCTCTCCGGCGCCCGCGCCGCCCTCGCGCCGGCGCTCGACGCTGCGCCAGGCAACCCGGTGCTCACGGCGCAGCAGGCGGTCGTGCTGGCGCGCCAGGGGCATGTGGACGATGCCAGCGCGCTCCTCGACGGTCTGGCGCTCGAGGCGCCCAGCCACCCGGCCGTGTCGTGGGTCCGTGCGGCGGTGCGGTCGGCACGCGCCGACCGCGCACGCAGTGGCGCACGTGCGGCGTATTCCGATATGCGGCGTACTCCACCGTCTTCCACGGGGAGCATCGTCAGCGATTCCGTTGCCGACGAGCCGCTCGACGAGGTCGACGCCGCCGCAATCGATGCGGCGCTCGACGTCCTGCCCGCCGATGAGGAGCACGGCGATCTCGTGACGGCGGCTTTCGTCAATCTGGGGCGCCGTATTGCGCGTTCGTCCGATGACGACCTCGTTCGCGCAACGCGCACGCTGCTGCGCGCCTGCTCGACCGGTGGCACGTTGGCCAGCGCCGGTCTCCCCGACGAGGTTCACGCGGCTCGACAGCTGTTGACCGCCATTCTCGTGGTCATCCGTCAGGATGCGGCCGCCCCGTCGCCGGTGGGGACGTTCA
>JAIXTI010000008.1 GCA_027484025.1 bacterium
CGATACCGGTCAGCGTGCTCGCCTCGACAAGAAACTGCACGAGGATATCCCGACGCGTCGCGCCCAGGGCTTTGCGCACCCCGATTTCTCGCGTCCGACTGGTGACCGAGACCGTCATGATCGCCATCACGCCAATGCCCCCCACGAGCAGCGCGACGCCGCTCAGCACCATCATGACCAGAAAGAACACACTGGTGATGCTGTTGAAGCTGTCGAGAATCTGATCCTGCGTGACGAGGTCGAAGGTGTTGCCGTCGCCGGGGCGGAGCCCACGCGATTCGCGGAGCGCCATCTCCACGGCACTCTGTGCGTCGGCCACGGTCACGCCGGCTCGCCGTTTGATCGGAATGAACAGCGCGTGGGTGCCATCGATGGTGTACGAGCGGTCCATGAAGCGGAACGGGACGATGGCCCCGACCGACTGCCCGGGCGGCGCAAAAATGTTGCCCGGCTGTGCCCACAGGCCGATCACCTCCAGTACGCGCCCACCGATTTGCACGGAGCGGCCAACGAGCCGTTCGCGCCCGAAGAGGGAACGAGCGGTCGACTCCTGCAGCACCACTACCGGCGACCCGGCGCTGATTTCGGAACGCGTGAACCAGCGCCCTTCCACCAACTCGCCACCCTGAATACGCGTGAATCCATCATCCGCGCCAAAGATGGCCATCCCCTGACTGCGCACTCCGTCCGCTTCGATCCGCGCAATCGTTTGTGCCCAGATCGACGCATACGCGATCTCCGACAATTGACGAAGGCCGCTGGCTTCACGCTCCGTCAAGTCGGGACGGATGCGCACATCCTTGGGCAGGTTGTCCGGATTGAGCGGTGTCTGCGAAAACTTCTTGAGCACGTAAATCGTGGTGGGACCTGCCACTTCGATGGTGTTCACGATCTGATCGCGAATGCCCTGCACGATGGCCGCCATCGTCATCACCGTGGCCACCCCGATGACGACACCAAGAATGGTGAGCGCCGAGCGGAGTTTGTTGGTCCGTAACGCGTCGAAGGCAATACTGATGTTTTCGCGAACGGAGTCGGCGGTCAACGGGAGTGCGCGCGTGGGCTTCACCACGCCCTCAGGTTTCCGCGCGCATCGCGGTGATGGGATCCAGGCGCGCCGCGCGTGACGCCGGATACACGCCAAAGAGCACGCCAATGGACGCACCCAACGCCAACGAGAGGGCGACACTCCACAACGAGACGCGCGCGGGCAGGGGACTGAAGGTCGACACGAGCAGCGCCAATCCCCAGCCGGACGCGACACCAAGCACGCCTCCGGCCAAAGCCAGGGCGACAGATTCCGCGAGAAACTGCCGGCGTACATCCGCCGCTGTCGCGCCGACGGCCTTGCGGATGCCGATCTCCTTCGTACGCTCGGTGACCGCCATGAGCATGATGTTCATGATCACGATGCCCCCCACCACAATGCCAATCGCCACCACAGCAGGCACGACCGCAAACAACACCCGGGTGAGCTGCTTCCAGAAGTCGATCAATGCTTCGCCGGTGCCGACATCGAAGTTGTCGCGCTCGGATGGCCTCAGCTTGCGCGAGACGCGCATCGCTTCCTGCGCGCGCGCCATCGCCGGCCCGACTTGTTCGGCTTCTCGCATCTTCACCGACACCGTTGTCGACTGCCGCTTGCCGTAAATGCCTTCGAAGGCAGGAATGGGGATGAGCACGAACGCGTCGAACGATTGCCCAAGCACACGCCCTTTGGGGGCCACCACGCCAATCACCGTGAAGCGCTGACCGGCGAGACGGACTTCCTGATCGACGGCGTCGCCGTTGTCGAAGAGGTCCTTGGCAATGTCGGCGCCGAGCACCACGACATTGCGCCGCTCACGGACATCGACGTCGGTGAGCGGCCGACCACTCGTGATGCGGTAGTCCTGCACCGTCTGATAGCCTGCCGTGACCCCGAACACGAGCACGGAGCCCAGCGTCCGATTGCGCCACGCCAGATCCGCCCGCGGCGTGGGCCACCCCGAAGTGAGGCCGACTGCCAAGGCGTCGGGCAAGGCGGCTTCTACGGCCGCGGCGTCGCGCTCGTCGACGCGCGGCCGCCGCTGCAGAAGACGGAACTGGTCGTCCGTGAACAAGCCGAGACTGATGGGGAGCCGGCGCACCTGGAAGGTGTTCATCCCGATCATGGCCTCGGCGATGTTCTCCTTCACGTACGCGTTCATTCCCTGAATGATCGCGACGACCGCCACCAGGAAGCCCACCGACACCACGATCCCCAGCAGTGTGAACGCGGTGCGCAGCAGGTTCACACGGAGTTGGCCAAAGGCCATGCGGAGGATGTCGGCAAAACGCATGCGGTGCTGCTATTCGTATCGCAGCGCTTCGACAGGATCGAGGTTCGAGGCCTTGACCGCCGGGAGCATGCCGAACGCGACACCGGTAATCGCACTCGCGAGCAGCGCGGTCACGACAATGCTCGTCGGCAACTCGGCGGGAATACTCGTGTTCGTGCGGATGACCCACGCCAGCAGCGCACCAATGCCGAGACCGATAATGGCGCCGATACTGGTCAGCGTGGCGGCTTCGACGAGAAACTGCCAGCGAATGGTTCCGGCCGTGGCACCGAGCGCTTTGCGTACGCCGATTTCACGCGTGCGCTCCGTAACGGAGATCATCATGATGGCGACGACGCCAACACCACCCACCAGCAGGGCGACCGCCGAGAGCGCGAGGCCGACGGCAAAGATCGCACTGAAGAGCGAATCGAACGTCTCCATGATGCGGTCCTGCTCGACCAGATAAAAATCGTTGCGGTCGCCGGGCTTGAGACCGCGGCGCGCACGCATGGCGGCCAGCACCTCGTCCATCACCTCGTCCTGGGAGGTGGTGGCATTGGGGCGCACGAACAGCGTGAGGCTCCCACGGAACGCGTCGAGCGTGCGGATCGCCGTGTTGAGCGGAATGATGGCCCGCGGTGTTTCGGGGCCGCGCCCTTCGAGGGAGCGCAGGAAGCCGGCGCGCGGCGTGTAAATGCCGATGACGGTGAACTGGCGACCACTGATGGTGATCTGCTTGCCCACCGGATCGGAATCGCCGAACAGCTGCGCCTTGAGCGTATCGTTGACGAGCACCACGGGCTGGCCGGCGGTCTCTTCGCTGCGGGTGAAGTTCCGGCCCGGCGCGATGTCCGAGGCATTCACCGACGGCCACTCCACGCTGTAGGCGTCGTAGCCCACGTTGTCCACGCGGTTGTTGCGATAGGCAAAGTTGCCCTGGCCCCCTTGCGTGCCCACCACTTCCTGCACGCCGGGGATGCGGCGGATCATCTCCCACTCCCCAATGGAGATGGGCGGGTTACGCCGGTCTGGACACTTTTCGTCGGTGCCGTCGCATGCCGAAATACCGCTGCCACGTCGCTGCACGATGAACGTGGTGGCGCCGATTTCTTCGAGATCCTTTTGGAAGCTGGCGCGGATACCAGTCACGACGGCGCCCATAGCCACGACGACGAACACGCCAATCGCGACACCGGCAATGGTGAGTCCGGCACGCACTTTGTTGCCGCGAATGGCTTCGAGCGCCATCCCGACGCCTTCAAGGACGAGGAGCAGGCTGTTCATGGCTTACTCCGACCGCAACGCGGCAATGGGATCGAGTTTCGAGGCGCGGCTGGCGGGGTAGAGACCGGCGCCAATGCCAACGCCCGCACCAGTCACCAGCGCGGCCGCAATCGACCACGGCGCGACCGCCGCGGGCAACGGCGTCAGGGCCGCAATCAATTCGGCCAACCCGATGCCGAGGGCAATCCCGATGGCCGCCCCGAGCGTGCTCAGCGTGGCGGCTTCAACGAGAAACTGCGAGAGAATGTCTTTCCGCTTGGCGCCGAGCGCTTTGCGCACACCAATTTCACGGGTGCGTTCGGCCACGGCGACGAGCATGATGTTCATGATGACCATCGCGCCCACCACGAGGCTGATGGCGGGGAGCGCCGTACCGAAGAGCACCAGACGGCCCTTGAGCTGTTTGACGAAGCCGAACGCCGCATCCTGAGTGACGAGCCCGAAGTCATCGGGTTCGCCGGCGCGCAATCCGCGAAACGCCCGGAGCGCGCTGCGCGCCACTTCAATGCCCTCGGCGAGATCGCCCTGCGACGGCGCCTGCACGATGAGTGAGCCGACGTCACGCAATGGACGGATGATGCGCTGCAGCGGCGAGGTGTACGGTGCAATCGCGAGGCGATCGAGAGAGAACCCGAACACGGACCCCTGCTTCTCGATCACGCCGATGACCGTGAAGGGGATACCGGCAATGCGCAGCGTCCGGTTGAGTGGGCTCAGCCCAGGGAAGAAGTGATCCGCCACTTCGACGCCGATCACGAGCACCGGGGTTCCTGCACGCACTTCCTGATCGGTAAACGCGCGTCCCTGCGTGACCGCGAACTTCTTGATGGTGAAGTAGTTCGCGTCGGTGGCCACGGCCTGCACCTGACGGGGGCGCGCGCCCGGCGTCGATGCATACTTGAAGGTCTCACTGGCGACGGTCGACGTCATGGTCGCCGGCAACGCGGCGCGCACCGCTTCGACGTCGGTCATGCGCACGAGTGGGCGACGTTGCGCAGCGCGGGCGTCAAAGCCGCGATTGCCGCCGGGCCCGATATTGTCGAAGCGGCGCAGCGTGAACGTATTCGTACCGATCAGGCGCGCGGCGAAATCCTCTTCGACATACTTGCCCATCCCCTCGACAATCGAGACGACGGCGATGAGGAACATCACGCCGATCATTACCCCGAGCAGGGTAAAGGCGCTCTTGAGCTTCTGGACCCGGAGCTGGGCCAGAGCGAGGATGACTGCGTCGCGGGTTTTCACTCTAACACAATAACGAAAACCGTCCCGGAGTGCCCCGGGACGGCCCGCTGCCGGCGCTCAGGCGAGCCGGAACCCCCTACTCGTACCGCAGCGCTTCCACCGGATCGAGGCGTGCCGCCCGACTGGCGGGGAGCATACCGAACAGAATCCCCGTCACCGCGCTGGCCCCCAGCGCGACCACCACTGCCGTGGGGGGAATACTCGCATTGATAGGGGTGAAATTCCGGATCCCCACCGCGGCAATCCACCCCACGAAGAGGCCGATCGCCCCGCCAATGCCGGTCAACGTGGCGGCCTCCACCAGGAACTGCCACAGAATCGTGGCGCGCGTGGCCCCCAGCGCCTTCCGCACGCCGATCTCACGGGTCCGCTCGGTCACCGAGATCATCATGATGGCCACCACGCCCACGCCGCCAACGATCAGGCCTACGCCCGACAGCGCGATCATGACGATGAAGAACATCCCGAAGATGCTGTTGTAGGTATCCAACAGCTTGTCCTGCGTGATGATGGCAAAGCTCGACTCCTGCGACGGCCGCGTCCCGCGCAGGCCACGGAGCGCCGCCGTGACATCGTCGATTGCCAGCTCACGGGCCAACGACGGGTCCAGGCTTTCCCGAGGCTTGATGGCCAGCCCCATGTTGCTCTCGCGGGCACCGATATGCCTTATGAGCGCCGCTACCGGCACCACGGCCTTTGGACGTTCTCCACCAGTCAGGAAGCTGCTGTTGTCCTTGTAGACGCCGATGACTTCGAACGGCGCGTCGTTCATGGAAATCGTCCGGCCAATGGGGTCGCCTTCCCCGAAGAGCCGTTCGGCCATGAGCTTCGTGATGACTGCCACGCGTGCGCCCGTTCGGGCTTCGGCCTGCGTAAAGGCGCGCCCCGGATACACCTCGGGGGCGCTGATCGAGGTCCACTCGGCGGAGTAGCCCTCGACACTGGCACTCGACAATTCGGTGGTTCGATAGCGGACCTTGGCGCCCCAGTCGAGCCGCTCGCCGACTGCCTCGATGGTGGGCAACCGCCGTAGCGCCGCGATCTCGCCCTGACGCAGTGGGGGGTTCCGCAGCCACTTGCAGCTGTTCTCGCTGCCGTCACAGTTCTCGAACGAGATGGGATACCGCGACACGAAAAACGTGGTCGGCCCAGTGCTCGCGAAGTCCTTCGCGACCGATTCGTTGATGCCGTGAATGGCCGCCGAGATGGCCACGACGACGAACACACCAACGGCGATGCCGAGGATCGTCAGCCCCGCGCGCACCTTGTTGGAGCGCACCGCATCGAGCGCGATGCGAACGCCTTCGGCGACCGCCGACATCCGGGTGTTGATGGCACGCATGTCCTTACTCCTGTCGCAGCGCGATGATGGGGTCGAGGCGCGACGCGCGACTCGCCGGGTACACGCCGGAGATGATCCCGACGCCGGCGCCGAGCGCGATGCCCACGACAATCGACCACGGCGCGACACTCGCCGGCAGCGGCGAGACCGCCGCAATGACTTGCGCGAGTCCTATGCCCAACGCGACGCCAATGGCTGAGCCCACGGTGCCCAAGGTCGACGCTTCAATGAGGAACTGCAGCAGAATGTCACGACGCTTGGCACCGAGCGCTTTGCGAATGCCGATCTCGCGCGTGCGCTCGGCGACCGCCACGAGCATGATGTTCATGATGACGATGGCGCCGACGACCAGGCCGATTGCCGGAAGGGCGATGCCGGCAAGCACCAAATAGCTC
>JAIXTI010000143.1 GCA_027484025.1 bacterium
CGCCAAGTTCGACGGCCAGCGACTTCACGAAGGAGATCATGGCGCCTTTGGACGCGGCATAATCGGCATGTCCCGCTTCACCACGCTGTCCCGCCGTACTGGAGATGAAGACCAGTCGGCCGCCATTGGGCATATGCCGTACCGCCGCACGCGCGCCGAAAAACATTCCATCGAGATTGGTGGCGATCGTCTGACGCCAGCGCTCGTCGTCGAGTTCGCTCACGGGAATGGGCACATCCGGCCAGATCCCCGAATTGCCGACGTAGATATCGACGTGCCCGAAGCGTGACACGGCCTCCGACACGAACGCGTCGTTCGCAGCGCGGGTTGACAGATCTCCCTTGAAGGCGAACGCCGCACCCCCGAGCGCCTCGAGTTCCTTCACGAGCGCTTCGGCTTCGACGTCACGCGACCGGTACGCGATGCCGACGTCGGCACCTGCCGAGGCGAGGAGACGTGCACACGCGGCGCCAATGCCGCGAGCGCCGCCGGTCACCAGCGCTTTCTTTCCGGTCAAGTCGATCACAGGGTCGCCTCGATGGCGTCGCAGATGGCGTGCTGAATGCACAGGTGAATCTCCTGCGCACGATCGGTTCTCGACGTTGGGACGACGATGCACAAGTCCGCGCGCGATTTGAGTGCGCCACCGTCCTTGGCGCTCAAAGCGAGCACGGGAATGCCCTTGGCGCGCGCCGCATCGGCAGCAAGCAACACATTCGGCGAATTTCCACTCGTCGAATGAATGATGAGCAAGTCTCCCGCCTTCCCCAGCGCTTCGATCTGTCGCTCGAAAATGTGATCGAACCCGAAGTCGTTGCCCGTCGCGGTCAGCAGAGACGAATCGGTGGTGAGTGCAATGGCAGGATACGCCCGACGGTTTCGCATGTATCGGACCACGTACTCCGTCGCCATATGCTGTGCATCAGCGGCCGAGCCACCGTTACCACAAAAGAACAGCGTGCCGCCGCTCGCCACTGTTTGCTGCACCATGCGCAGCGCCTGCCCGATCTGCTGCTCGCGCTGAACGGCCGTCCGTTCCGCGGTTTCCGCCAACTCACGAAGTGCACCGAGCAGCGGTGCCACGCCAGCGGGGGAATGTTCTGGTGTCATGGATTGTCGAGAAAGAGAAGGTCGACTCAGCGACCGAAGATACGCTTGACCCGATCCATCAGGCCGGGCCGTAATGGAGGCACCGGCAACGGATCTTCGTCACTCAACACGTTGTCAGCGTTGGCGAAGGTCAGCAGCGTGGCCTGCTCCTCTCCACCACGCTCGACCAACCAGTCACGCGCACTCGCCAACGATCGCGAATCGCCGTGGTTGTCCGACGCCAGAATGTCGATGAGCCCCTCGGCGAGCATGTTCCGCGCGAGATCCGAAGGAACTCCTCGTCCCATCAGTACCGACGCATCGGTTTGTATGACGACCCCCAGTTTGCGCCACTCACGGACCGCGTCGAGCGTGCAGCCGAAGTACCGCTCGGGATGCGCAAGGATCGGCGTACGGCCGGCACGCGCAATGCGCCGCAACTCGGCCGATGCGCCACGCGGCAATCCCCCGCGCGTGAACTCCACGAGAACGGCTCGGGATTTCCCCAATGCGAGCTCAGGAGCGGTCAAGTCGACGTTGGGGCTGTCGAGCATGATCTCCCATCCAAGCTGCAGCGTCATCCCTGCCGGTGCCCGTTGCTGGAGCTCTGCAAAGAGCTCCTGATGACGCGCGACAGGAGCCAGTGACGCCTGCCCGGCATTCAAGTGTGGCGTGCACACGAGGGTGGTGACGCCCTGCTCGGCGAAGCGCTCGAGCACCGCCAGCGACACGTCGAACGACGGAGAACCGTCATCGACGCCAGGCAACAGATGGGTATGAATATCAATCATCTGTCCTCACTCGTTTGCCGGAGACACGACAGGCGGCCCATGCCGAAGCACGCACCGACGCAGACCCTCACCCCTTGAGCGCGCCGGGGAGCGCAGCAATTCGTGCCATCGCCCGCGCCGCGCGCTCCTCCAGTCGCGCCGGATCATCCGCCGCTGCCTGAAACGCGTAGGTGATCAGCGAGTCCACCGCCAACAGATCGAGCGCGGTGGCGCGCGTTGTCGACCCCGACGCGAGCAGGGCGTCGAGCAACTGCTCCCCCGCCTCCAGACACGCTTCCGGCACATCCGATACCGGACGCGACGCCGAGCTACTCACGAGCTCACACAACCGCCTGTGCAGCGCTGACGGGGGCGCAGGATCCATCCGCGCCATCCACTCGCCCACCGTCGTGGCAGACGCCATCGTCGCCGCGGCGATGGTCATCCAGCCACCGCGAGACGCGCGACAACGTCTTTGCCTGCCGCCAGCGCCGTATCGATCTGTGCCGCGTCGACACCGGCCTGCGCCATGTGCGGCTTGCCGCCACCGCGCCCACCAACGGTCGCGGCGACATCGCGTACCACGATATCCGCCCGCAATCCGCGATCACGTGCGTCATCAGTCGCCACAGCCAACAACGCCCCCTTGCCATCGGCCAGCGCGGCACCCAACAGGGCGACGCCGCTGCCGAGCGCTTCACGCACCGCATCGCCGAGCGCCTGCAACGCCTTCACGTCAGGCACGTCTACACGAGAGGCCACGAAACGCGTCCCGCCCACATCGGTGGCCTGCGCGACAAGCTGCTGCGCCACACCGCCACCCTGCGCACCACCACGCATTGCCTCATCGAGGCGCTTCTCCAACTGCTTCCGCTCCTCGAGGAGCGCATCGAGCTTGCGGTCGATCTGATCCATGCCGGAGGTCATCCCCGACATCGGGACCTTGAGCCGCGAGGCCACCTGCAACAGCGCGCGCTCGCGATCCGCCATGAACTGGAAGGCACGCGGCCCCGCCACCGCTTCAATACGACGCACGCCAGCGGCAACACCACCTTCACTCACGATGCGCACGAGGCCGATCTCTGCCGTGTTGCGCACATGCGTGCCGCCACACAATTCGACCGACAGCGACGGGATGTCGACAACCCGAACCACGTCGCCGTACTTCTCGCCGAACAGCGCCATCGCGCCACGCGCGACGGCCGCCGTGTACGAATCTTCCGCAATGTTCACCGGCACCGACGCCCACACCCCCGCATTCACATCGGCCTCGATCGCCGCGACCTGCTCGGCTGTCATAGGGCCATGGTGCGTGAAGTCGAAGCGCAATCGATCGGGAGAGACGAGCGAACCGGCCTGGTGCACATGCTCGCCAAGCACCTTTCGCAGCGCGGCGTGCAGCAAGTGCGTGGCTGTATGGTGACGTTCGGTATCCTTGCGACGATCGCGCGGGACCGCCGCGTGTGCGCGCCCGAACGTGATTTCACCCGTCGCCGTACCGATGGCGGCGATACGCCCGTCGAGCTTGCGCACTTCATTCACGACGACCGACCACCCTTCACCCGTGATCGTGCCGTGATCGGACACCTGACCGCCGGACTCCGCATAGAACGGCGTCTCGCGTAACATGACCGCCACGCGACCGTCAGCGAGCTGACGCACCGCCGTGACGAGCGTATCCACCTCAATCACATCGTAGCCGACGAATCGGCCGAGTCCCTCGGCATGCTGCTGATCATGCGTCCACTGTGTCGGATCTGCAAAATCATCGGCACTCACCGTGATCTGCTTCGACTTGCGCTCATCCTGCGACATCTTGCGCTGCGCGGAAAGCGCCTCCTCGAAGCCGGAGATATCGACGAGGTAGCCGCGCTCACGAGCCATGAGCTCGGTAAGGTCGATCGGGAATCCGAACGTATCGTAGAGGCGGAACGCATCTTCACCCGCGAGCGTACCACGCAGCTGTGACGACCCCTGCGTCGAAGCGATGGGCGCGAGCTCCTCGAAGCGTGACATCCCGGCATCGATGGTGGCCAGAAAGCGCTCTTCTTCGGCGCGCGTCGTCTCGAGGATGTGCTTGCGACGCACATGCAGCTCGGGGTACAAGTCCCGCATGTGCTCGATGAGTGTATCCACGACATGCACGAGCGTCGGCTCGCGGCGACCGAGCAGCCACGCGTGCCGGACGGCGCGGCGCAAGATACGCCGCAGCACGTATCCGCGGCCTTCATTACTCGGGAACACGCCATCCGCGAGCAGAAAGCCTACGGCGCGCGCATGATCCGCGAGGACGCGGAACGAAGCGGGATCGATAGGCTTGCCATCCTTGCCAACCGCGGTGCCAAGGCCGACGCCCGGACGATACGGGTACTTGATCCCGACGACCTCTTCGACCTTCTCGATGAGCGGCCGGAATCCGTCCGTATGGAAATTATTGGTGACGCCCTGCATGACGGCCGCGATGCGCTCGAGGCCAGCACCTGTATCGACCGAGGGCTTGGGAAGCGGCACCAATGTGCCGTCGGCCTGACGGTCGTACTGCATGAAGACGAGATTCCAGATTTCCAGGAATCGTCCGGCTTCCGCTCCTTCAACGAACCCATCGAGCGAGTAGTCGGAAATCTCCGTATTCGTCCATTCGCCCGACGCGTTCGCCGGGAACGCCCAGTCCGGTGCCATCTTCGCGAGATCCACGTAGATCTCTGTGCACGGACCGCACGGCCCCGTATCGGCCATCTGCCAGAAATTGTCCTTGGCGCCGAGTCCGTAGATGCGATTGTCCGGCACGTTCGCCACGTCCTTCCACAGCTGCCGGGCTTCGTCGTCTTCGTGGAAGACGGTCACGCGCAGATGTTCGCGCGGAATCTTCAACTCCTCGGTAACAAACTCCCAGGCGAAGCGAATCGCGTCGCGCTTGAAGTAATCACCGAACGAGAAGTTGCCGAGCATCTCGAAGAACGTGTGGTGTCGGGCGGTGTGGCCGACCTGCTCGAGGTCGTTGTGCTTTCCACCGGCACGCACGCACTTCTGCGACGTGGTGGCGCGCCGCTTTCCATCGGGCGCGTCCTCCATACCGAGAAACACTTTCTTGAACTGGACCATCCCTGCATTCGTGAACAGCAGGGTGGGGTCGTCGGAGGGTACGAGCGAGGAGCTCGGACGGATGGCGTGGCCGTTCTTTTCGAAGTAGGCCAGGAATCGGGCGCGAATTTCGGCAGCGAGCATAAGTCTCGCAATATAGCCAACTTGGAGTGCGTCTGCAGAGCCTCACTCGCGACTTTGCAGCACCTCTCGTGCAATCCGACGAGCAATCCCCCCGTTGTACCCGCGCCGAAGCAGAAATCCGAGCAGCCTGCGCTCCGCGGTCACCGCATCGTCGGACTTGAGCGATCGGACCCGTTTTTGTGCGACCGCCCGGCACGCCCCTTCTTCGTCGAACCCATCGTCCTGTATGGCGCCGGCGACGGCCTCTCGCACCGTGCTTCCGGCAACGCCCTTCCGACGGAGCTGCTGCGTGACCCGGGCCGGCGCCTCCCCCCGCCGCAGGCGCGAAGCGGCCTCGGCGTGCGCCACCGACTCATCGGACAGAATTCCGGATTGCTCCAGTCGATCGAGCGCTTCCCCAATCTGGGCCGGAGTCGCCTCGCGCTTGCGCAACCGAAGTTCGAGCTCCCGCCGCGTCCGGCGTCCCCGCGCCAGATAGTCGACGGCGCGGTCGGCCAGATCGGTAATGGCATGCTCGTGGAGGAGGCGCTCGAGCGTCTCCGGCGAGACCGGGAGGAGGGCGCGCGTTACACCGGTGTCCGCGAGCACATTGATGCCCACAACCAGCTGCTGCCCATCGCTGAGCGAGAGCAGATAGCGCCCGGGCCGCCGAGGCGACTCACGGAGTTCCTTGATATGAAGCGTTGTGGTGTCTGTCATAGGCAGAAAAGAGCCGAGGGGCAACTCACGATGAGGAGTGGTGATCCGGGCACCACTTCCCACCGCAAGCAACCCCTCGGCCCTTACGCACGAGTCTCGAACGAATGCGACTCGGTGCTTACTCCTCCACTTCTTCAGGCGCGGCGTTTGGCGCCGGCGGGGTGACCCCCAATACGACCTTCACCTTCTCCTCGATTTCAGCCATGAGCACCGGATTGTCCTTGAGGAACATCTTGGCGTTCTCACGGCCCTGCCCGATACGCTGCGAGCCATAGCTGTACCAGGCGCCCGCCTTGTCGATGATCCCCGATTCGGCGCCGATGTCGACAAGCAGCGAGGTATGGCTGATTCCCTCGGCGTACATGATGTCGAACTCGGCCTGCTTGAACGGCGGCGCCACCTTGTTCTTGACCACCTTCACACGGACGTGCGAACCAATGACGTCTTCCTTTTCCTTCACCGGGCCGATGCGACGGATATCGAGACGGAGCGACGCGTAGAACTTGAGCGCCTTACCACCCGTGGTCGTTTCCGGGTTACCGAACATCACGCCGATCTTTTCGCGCAGCTGATTGATGAACACCACCGAGACCTTGGAGCGGGCGATGGCACCGGTGAGCTTGCGCAACGCCTGACTCATGAGGCGCGCCTGCAGACCGACATGCGAGTCGCCCATGTCGCCTTCGATTTCGGCCTTGGGCACCAGCGCAGCCACGGAGTCGATGACGATGACGTCGACGGCGCCAGAGCGCACCAGGATCTCGCAGATCTCAAGCGCCTGCTCTCCCGTGTCCGGCTGCGAGATGAGCAGATTCTCGATGTCGACGCCCAGCTTCTTCGCGTACTCGGTGTCGAGCGCATGTTCCGCGTCGATGTACGCAGCCACTCCACCGGCGCGCTGCGCATTGGCCACCACATGCAAGCAAAGCGTGGTCTTGCCGCTCGACTCGGGACCGTAGATCTCAGTGATGCGCCCGCGGGGAATGCCACCTACACCGATCGCCGCATCGAGATTGATCGCGCCCGTCGGAATGGATTCGACGCGGACTTTGCTGTCTGTGCCCAGTCGCATGATCGAGCCCTTGCCGCAGCTCTTCTCGATTTGCGCGACCGCGAGCGCCAGGGCCTTGCGCTTGTCGTCTGTGATCACCGAACCCGCCATGAGGACCGCCGTCGTAAGGGGTTGAAGCTGCCATGCCCTGGCTCGCGAAAATCTAGGGAGTACGCGGACAGGACCAAGACCCGAATAAAGTACGAAGAAAACGCGATGTGGACAACTCCCGCAAGTGCCCGAATTCAGGACAACTGGAAGGCGTTTGGGATATGCCTTATGCGGACACTTTGACCGATCACAAGCACCCCGACCACGTCGAACCGGTAAAACAGGCTACTCGTTCCATGGCGATCGACCCAAACCCGAGCCGAACGTTCCAGCTCCCGACGCTTGCGGAAATGCACCGCCTCCACCGGTGAGCCGAATCGATCGCCGCGGCGAGCCTTCACCTCGACGAACGCCACTTCGTTGTGGCGACGCATGACCAGATCGATATCGCGGTGGCCGCTGCGAAAGCGATGAGCGATGACCTGCCACCCCTCCCGCATGAGCCAACGCGCCGCGATGCGTTCGCCAAGAAGCCCGAAATCCTGTCGCGCTTTCGTCATGGAGCGAGTCTACTGCCCCCCGCTGACAAAAGTCGCACCACTTCTACGGCCGTTGTGCCAAACGAACGCGGCTGCGGTGTGTGCCTACGCGTCGACGCGACCGGTCAGACGCCAGACCGCGCCGCCAGCATCAGGGCGGGGTCGTCACTGATGATGCCATTGACCCCGTGACGCCAGAGGCGCTGTGCCTGCGCCGGCTCATTGACGGTCCACACATGCGTGACCACCCCGTGCGGCTTTACGGCGCGCACGATCGACGCGACGGGGACGGGGAGCCCGCGATACACGGGGGGGATACACAATGCGCGATACCACGACTTTGGAACCGGCCGTCGCAGGAGAGATGGCACGAGGAGCGACGCGACATCGGGCGTGCTCGCGCCAAGCGCGATCGGACCACCGCGTAGAATGCGCGTGCTCTCCGGGTCGAATCCCGCAACGATGACGCGCGGCGTCAACGCATGTCGAGCAATGGCGGCGGCGAGGAGCGGTCCCGCCGCCGGCGTCTTCAGCTCGATGATCAGCGGCAGCGTCGATGGCAACGCCTCGATCACGTCATCGAAGGTGGGAATACCGACGCCACGTCCGCGCCACGGGTAGTCGCGCCCGTTCTTCGTGAAGCGCGCTCCGGCATCAACCTGACGGAGTTCGTCGACGGTTCTTGCCACGACCGGCCCCTTGGCGTCGGTCGTGCGATCAAGCGTTGCGTCGTGCACGAGCACGAGCACGCCGTCCTTGCTGACGTGCAGATCGAATTCCACCGCATCGACGCCCACCTGCACCGCTTCGAGCAAACTGGGCAGGGTGTTCTCGGGAGCGTGTGCGCGATTGCCGCGATGACCGATGACGGGACGGGCGAGCGGATCGAGGAGCATCATGCACGACAACTTAATGGGACTTCCCTGCCGCTCGGGAATGCGACAACGGGGCGACACCCGAAGGTGCCGCCCCGTCGCAACTCACATCGACGCGATGTGAGGGGACCCCTACCCCATACCGTCGATTAGAACGAGTACTGGATGCGGGTCATGACCATGCGGCCGATCTCCGGGACGCCCGGGAAGGTGCGCACGCGGTTATCGAACATATTGGTGGCGTTGAGCGACCACAGCAGTCGCTGTCCGCCGAGTTCGAAGCGCTTGGAGAGCTGCGCGTCGACCAGGAAGGCCTCTGGCACGTCTTCGTAGCAGAACGTGCCGGCCGGCGCTGGGCTGCAGCGGTTGGCGCCGCCCGTCGCGCCAGCCACCGCACCGGTCTGGCCCGCAGCGAGCGGGTATGCAACGCTCGTCGCGTAGACACCCGAGTTTACCGGATATGCCTCGCTGTAGCGGCCGCGCAGATCGAAGCCGATGCCGTTGCTCTCGTTCTTGTAGCGCATACCAAGCGATCCGCGCGACGTGGGCGAGTTGGACATGAGCGGCTGGTTGTTGCCACCATCGATCCCGTTGAAGACGTTGCGGCTCTGGTAGCTGTACGCCATGTCCAGGGTCACGCGGTCGGTCGCGCTCACGTCGAGCGCCATGTCCACACCACGAATCCAGATCTTGCCGGCCGAGGTGAGATACGTCGCGTAGACCGCATTCGCGGCGGTCGGCTGGTTCGCAAAGGTCACCACGCCAACGGGAAGCGCAGCGACATTCGGCGTGAGTGCGGTGGCGACGCCGCCTGCCAGCGCCTGGATCTGGGCGCCAGTCAGGCCGAGCGGCTGCGACGCGAAGAACGCGCCCAACTGCTGGCCCATGTAGCCGCCGAGCTGCTGCGGATTACCGAAGAACACGTTGGGCGTGGCCAAGGCAGCCGACGTGCCGACGTCACCGCGTTCCTGCCCCCACGCCGAAACGTCGTAGCGGAACTTGTTGCCGAGAATGCCCTTCCACCCGATCTCGTACGTGTTGTTGAACGACGCCGCGAGCGGACGGATATCCTGGAGCTGGGCGTCGGTGACGGCGGTCGTGGGGGCAGTGAGGTACGACACGCGCGACGAGAGATCCGCGCTCGTCGGCGCTCGGCTGCCGAGGAACTGCACGGCACCGGCCGCCAGCGCCGACGCCTGCGCCGGCGTGAAGCCGTTGGCCTGCAGCGCCGCCGCGATGCCAGGCACCAGGCGGGGCGAGAGCGCCTGAATGGCGCCCGGGAACGCGGCCGCCGCGGAGACACCGGTGAAGTTGCCACCGTTCGCATAGGCCGACTTCATGCACAACGAGCCCAGCGCGCTGCCGTTGCAGTTGCGACCGAACTGGAAGCCTTCCTTGGGCGGGTTGCCGCGCGCCCGGATGTCGAAGCCGGAACCGCCGACATTCGGGGTCTGGATGAGATCGAGGAAGAACGAGAAGTTGGCCGGCGTGGAAAACGCGCGGTTGTACGTGAAGCGGATATTCTGATTCTCGGCCGGCTTGAAAATGATCGCGGCGCGGGGCGAGAAGAAACTGCCCTTGATGACGTTGTTGCCATCACCGCGTGCCGCGAGCAGCACTTCGACGTACTTGTTCGGGCGGGTGGTAGACTGCACGTACGCGCCGTACTCGGTCACGTTGTCGACGTTTTCGTTCGCGCCGTTGATCGTGTTACCGGTCTGCGGATTCGTCCAGATGTAGTCGGCACCGTACGTGAAGCTCTGCTTCTTGCCAAGATCGAAGCCGTGCTGCAGCTGCCCCGCCGCGACGCGCGACTTGTCGACAATGGGCTGGCCCGAACGCAGGAGGAACGTGCCGCTGCCGTCCTGCGCGTTGTCGTTGCCGGCGTTGCTGCTGTTCAGGAAGGCCTGCGCAAACAGCTTGTTCCAGCGGAAGCGCTGCTGAACGCTGAGGTAGGTCCAGTTCTTGATCTGCGCCGATCCGTTGGCACCGGTCAGTTCGATGGCGTTACCGACGTTGGTGTAGCCGAGCGTGGTGATCGCTTCGGTGCTCTCCGTGGGGCGCACATCGAGACGGGCCTCGCCCGTGAAGCGCTGCAGATCGAAGTCACGGGCGTTCGCCTTGCCCTGACGGGCGGCGGGGACGTTGGCCGTCGACGGGAAAACCGCCGGTTCACTGCGGTCGTTGTATTCCCAGTCTTTGCCCTGCATGTACTCACCTGACAGCTTGAACGCCACCTGATTGTTCAGCTTTTGTGCCGTGCGCACACCGGCGCGGATGACCGAGCGCTCGCCACCGTCGAGACTGATGGTGGTGCCCTGCGAGTTGAACGGCGACTTGGTGATCACATGCAGCACGCCGTTGGAGCTGTTCGGACCGTACAGCGCCGACGCCGGTCCGAGGAGGACTTCCATGCGGTCGATGTCTTCGTTGGTTCCGGTGAACAGGAACGGCACGTTCACGCGCAACGAGGGCACGCCGGCGAAGCGGTAGTCCTGCAACATCAGCATCGAGCCGCTGAACGCGTTATTGAACCCGCGCGCCACGACGTTCGCCTGCGCGATACCGCCACGGTTGATGTCGACACCGGGCGTGTTGCGCAGGTGATCGGTGACCGTCACCGCCGGCGTCGACTCGATGCGCTCGCTCGAGATCACGGAAATCGACGCGGGGGCATCGAGCGCCTTTTCGGGACGCGAACGGCTCGCGGTAACAACGGTCTGCGAGAGAGTGGTCGTCGCTTGGGTCAGCGCAAAATTCGCGCTCTGGCCCGGACGGATATTCACTTGCGCCTTGCTTTCGTAGCCAATGAGTCGCGCCGTGATCGTGTAGGCCGCGTTGGCGAGATTCGCAATGCGATACGTACCGTCAGCCGCCGTGATGGCGCCGTAGGCCGGACCGCCGGCGCTCTGCGCTTTCACGCCGACGTTTTCGAGTGGCCGTCCAGTCGACGCGTCGGTCACCTTACCGGTGATAGTGCCGGACTGCGCGCCAAGCCGGGCTCCGGCCGCAGGCGACAGCCCCACGGCAAGAACGGCGGACGCCAAAAGACGACGGAAAAACAGGGACATCACACACCTCGGGAGGGAGGAAAAGCGTCGAGGTTCGGGTGCCGGCGACTGAATCGCAGGCGGAAGGTAGGATTCCGCGGCGCCAAGGAAACGGCTGGGACCTGCGGAGTGACCCTAGAATCGCCGGATGAACGGACCTCGTCAATACGCGAAACGGGGAAAGGGCGCTAAATCGCCCAAGAATTCCCGGAGGAACGTGGCGGATGCCACGTGATCAGCCTCGATACCGCCGACATCATGCGTCGCCGCAGATGCGATCGAGGTCCTGCACACCAATCAGCACGTCGCGAGGGCGCGCGGCTCCTTCCGAGGGAGCCAGCACACCGGCCGCTTCGAGCTGATCGATGATACGCGCCGCCCGGCCGTAGCCGATTTTGAGCCGGCGCTGTAACAGTGAGGTCGAACCTTGACGATGCTGAATGACCACTTCCGCGGCTTCGCGAAAGCGCGCATCCCGATCGTTGGACCCACTGGCATCGTCATCCTCGTCACCGCCCGCGGCCTTGGCCTCCTGCGCGCGAACGGTTTCAAGAATGTCGGGCTCAGGAAGCAGGATGCCACCCGCAGCCTCTGCCTCCATGCGCAACCGCGCATCGTCGTACCACCGAAGGAGTTTCTCGGTGTCTTCACTCGACAGATACGCCCCCTGCAGGCGCGAGGCCTCGGACTTGCCCGGGGGAATGAACAACATGTCGCCGTTGCCCAACAACGCTTCGGCGCCGGCGCCATCGATGATCGTGCGACTGTCCACCTGCGACGCCACGCGAAAGGCGATACGGCAGGGAAAGTTCGCCTTGATCAGACCGGTAATGACATTCACACTCGGGCGCTGCGTCGCGAGAATCAGATGGATGCCGATCGCGCGCGCCTTCTGGGCCAGCATTGCGATCGGTGTTTCCACTTCGCCCTGCACCGTCATCATGAGATCCGCCATTTCATCGATCACGACCACGATGTACGGCAGGATCCCACCCGTGTAGGTACGATCTTCGAACGCCACGTCGGGGCTGCGCGGCTTGAGTACCGCCGCTCCTTCTCCGGCAGCATGCTGCGTCACACGCTTGTTGAACTCCTGCAGGTTGCGGCACGCGTTCGCTTCGAGCAGACGATACCGATCCTGCATCTCCATCACCGCCCACTTGAGCACCGCCGCCGCATCGCGGTTGTCGGTAATCACCTTGTGACGCAGGTGCGGCAACGCGTTGTACACACTGAGTTCGACCATCTTCGGGTCGACCATGAGAAAGCGCAGTGTCCGCGGCGTGTGTCGATACACCAGACTGGTGATGATCGTATTCACACACACCGATTTGCCGGATCCCGTCGCGCCGGCGATGAGCAGGTGAGGCATCTTGGCGAGATCGGCCAGCACCGGTCGGCCTTCCAGATCCTTGCCCAGCGCAATGGGCAGCGCCGCACGTGCGGAGCGGAACTCCGCCGCTTCCAGCACTTCGCGCAGCACCACCATCTCGGGCGTGGGATTGGGCACTTCCACGCCCACCGCCCCACGCCCCGGAATCGGGGCCACGATGCGGATACTCGGCGCGCGCATGGCCAATGCGAGATCATCGGCGAGCGCCGCGATCTGCCGCACCTTGATCCCAGCCGCTGGCTCGATCTCGAACTGGGTCACCGTCGGCCCTGTCGTACGGCCAACCAACTCGCCGTCGACCTTGAAGGTCCGCAGGGTCGCCATCAGTTTCTCGCCCGCGAGATCAAGCTCACGCTTGCCCTGATCCGCGTTTCGCGCTGGGGGCGGCGTCAGCAAATCCGTCGATGGCAAGTCGTCGCTGAATGCTGCCGGCTCCACCTGCTGCTCGAGCATGGCGTCGAGTTGCTCATCGCGCGCCTCTTTCCCTTTCTTCGGCTTGGGATCTCGTGCGCTCTCCCGCGTGACTTCTCGCGCAGGGACCGCCGCGACGACCTCTGGTACAACGTCCTTGCGACGGCTACGCGCGGGAGCTTCGCTCAGTACGTCACGCGCCAACGCGGGATCGATGGCGGGCATCTCGTCCGGATCAGGCGCCAGCTGTTCCGCCAACGTCGGCTTCCAAGGCTTCGGCGAATCGTCACCGGCCGTTACGCCCGGCCCAATGAGCAGACGAATGGGATTCCAGCGCAACGTCGCGACGGTCAGCGCGCTAGTGGCCAACAGGAAGGCGATCCACGCCCCGGCCGCACCCAGTCCCTTGCGCAGATAGAACGCCGCGAAGCTCCCCCACAGCCCTGCGCCATCGGAAGCGCTGGTCTCTCCCCCCAAGGCGAGCCCTATGGCGACCGGCACCAACGTGACCGTGCCGGCGAAGAGCAGCGTCCAGTCGCTGGCATCGTCGGCCCGCTTGATGCGCCCGAACATGGCGAGCGCCACGACAAGGCATCCCAGCGCCACCAGCACCATTCCGGGGATGCCGACCGCCGACACCAGCACGCAACGCGCAAAGGTGCCCGCCGGCCCGAATGGCCCCCGCGCATCCCAGCAGCTCACCGTGGACGTTTGCTGAAACACCAGAGCGCCCAGCAGAAACACCGCCAACAGGCTGAGGCCGATGGCGCCGAGTTCACGTCGTAGCTGTTGTGACTCCATGATTTCCTCCGGCGAATCGGCGCGTCAGCGCGCGATTGCGACGCCAGCAAGTTGGAGTTGCCGGTCGGCATAGCGTACCGCGACGTCGAAACGATCGAGCGTCAGACACGCGTGCACATCATCGGCGAAGCCGGCGGCGGTCAGTGAGCGTGCATGCGCCGCGTCGTACGCAACACTGACGACTCCACCCATGAACGGTCGTTCCACCGACTCGGCCACGCGAGCGCCATCGCCCCGGATCACGTCATCACGCCCGTCGCAGATGCCACGTACCAGTCGGCCGGCGCAGACGACGTCTTCCAAGGCGAGATGCTTCTCGTGCCCTGAACAGATGACCGTGAGATCCCCACCCTCGATGAGTGCATCACGGACGGCGTTCACCGTGGCCGTCGCGTTCACGAAGGCCGCGAAGAAACAGCTGCGCGCGCCGTGTGTGGCGGTCAACGCAGCCGTGCCATTCGTCGTGCTGTACAGAATGGTGCGGCCGGCAACGGCTTCCTGGGTGTAATCGAGCGGCGAGTTGCCGAGATCAAACCCCTCTGGCCGTATCATGCGACGTTCACCCGCCAGCAGCACCTCTCCGCGCGCATACGCCTTCCCGCGCATGATCGTCTCTTCGATGGTCTCGAAGGGGATCACGGCACGGGCGCCACTGGCCAGTGCCGTCGCCACGGTGGTCGCCGCCCGCAACACATCGATCACCACCACCACGCGGTCGGCCACATCGGCGGGCGCCACGGGCGCCTCGCCGAGCAGCACATCGACTCGCACTACGAGGGATCCTTGAGCAGGTCCGCGCCTTCGAACTCAAGCCACTTCGTGTGCACTTTGCCCGCCTGGAAGCCGGGATGCTGCATCACGCGAGCAAGGAACGGCATCGTGGTCTTCACGCCTTCGACCACAAAGCTTTCGAGAGCGATCTGCATGCGCTTGAGCGCCTCTTCACGCGTGTTCCCCTGAACGATGAGCTTGGCGATCATCGAATCGTAATACGGGGGCACGGTGTAGCCAGCGTACGCATGCGTGTCGATGCGAACGCCAGGCCCGCCAGGCTGATGAAACACTTCAAGCTTGCCGGGCGACGGCTGGAAATTGCGTGACGGATCTTCGGCATTCACGCGGCACTCGATCACGTGCCCCCGGAACGGCGGCAGTTCCGTGACGGACAGCGGCAACCCCGCGGCGACACGAATCTGCTCCTTTACCAGGTCCACGCCGGTGAGCTGTTCCGTCACCGGATGCTCGACCTGGATTCGCGTGTTCATCTCCATGAAGTAGAACGAACCGTCTTCATCGAGCAGCATTTCGATGGTGCCGGCGCCGACGTAATTGATGGCTTTCGCCCCGCGCGTGGCGGCCTCACCCATGCGCTCGCGGAGCTCAGGGGTCATGACGGGGCACGGGGCTTCTTCGATCAGCTTCTGATGGCGGCGCTGCACGGAGCAGTCGCGCTCGCCCAGGTGAATGACGTTGCCGTGCATGTCACCCATGACCTGAAACTCCACGTGACGCGGACGTTCGAGAAACTTTTCGACGTACACGTCGCCGTTGCCGAACGCGGAGAGCGCCTCGGAGCGGGCCAGCTGAAACGAACGGAGGAAATCGTCCGGATCGCGCGCCACTCGCATGCCCTTTCCGCCACCGCCAGCCGCCGCCTTGATGATGACCGGGAAGCCGATCCCGCGGGCGAATTCCAGCGCCTCCTCCGGATCCTCCACCGGGCCGGGCGATCCCGGCACGATCGGCACGCCCACTTCCTGCATGGCGCGACGGGCAGACGCCTTGTCGCCCATGATGCGGATCTGCTCAGGCGTGGGGCCGATGAACGCGATCCCCGAGGCGAGGCAGGTCTCCGCAAACTCCGCATTCTCGGCGAGGAATCCGTAACCCGGATGAATCGCGTCAGCGCCCGTGATCTCGGCGGCCGCAATGATGCGCGGGATCTTGAGGTACGAGTCGCGCCCCGACGGCGGGCCGATGCACACGTCATCATCGGCGTAGCGGACGTGTAGCGACTCGCGGTCTGCCTCGGAATACACGGCGACCGTCTGGATGTCGAGCTCTCGGCAAGCGCGAATGACGCGGAGAGCGATTTCCCCGCGATTGGCGATCAGGACCTTTTTGAACATCCCCTATGGTGGCGAGGTCTCGCCCTCACCGCCAGCCCTTTACACCACCCCCCCGTTGGCTATACGACAATCGGGGCCAGCGCGCTATCGCCAGCCCCGAGGCATACTTAGCCCGATTTCGCGTCCCAAACGGGGGGTCAGCTGGCGCTGCTGCCGGGCTTGAAGCCGGAGAACGAGTTGTCGCTGGCACCGTCCACACCCTGTACGCGCAAGGCGAATTCGGCAGGGTTGGTCGCGTTGAACAAGGCGTTCTCGTAGGAGATAACCCCACGGGAGTACCAGTTCATGAGCGACTGATCGAAGCTCTGCATGCCGTACGCCACACTCCCTTCCTTGATCAGGTCCGGGATGTTGAGGGCGGCCGAGAGGTCGCGAATCTGGTCACGCACCGCTTCGGTGTTGACAAGGACCTCGCAAGCCGGCACGCGACCCGGCTGATCCGCGCGCGGCACCAAGCGCATCGAGATGACGGCCGACAGGGCGCTCGCCAGCGCGAACCGGACCTCGTTCTGCTGGTGGGGCGGATAAAAAGACAACACGCGATTGATCGTCAGCGTGGCGTCGGTCGTATGCAGCGTCGAGAACACCAAGTGACCGGTGCCGGCGGCCTTCAGCGCGACTTCGAGCGTCTCCAAGTCGCGAATTTCGCCGATCATGACGACATCGGGGTCCTGACGCAGAACGCGTCGCAGCGCCTGCGAGAACGAGGCGGTGTCAGTGCCAACTTCGCGCTGATTGATATGGCACTTCACGTCACGATGCACGAACTCGATCGGATCTTCGATCGTGATGATGTTCGCCGAGCGCCGCTCGTTGATGTACTGAATCATCGCGGCGAGCGCCGTGCTCTTGCCCGAGCCTGTCACGCCGGTCACCAGCACCAAGCCACGCGGACGCATCGAGATCTGCTCGAGCACCGGCGGAAGGTTCAAATCACGGATGCTCGACGCTGCGTGCGCAATGGCACGCATCGCGAAGGCTACGGTGCCCTTCTGCTGGTACACATTGACGCGAAACCGACCGATTCCCGGCACGTTGATGGCGAAGTCCGATTCGCGCATCTCCACGAATTCGCGCAGCTGGGCAGGCGGCAAAAGATGCTCAGCCAGTGCCCGCAATTCCTCGGGCCGCATCGGCGGCATCTCGAGGGGGACGAGGTCTCCGTGCAATCGCAGCGTGGGCGGGCGTCCGACCTTCAGGTGAAGGTCGGAGGCACCCTCCCGTACCATCCGCTGCAGCGCGGCCTTGAGATCGAGGCCTGTCGCCGGTGCCGCCGTTGTGGCGGCGCCCAGTGCAGCGCCGGAGACCATCGTCATGTCGTCATGTCTCAGCCGGTTGGATCGATTCGGTAGAGCACTTGGCCGTATTCAACCGGATGCGCATCCGACACGTTGATCTCGCGCACCACGCCATCGAATTCGGATTCGAGCTCGTTCATGATCTTCATCGCTTCGATGATGCAGACGATCTGCCCCTTGCTGATGCGATCGCCGACCGACACATACGGCTTCGCACCAGGTTCCGGTGCCGTGTAGAACGTCCCCACCATGGGCGACTTGATCTCGAGGGCCGCGGACTTGGGCGCCTCGGCCTTCGGCGTCGGAGTCCCCCCCTCCTCGGCAGGACGCGCCGCGGGCGCGGCAGGCAACACGGCGGGGGCGGCCATCGGCATCGGCGCGGGCATGGCTTGCGCCACCGTCACGCCGCGCTGCTGCGGACTCTTCGAGATGCGGAGCTTCATCCCCTTGTCGGAGGAAATCTCGATGGAATCCACGGTGGAGCCGTCGAGCATCTCGATCAGCTTCTTCACGTAGCGCAGGTCGATCATGGCGGGAAAGGCTGGAGAACGCGCTGCAGCCCTGAGGGCCGCCAGCACAGAGGTCAGGCGATTTCGAGAAGGTGCCGGGGGTAGCGAGTGAGCACCCGCGCCCCGGCGTCCGTGATGAGCACGTCGTCTTCGATTCTCACCCCGCCCCAGTCCGGGCGATAGATGCCCGGCTCTATGGTCACGACCATTCCGGCGGCGAGGGGAGCTTCGATTGTTCGGGCAAGGCGAGGTGCTTCGTGCACTTCCAGGCCGATCCCATGGCCGAGTGAATGTCCGAAGGCATCTCCATACCCACAGGCGGCAATGTAGTCTCTCGCGACCGCATCTGCAGCCATCCCCTGCATTCCGGCCCGAACCGCACCCGAAGCACGCTGATTGGCCTCCCGGACGACCTCATAGAACGCCCGTTGGGCCTCCGACGCGCGGCCGAGGACGACGGTGCGCGTAATGTCCGAGCAGTAGCCGTCGGCGACTGCCCCGAAGTCGAGGAGCACAAAATCACCAGCTGACAGCAGCCGTTCAGCCGCGCGGGCATGCGGAAGCGCCGAACGTGGGCCGGAGGCCACGATCGATGGAAACGGAAAGGCCTCGCTCCCCTCGTCGCGAAGGTTCCGCTCCAGCAGGCCCGCAATGGCGGTCTCGGTTTTCCCGGGGGTCAGCTCGGTGAGCGTGCGCTCGAGGGCCGCTTCGGCCATTGCGACCGCCCGTTCGATGGAGGCAATCTCCCCATCGTCCTTCACGGCGCGCAGGGTTTCGATCAGATCGCTGGTCGGGCGCCACTGCCATCGTCCGCCTTGCTCCAGCAACCGCGTGAAGTCGCGATGGAGCAGATGCGCCGACTCAAAGCCCACCCGTTCGACGCCGGCAAGGGCCGTGAGCGTGGGCCACAATCCTGCCCACAGGCTGGTGGGTTCGATTCGTACCGTCGCGGCGTCGCCGACCTCGTCCGCGACCTGTGTCTCGTACCGGAAATCCGTGAGTAGCACGCATTCGAGCGCGGTGACGAGGCACAGGGCACTGCTCCCCGAAAACCCGGTGAGGTACCGGATGCTCGGCAGCGAGGTCACCAGCAGGCCATCGAGGTCCGCGCGCCCCAACGATTCGCGTAGCGCGGTCAGGCGCTGGGGACGGCGGTCTGGAAAAATGGGAGCATCGTCGCGCATGGCGAGACTGGTGTGAGTGTACGCGCCGGCGTTAACGCCGACGCCACAGCTCGGAAGAGCGTCGCGTAGGGAACGAGCGC
>JAIXTI010000178.1 GCA_027484025.1 bacterium
CCCAGCGCGCAGGACTCCCGTTTCGACGCGTGCGGGGTAACCGGACCGGCTACCCGGTCGACTAGTCGGCGACCGGGCGCTGGAACAGGAGGACGCCGCACCCTTCGCACGGCTCGATGACCGAGCCACTCGAGAACGCAATGCGCCGTTGCAGCGGAATGGCGGTATCGCAGGCACTGCAACAGAAATCACGCAGCTCGATGAGCGCTGCGGCCTGGCGACGCGACGCGATCCGATCGTACTTGGAAAGCATCCCCGGACTCACGGCGCCGGCGACGAGCTGGCGTTTGGCGCGCGCCGTCGCGAGCTCCGCCTCGATGCCGGCGCGAACCGCCTCCATCTCCGTGCGCGCCTCACCCTGATCGGCGCTGACTTGCGCCAGCACTTCGCGATGAGCGGCCAGCGCGGTGCGCAGATCGCCCACCCGCCGCGCAATGACCAACGCTTCACTCTCCCCATCCGCGAGCGCACGCTTGGTTCCCTCGACTTGCGAAGCGGCGGCCGCCGCATCGCGCAGACGCTCAGCGCCGTCGAGCACCGCGACATACCGCTCGTGCAACGAGCGTGTCTCCGAGAGGCGCGCTTCGAGCAGGCGCTGACGGGTGAGCTCTCGTTCGAGGGACGCTTCCGTGCGCGACACCTCTTCGACGGCGCGTTTCTGGCGCGCGTCGAGCAGCGCCAGCCGCGGCGCGAGGGCGTCGCGCCGCGCTTCGATGTCACGAATGATCGCATCGTCCGCCTGAACGGCGAGCAACGCATCGATATCAGGGTTCACCACGTTCATTCCTATCCCTTGGGCCTTCCGCGCGGTGACCGAATTGGCACCAGTCGACGGATTTCTGCTTCGAGTTCCAACCTTTCTCGCATCAACGCATCCTGCTCCTCGCGGGTTGCCGTGCGCATCGCTTCGCGAATCTCATCCACCCGAGTCTCCAGCTGTCGTGCGTCGAGCTTGCCGAGCGTGAGCCCGATATCGGCCGCTCCCGCTTCGTAGGCACCAGCGTCGGTCAGCTCCCGAAGGACCTTCATCGTTTCCGGCGAAAGCCGCTCCGCGATCTGTTCGAGATCGTCGTTGAGAGGCGCGTGCAGCAGGGTATCGAACAGCTCGCGATAGCGGGGCTCACGAAATGCGTCTGGCGGATGGCGCTCGGCCACGCGCTCCGCGATGCCCCGATCGACCAACATGGCGCGGACGAGTGCGCGCTCGAGCGGCTCATCGCGGCGCGGACGGGGCGGCACGTTCGTCGCCTGCCACTCCGGCCCCTGCTTGTAGCCCTTCTTGCGTCCCGGCGTCCATGGTCGTCGTTGCTCCGACGCCGGTGGCGGCAGCGGCGCGGGTTCGGCGTAGTCACCACCATCGTGCAGATCTGGCGGCGGCCCGTCAAAATCCGGCGGACCGTGTCCCATGTCGTACCCGGCACTCGTCCCCGACGTACGCGTCGTTCCCCGGCGCATCCCCGGCTCGGGGAGTGCCTCGGCTTCGGCGGCCAGCGTCGTCTTGTCGACATGCGTCGCCTCGGAGAGCCGCGCGAGATACATCTCTCGCGTCAGTGGCTCACGGGCGGCGCGAATGGTAGGGAGCAGTTTGTCGATCGCGTTCCGACGGTGCCGGAGATCGGCAAACCAACCGCGACGTTCGAGCAGTTGCACCTGTCGGTCGAAGAGATCGATGGCATTGCTCAACTGCTGTTCCATCGCTTGGCGTCCCTGCGCCCGCACGAACGTGTCGGGATCTTCGCCATCAGGCAATGAGACCACCTGCACCGAGGCTTTTGCGCGCAGCAACTCCATCCCCGAGCGAAATGTGGCCTTCTGACCGGCCTCATCGCTGTCGTACAGCAGAAACACGTTTGTCGCATAGCGGACGAGCAGCTGCGCCTGCTCCTCCGTGAGCGCAGTCCCGAGCGGGGCCACGACTTCCTCGATTCCAGCCAGCGCGAGCCGGATCGAATCGAGATATCCCTCAACGACAATCGCCCGCGATTCGCGGCGCATCGCCTGCTTCGCGGTGTGCAACCCGTACAGGGTACGTCGCTTCTGGAAGACCGGCGACTCCGGACTGTTCAAATACTTCGGCTGCGCATCGCCCATGGCGCGCCCGCCAAAGCCGACGGTGCGCCCGAGCTCGTCCAGAATGGGAAACATCACCCGACCGCGAAAGCGCAGCCGCGGTTCAGTTTCCCCTTCGCGGAGCACGAGCAGTCCGGCTTCGAGCAACCGCGCGTCGTCGTAGCCGAGCGAATGGAGATAGCGCCGGAGCGCCTGCGCATCGGCAGGGGCAAAGCCCAGTCCGAACTTCTGCCACGCGTGCGGATCGAGGTCACGCGACGTGAGATACTCTCGCGCGGCGTTGCCAACATCATGATCGAGCAACTGTCGCTGAAACCACTCGGCCGCCGCCGAGAGCGCCTCGTAGTTGGGCGCGTTCGGATCGGGCGCCTGATGGCGGCGCGGCGCATCGATGACTTCGATACCCACCTTCTCACCCACGAACTTCACCGCCGACGGCCAATCCATTCCCAGGCGCTTCCGCACGAACGTGAACACATCGCCGCTCTCGTGGCAGACGAAGCAGTGATAGCTCCCATGCGTTGGCGAGACGGAAAAGTTGGCATTCTTGCCTTGGTGGAACGGGCAAGGCCCGCGCCACGTGGCGCCCGAGCGCTTGAGCGGCACGAACTCACTGACGATCTCCACGATATCCGCCGATTGACGGACCCGCTCGACGATTTCGTCAGGGATCATGCGAGACCCTTCTCGTGCGCGCTCAAGTCCATGCGCTAATCAACCGCGTCTACGCCAGTTCGGCTACAGTGACGCCAGCGCCGCCTTCATTCCATGCGCCGAGACGGAATCCGGTCACGCGCGTGTCTTTCTTCAGCATCTCGGCAACCCGAGAACGCAGCGCCCCCGTCCCTTTGCCGTGAATGATGCGTAGCTCTCGCAGATCATTCCGCACGGCCGCGTCGAGAGCCTGCAGCACGAGATCATCGAGCTCATCAACGCGCATGCCGCGCAGATCCACCTCGCGCACCGGTTCCACCTCGGCCATATCTCCCGAGAGTGTGAGCTTGAACATCGGCGGCGCCGCGGCCTTGGTGCGAGTGAGGGTCTTGACCGGCACCGTCAGGGTGAGCGAACCCACGAGGACACGCGCGTCGGCTCCACGAACGCTGACGATACGACCGACCTTGTCGCCAAGCGTTCCTACCAGCACGTGGTCGCCGTCCGCCAGCGGAAGGTCACGTGCAGAAGACGCCGCCGCAGCCTTCGCCGGAACCGACGGGGTGGGAACGCCCTGCTGTTTCTGCAAGACGCGCGCACGGTCACGCGCGGCCCGCTGAATCACGGCGTCGACCGCCTCTCCCTGTGCCGCAGCGGCTTCCTCGACAGAACGTCGGGCGGCGCGCGCAGCGTCGTCAAAGGCGGCCGACTGTTCGGCTGCGCGTGCACGCACGTCGGCAATGGCCGCTTCGACCTGCGCGCGAGCTTCGAGCAGATACTTCCGTGCATCCTGTCGCGCCGTGCGCTCGGCCTCCCGCTCGCGCTCACGCACTTTGGCCTCGCGATCGGTCACGGTCGCCGTTCGAGAGCGCAATTTGTCCTGCTCGCGATCCATCAGCTGTTCGCGATCGGCCAGTGCCGCCTCACGCGACTCGACATCGGCGAGCAGCACGGCCATGTCGCGCTCGCCCTGTGGCAAGCGTTCTTCGGCGCGCGCGATGACCTCTTCCGGCAATTGCAGGCGACGCGCGATGCTCAAGCCGTAGCTTCGGCCGGGTACGCCCTTCAGCAGTCGATAGGTCGGTGCGAGCTGGACAGCGTCGAACTGCAGTGACGCATTCACGACACCGTTCACGTCGGTCGCCAGCAGTTTCAGCTGACCAAGGTGCGTCGTGGCCAGCGTGAGGCTGCCACGCACAGTGAGGGTTTCGAGGATCGAACCGCCAAGCGCCGCTCCTTCCGCGGGATCGGTGCCCGACCCCAATTCGTCGATCAGCACCAGTGAACTGGCGGTGGCAGACCGGAGAATCTCCCCGAGATTCTTGAGGTGCGCACTGAAGGTCGACAAACTCGCCTCGATGCTCTGCTCGTCGCCGACGTCGGCAAACACATCATCGAACACCGGCAATGCACTCGTGGCGCCCACCGGCGCGGGCACACCGGCCTGCGCCATCATGCACACCAATCCAATTGCCTTGAGCAGCACCGTCTTGCCGCCGGTGTTGGGTCCCGACACGAGCAGCGTGCGTTCGTCGGGCGCCAACGTCAGGTCGAAGGGCACCACCTTGGTCCCCTTTGCCAGCAGCAACGGATGCCGTCCGTCGACGATGGACAAACCGTCGGCGGGCGCGCAGAACATCATCGAGGCACAATTCGCTTCGAGACTGTACCGCGCACGGGCATAGAGGCTATCGAGCGACACCAATGCCTCGTACGCGCCGACAACGGCATCGTGATACGGGTGCAGCAGTTCGGTGAGTGCACGCAGCACACGCTCGACTTCGCGATGCTCTTCAATTTCGAGCTCACGGACGCGATTGCCGAATTCGACCGCGGCGGGTGGTTCCACAAAAATCGTGGCGCCGGTGCCGGAGCTGTCGTGCACGATCCCGCCGACGTAGCCCTTGGCCTCGCGACGCATCGGAATGACCCAGCGTCCGTTGCGCATGGTGACCGAGAGGTCGCTCACCTGGTGATGCGGCTCGAGCCTGCCCATCTCGCGCTCGAGAATGCGGACGAGCTCACCTTCGGCCTGACGCAACTCCTTTCGCACGCGTCGCAACGCAGGCGATGCGTCGTCCCGTACGCTCCCATCATCGCTGATGGCGCGGCCAATGGCCTCTTCCTGCGCGCGCAAGTCGACCAGCGACTGCGCGTAACTCACCAGAAACGCGAGCGTGAGGGCTGGCCGACGCGGGTCCCGCAACGCGTCGCGCATTCTGCGCGAGGAACGGAGGAGGGTTGCGCCCTGCAGCAGCTCCACGGCGGTCCACGTGAGGCCTTCGATGCGCAGGCGCTTCAGCGGTTCGGCGAGTTCCGGAATCGGCTCACTGGGCCACCCCAAGTCGGAGGTGACGAAGGAGCGCACCGCGTTGACGCGGGCATGTTCGGCTTCAATCCACTCGCGATCCGTCCGTGGGGCGAGGGCACGTACTGCGGCCGCTCCGGGGGCGGACGACGCCCGACCGGCGACATGGGCCAGCAGGCGTGGAAACTCGAGAATGCCGAGCGCGTGCGCGTTCATGAAGTCCGGCTTGGAAGCCGGCACGTGCCGGCGTTACGCGCGCGCGATTTCCTCGCGCGCAATGGCGTTGATGACGCTGCCGTCCACGCGTCCCTTGAACGCGGGCATGACGCGGGCCATCACGGCACCGACGTTCGTGGCACCGGCGGCGATGGCGGCTTGTACAGCAGCACGCACTTCGGCCGGATCCACCTGGGCGGGCAAATACACTTCGAGCAGCGTGACTTCCTGCTGCTCTTTCTCCTGCAGGTCGACGCGCCCCGCCTTAGCATACATCTCGACGGATTCGCGGCGCTTTTTGATGCCCTTGCGAATGACCTCGATGACGTCGTCATCGGTGGCGTCCCGACGTAGTTCGATCTCGCGGTTCTTCACCTCGGACACGATCATGCCGAGGAGCATCACGCGATCTTTCTGCTGTTCCCGTCGGGCGGATGCCTGGTCGGACTGCAACCGCGCCAGCAGCGTATTGCCGCTGGCGTCCACGGGACTGCTCACCCGTTCCGGGTGCGGCGATTCTTACGGACAGCCGCGTTCATCTTGCGCTTGCGGCGCTCCGACGGCTTCTCGTAATGACGATGCTTGCGCAGGTCGGAAAGAATTCCGGCCTTCTCGCACTTCTTCTTGAAGCGCTTGAGCGCACGCTCGAAGTTTTCGTCCTCGTGGATAATGACTTCCGACAAACTGAACCTCGGTTGTGTTCGCAACCTGACGTTGCGAAGTGTGCAGTGAAAAACGGGGAACGAACAAAACGGGCAGAAACGTGCCTACACGACCCTTGTCGGGCCAGCCTCTAATGCTAGACAACCCCGGTCCGGCGGTCAAGGACCGACAGGGCAACTAATTGACGATCTGGGCGGCGTTTAGCCTCACCGCGGGGACAAACGGGCACGGGGGCGCCGCTCACCCCGGGGGCCAAGTCATTGGGCGCCCACCCAGCACGTGGAGGTGCAGGTGGTGGACCGTCTGCCCCCCGTCGTCGCCGACGTTGGTCACGACCCGATAGCCCGATTCTGCGAGCCCCGCGGCCTTTGCGACCGCCGCGGCCAACGCCAAAAGGGCCCCAAGCTCGTCTGGCCGGTCGGCCGCCGCCAGCGACGCCACATGACGCCGTGGAATCACCAGCACGTGCACCGGCGCCTGCGGATGCAGATCCCGGAACGCCAGCGCGTGGTCGTTCTCGGCCACGATCGACGCCGGGATGGTCCCGGCCGCGATCCGACAAAAGACACAGCTGTCGCTCATGAGAACTCCTGCCGATCATCGGCGTCGGTATCGGGGAGGGACGTCGTGCCGAAACTGGTCCGCGCCATGGACAGGGCAGCAATGGCGGCCGTTTCGAAGCGCAGAATCGTCGGCCCCAGACTCACACGCCGAAACCCGGCGCGCTCGAGGTCAGCCAGCTCATCCCGTTCGATGCCCCCTTCGGGGCCCACGGCGATCACCAACGGCTGGCGGAGCGGCGTGGATTGCGGCCCCACGAGCGGAGCGCCCGCCGGGTCGAGCACCACGCGATCACCGCGCGGCGCGGCGAGGATGGCGCGCTCAAGGTTCGCCTCCGGGAATGGCTGCGGGAGCCAGGCCCCTTCCGACTGCGCCAACGCCCCTTCCATACGCGCGCGGACCTTGCTCTGGAAGTTCACCCCCTCCCCTCTGGGGGAAACGCTTCGGGAACGACGCCACAGCACGGGACGCCAGCTGGTGGCGCCCAGTTCCGCCGCCTTCTCCGCCAGCCAGAGCATGCGGTCGCGATCGGCCACCGGCACCA
>JAIXTI010000126.1 GCA_027484025.1 bacterium
CAACAAGCCGCGCACGATTGAGGGGATAAACACCGTCTGGCTCTAGGAACTCACGCAGCCCGAGTTCCGCGACGTGCTCAAGGACGGCTACACCACCGTACTCATCATGACCGGAGGCGTCGAAAACAACGACGGCAACCTCCAGATGAACAAGCACAACATCAACATCAAGCTGCTCGGCGAGATGATGGCGCGCCGAATGGGCAAGACGCTGGTGGCGCCGTTGGTGACGCTCGAACCGGGGAACGCGGGCCCCAACATTCAGCCGGGACGTGCGGGCCCGATGTTGTCGCAGGCCACGTATGCCGCGCTGCTCTTCGACATGGGCAATTACCTGCGCAGCATGGGCTTCAAGGAAGTCTTCTATATGGGTGACAGCGGCGGCAACGCGCGCGGCATGCAAACCGCGGCCGACTCACTCACCAAGCTCTACGCCGACAGCCCCGACCGGGTGGTGTTCAAGCACATCCCGGAGTTCTACAACCACACGAGCGTGGTGCAGCCGTACATTCAGAACGAGCTCAAGATCCCCGAAGGCATCAAGATCGGCGCAAGCTCCGGCACCAGCGGTTTGCATGAGGAGCTCGGCATTGACGCCACCATGGCGCTCGCCGACCCGCAGTCCATTCGCTTTGCGCAGCGCGTGAAGGCGGGTCAGGCCGAGATCAACGGCATCAAGTTCGAATCGCTGGCGTGGCTTCAGGGGCTGGGGCGCAAAGTGGCCGATCTGCGTGTGACGACGGCGATCAACGCGATCAACGCGTACCGGGCGACGCTACCGAAGTAAGCGGCAGATCTCATTAACGTCCCACGATTGATCGTCACGAATGTCTTGGCCGGCGAGATACTGAGCGGGGTGGGTGCGTCGCGGATCGATTTCGCGACGCCCACCTGCAGGAGATGCTGCACAAGATCAACACCGGACTGTCGGAACTGCCGTTCCCTGCGGATTGACACCCAATGCCGCCCCAATGATTACAACGCTCGCCAGCATACGTGTACGAAGACTCATTCAGGAGGACTTCTCGCTCACGGAACAAAACCATTGCCTTGCATCATCTGATGCCTAGCATCAGCTGCATGCGGACAACATTGGACATCGACGACGACCTGCTCGCGCTGGCCGTCGCCCATGGAGGGCGACTCGTGCGTTTCGATCGCGCGATCCCCACGGCGGCCGTGCACGGGGTAACGACGGCACATTTGGTGGTGCTATAGGTCGGGCCAGCGCCGTGGTGGTGTCGTAAGGCCTCCGCTTACGGGCGCTCCAGGTGCGAAACGTGGAAAAAGGTGCGACGTTTTCCGCACCCCTTCCTGGAGAAGCACCATGCCGCGCCCCAAGTGGTTCATGCCGGTCGCTGTTGTCGCGTTGCTATGGAATCTCATGGGCTGCGCCGCCTACCTCATGGACGTCATGCTCACGCCGGAGGCGGTTGCGGCGATGCCCCCGGACCAGCAAGCGCTCTATGCCGCACGACCGGCGTGGGCCGTCGCGGCCTACGCCATTGCCGTGTGGGGCGGCGCGCTGGGATGCGTCGGACTCATTGTGCGGAAGCGCTGGGCGAAGGGCGCATTTCTGGCGTCGCTCCTCGGGCTCATTGCGCAGGACGCGGCCTTGTTCGGCATGAGCCCCGTGCCCATCTCGGCGACGATCTATGCGCTCCAAGGCATGGTGCTCGTCATCGCCGTGCTGTTGCTGCTGCTCGCGAACCGCGCGACACGCGACGGCTGGTTGCAGTGAGCACGAGGTAACGGAGACTCCCGCCATTCCTGTTGGGCATGGCGGGAGTACGTGCCGATGTCGTTGCCCAATGGAACTCAGGCGGCGAGGCTCGCGATCTGTCGCTCGAGTCCCTTCGGGTCGGCGAGATATGCGGCGCCCATGCCCTGGCTCATCGCGTCGGGAAAGATCTCTTCGTCACCGGCCGCGATGCCGGCGACGATCGCCTTCGCCGCGTCGGCTGGTGACGTCTTGTCGAACGGGACGGACTCGGCCATGCGCGTGTCGATCGGACCGGGATAAACGCCGGAGACCTGCGTGCCGTGCGCCTTGAGCATCACGCGGGCCGCCTGTGTCAGCGAGTGCGTGGCGGCCTTCGACGCGCTGTAGGCGGCGATGAGCGGGAAGTTGGCGAGCGACGCGACCGACGCGAGGTTGGCGATGGCGCCGCCGCCATTCTGGGCGAGAATCGGCGCAAAAGCCTGAGTCACGGCGAAGGTCCCGAAGTAATTGACCTCCATTTCTTCGCGTCCGGCGCTCAGCCACCGCGGGTCGGTAAAGGCGCCACCGGCGTACGCGGCCACACCGGCGTTGTTCACCAACAGCTGCACATCAGACGCAGCGGCCACGGCTGCGCTGATCTGCGCGGCGTTGGTGACGTCAAGCTGCAGTGGCACCACCCGCGTCCCGTGCCGCGCCGTGAGCGGCGCCAGGTCGGCCGCGTTCCGCGCCGCCGCGTACACCTTGGCGGCCCCAGCGGCGACAAGCGCATCTACAACCGCCTCACCAATGCCGCGGTTCGCGCCCGTCACCAACGCCGTCGTTCCAGTAATTGAAAAACCCATGTTGCTATCCTCGAATGTGGTTGTATATACAGACCGGTCTGTCTGTTGAGATTGACTATAGACCGACCTGTCTGTATTGTCAAGCATGCCGCAAACGTCGCCAAAAACGTCTGTCCGCGAACGCCTCCTGTGCGCCGCCGACCGCCTGTTCTACAACGAGGGCATCCGTGCCGTCGGCATCGACCGGGTTCTGGTGGAGGCGGATGCCGCCAAGGCGTCGCTCTACTCCCACTTCGGCGGGAAAGACGAGCTGATCGCCACATACCTCAGCCGACGGGTGCAGGCCTCGCGCGACAACATCGATGCCTTCGTCGCGGACATTCCCGCCGCCGAGCGCGCGTATCGCGTCTTCGACTTCGTGATCGCGTGGACCGAGTCGAGCGATTTCCGCGGCTGTCCGCTGCAGCACGTCGTCAGCGAATTGCCGTCTGCCGATCACCCCGCGCGCGCCGTCGCCGCGGAGCAACGGCAGTATCTGCTCGACCAGTTCAGTAGCTGGTCGAGGGCGGCCGGCGTGCGAGATGTAGAGCAGACCGCCGGCGCACTGATGGTGCTCTTTGATGGGGCCGTCGCCGCTGCCGAACAGGACGGCTCGCAGCGCGCCCGCGACGCGCGCTGGTTGGCGGAGCGGTTGATTCGGGGCGGCTGAGGAGACGTTACCGGCGGACCCGCACCACCCGCCGGTACGCCACCTCGCCGGTCGCGGCAATCATTCGCACTTCATACACGGCCGGCACCGTCGGCGCCCACGTGGCGTCGAACGTCTCCCCGGGGTGCAACTCGCGACGAGCAGGGCCTTCGACGGACTGCGACGACGGTAACTCGAAACCGTCCTTCGCCACCGGGCGCCACGTAGTGGCAGCGGTCTCGCGCACCACCTCGAACGTGGCGGGCCATTCCGGCTGAATGTTCACGAAACGCAACCGCAGACGCTGCCCCATCCGTACAGTGAACTCGGGTTCGGCACTGCCGCCGTTCACCGCCGGACCCTTGAGCGCCGTGTTGTCGAGCCCGGCCGTGAACACCAGGTCCCGTGTCGGGTCCCACTGCTGCCCCGGCTCGAGCACCACCAGCGGACCATAGAGACCGGCACTCAGCTGCGCGTGATCGTTGAGGTGCGTGTGGTAGATGAACGTTCCCGCGCGCTTCAGCGTCAAACGCGCGACGAACGAATCGCGTGGCGCAATCGGTGGCGCGACCTGCTTCCCCACCCCGCTCACTCCGGCCACACCGTCCGACCAGCTCTCGAGTTCAAGACCATGCCAATGGATGGAGGTCGACTCGCCGAGGGTGTTGTGGACGGTTATGTCGGTCGGTTCGCCACGCGTGAGGACAATGAGATCACTACGTGGCCCGCGCGGTACCGTGGCGCCACGTCGACTGGACGTCGCGAGTGACAGTGTCATTGGCGCCACATGCGCCGTGTCCTTCGCCACGCCCTGGGCAATGACCGCAGACAGCTGCCGCGCAACCGCACGCGTGGCGATTGCGGCGCGCGGCTTTACCGCGATGCCCAGCACCAACCCGGCCATGTGCTTCTGCGGATCGGTGGAATGTGCATCATGCCCGCCGTCGTTCGGCATGTCCAATCGCGCACCGGCACTGACGTGATAACTGTTGTGGCAGTGGAAGAGCCAGTTTCCCGGTGTCGCCGGCGACCACGTGAGTTGCATCGTCGACCGTGCATTCATCACTTCGGTTACTACCATGCGTCGCTGGTCCGCCGCATAGACCGTATCACCGACTCCGTCGCCGCGCGCATTCACGCGGAAGTATGCACCGTGGAGATGTATCGGGTGCACTTCCGTCGTGGGATTGAGTACGCGCCAGTGGAGTGTGTCTCCCTCGGTGACATCGAAATGCTCGGTGGCTGGCCATGAGCGCCCGTTGAATGCGTACACATTGCGGACACTCTTGTCCGCGTTCTCCACGTACCACTCGTTCACCACGATGATGCGATCGTCGATTGGCGTACCCGGTTCGTCGACCACGATGGCGCCGGCCAACTGTTCGCTGCCGTTGGAGATCGGCGAGTATGGTCCACGACGGGCGCCATACATATAGCTTCCCGACTTCTCGGCGGTGAACTCCACGGTGCGGCTCGCGCCCGACGCCAGCGCGATGGTGCTGCTGTCGTTGAGCGTCGTAAGGCCCGGCCCCCACAGACCGAGCGGCATGCTGTCTGTGAGTTGATTGCGAATGACGACACGCACACGCGTTCCCGCTGTCACGCGGATGAGCGGTGCCGGGATGGTGGGCGCCTTGCCGCGCTCTGCGAACGTCGCAACGTCGACATGTGGCCCTGTGGGTGATTCCGGATACCAACGCGCGGTCACCACATCGAGGTCGAGCGTCAGCACCCCGTCGCGCAACGTACCCGCCGGCGTGCGGTTGTCATTGGCGACGACCACCGGTGGTGTTGCCGACGCGGGCGCACCGTCGGCAGCGCACCCCGTGAGCGCAATCACCGTCAATGCCGCGAGGCCACAACCGAAAACTCTCATGAGGTGCAACTCCATGGATGATCCACCACCGCCCGAGGAAAGACTCACTGTTGGCGCAGATTCGACACTCGGCTCTGCAATGGTACATCCGCGCGAATACCCAGCCACAGTAACGCCCCGATGACCGCGAACAGTGCGCCCGATGTCAACGCCACCGTCCAGCCGAACGCGCCCGCAATGGCCGGCACGAGCATCGCCCCGATACCGCCCACAATATTGCCGCCGGTGTTCATCATGCCGGTCGCGCTCTGAGCATCCGCCCCTGCAATGCGCATGGTGGCCGACCAGTAGCTGGCGTCGACGAACTGGATGCATCCGAAGCATACCGACAGCAGGGCGACGCTGAGCGTGGCGTTCTGTGCCAGCGTCCCCGTAATGAGGAGCGGAATGGACAGCAGCAATCCACCAATAGCGGCTATGCGACATCCCGTGGTCGCACCGAACCGCACGCACAACCGGTCGCAGGCGATGCCGCCCGCAATAGCCGTGATGGCGCCGATGACCCACTGCGCGCCGATGAAGTAGCCACTGAGCGACGCATCAACTCTGCGGACTTCGGTGAGATAGTAGAAGTACCAGTTGAAGAAGAGATAGAAGACGTAGTTCGTGCAGAAATAGCTGAGCGTCACGCACAGCAGGTCACGATCGGTCAGCATCTGCATCCATCGCAGTGACGTCCGGCTGTCCGCGGGTGCATTCGGTTGACCAATCACCGCGAGCTCCGCAGCATTGACCCCGCGATGCGTCGACGGTGCATCGCGGTAGTCACGCCACCAAATGACGCCAAGGATCAGCGCCAGCGGCGCGCTCACGAGAAACGACGGGCGCCAGCCGATGGCCATCACCAACCACGTCACCCCGGGGCCGGCCAATGCACCGCCCACGGTCGTTCCCGCCGTCGACAGGCTATTCCCCAACGCCCAGCGGTTGGGAGGAAGCCAGCTGGCAATGGTGCCGCCACAGGTGATGGGAAACACCGGGGCCTGCACCGCACCCTGCGCAGCGCGCAGCACCACGAGCACCGTCACCGCGGCAGCGGCGGGAAGTCCGTGCGGAACCATCGCCATCAACGCCGTGGTCACAAACCATCCCGCAAAGAGCCACGTCATGGCCTTGTGCGGACCCACGCGTTGCCCGAACACGCCTCCCGGTGCCTGCAGCAATCCGTATCCCCACGCAAAGGCGCCGAGTACGATGCCCAGCTGCTTCTCGGTGAGCTGCAAGTCCCGCATCATCGCCGGCGCCGCCACCGACATGTTGAAGCGCAGGATGTACGCCACAACAGCCGCCAGCGTGGCCCAGCCGATGATGCGCCAACGAACGTTGGTTGACTTCTCGCCCACGGATGGCGTCGTTTTCATGGAGGCACTGAAGAGGGACCCACAGATTTCGCAACGTTACGCCTCCCGGAACCGGGTCCGCCAGACAGGGCCGCGTTTTCGTTGCTTCACGACACATCCTGTTGCTCGAGTCTCCCCCGTGATGATTCTTCTGCTGCTGTTCCTGCTCGTACCGACGCTCGCGATCGCACAAACCAGCGACAGCGTGCCGCCCACACCGCGCTGTGCCAGCTGCCCTGAGTGGAACAAGCCGCATGCGCCGCTCAAGCTGTTCGGGAACAGCTGGTACGTCGGCACCGACGGACTCTCCGCCATTCTCATCACGTCGTCCGCCGGACACATCCTCATCGACGGCGGGCTCCCGGAGTCGGCACCACTCATCCGCCGCAACATCGAGGCGCTGGGCTTCAGCCTCACCGATGTGAAGCTCATGCTCAATTCACACGCGCACAACGATCATGCGGGTGGGTTGGCCATGCTGGCGCGTCTCAGCGGCGCCACCGTCGCGGCAAGTGCGCCGAGTGCTCGCTGGCTGCAAAACGGTGACAGCTTCGACGACGACCCGCAATTCGGCCTGAACGCCCCGTTCCCGCGCGTGCCGCAGGTACGCACCATTCGTGATGGCGAAGTCGTACGCGTGGGCACGCTGGCGCTGACGGCCCACATCACCGGTGGACATACACCGGGCGGCACCTCGTGGAGCTGGCAGTCGTGCGAAGCGAACGTCTGCCATGACATTGTCTATGCCGACAGTCAGTCACCCATCTCGGCCGATGGATTCCGCTTCTCGAGTAACTCGCGGTACCCGAAGGCCGTGCAGGATTTTCGTCGGGCGCATACGCTCTTCGAAACGATGCCGTGTGATATTCTGGTCATGCCACATCCGGCGGCGGCACAGCTGTGGGACCGGGTGACAGCCGGCACGCTGATCGATGCGCGCGGGTGCAAGCGCATGGCCGCCAACGCGCGACTCGCGCTCGACAATCGACTCGCGACGGAAGGCGTACCCAAGTAGCACAAACACCTACCGCATACGCACACCACCGGATCCCTTTCGTCAACCGTGTCTCGCTCAATACGCATCACCTATCCCGCCACGCACGGTCAGGTCGCCCTGCGCACCGAGGTCGACTGGGACCAAACCCTGCTCTCGGTACGCGTCGAACAGAACACGTCGTGGTTCGACGTGCCGCGCACCGTTCCCACCTTGGCGATGAAGCCGGTGTTGCTGCGTGATGGAACCGTGCACTGGGCCAAAGGCGCCAACGTCGTCGTGAGTGCGTACGAGCCCGATCCGGAGCTGCGGCCGTACTTCTTCGCCGAAGAGCGTGGACGGTTCTCGGCGGTCGAGCACGTCCCGTTCGACGGTGGCACGCTCGCGGTGCGCATCTACTATCCTGCCGGTTACGACGAAAACACGCTGCACCGCTATCCCGTGCTCTACATGCAGGACGGGCAGAACCTCTTCTTCCCCAACGAGGCGTTCAGCGGCAGCGAGTGGCGCGTCGACGAGACGATGGATCAACTCGACCGCATGAACGCCGTCGGTGAAACCATTGTCGTGGGCATCGCGCCGGCCGATCGCATGCGCGACTACACCCATCCGGGGTACGAGGCATACGGTCGCGGCATCGTGCAGCAGCTCAAGCCCTTCGTCGACGCCCGGGCGCGCACCCTTGCCGATGCACGCCATACCGCCGTCATGGGCTCGTCGCTCGGCGGGGTGGCCTCACTGTATCTCGCATGGCAGTACCCGGAGCATTTCGGGATGGCCGGCTGTCTGTCGAGCACCTTCGGAGTGCTGGACGACTTGTTCAGTCGCATTGCCACCGAGCCTCGACGCGACATTGCGGTCTACCTCGATAGCGGGTGGCCGCGCGACAACTTCGACGCGACGAATGCGATGCGGGATCTGTTGCTTCAGCGCGGATACCAGCTGGGCACGGATCTTCTGCAATTCAGTTTTCCAGAAGGAAGCCACAACGAACAGTCGTGGGCAGCGCGGCTTCATCTGCCGCTGCAGTTCTTCTTTGGGACGGCGTGGGCGGGGCGACGGACCGGAAAATCCTCTGCGTCGTAGATCAGGAAACTCCCCATCAGGCACTCGCGTAGAATCACGGTATGGCTGGTCGTAGTCACAGCAACCTCCGTCCGTAATTCGCAATGCCGACGTGGCTAAAAGTGATCGTCTGGGGTGTCGCGCTGGTCCTCGTCGCTGGCGGCGCGGCGGCGGCCTATGCGTGGTACCGCATCCGTAACCTGCCGGACACGCGCGATCTCGCGCAGCGGGTGGACAAGGCGGCGGCGCGCGCGCTGCAGGAGGCCGATCTCGGAAACGTCGCTGTGGCCGTGCTTCGCGATGGACGCACCCATGTGCGCCGGTTGGGAGCGCAGGCCGGCACGAGCAACGACACGGTGCGCTTCGAAATCGGCTCCATCACCAAGGTTTTCACCGCGATTGCCGCCCACCGTCTCGTGGGCCAAGGCGCCTTGCAGTGGTCCACTCCCATCTGGCCGCTGCTTCCGCCAACGCAACGACCACCGGTCGATGACGGCACCACACTCGAGATGCTGGCTACGCACACCTCGGGTCTTCCTCGGCTTCCCGAAAGCTGGTTTGCCAGGATTGACGCGACGGACGATCCATACGCCTCGATTACGGCGAACGATGTACTGGCCGCGTACGCATCCGGCGAAGGACGTACATCGTGGCGTAACGCCAAGGTCGACTACTCGAATCTTGGCTTCGGACTGCTGGGCGTGCTGCTCGAGCGGCAGGCGAACGAGCCGTATGACACGCTGGTGCAGCGCCTCGTGTTGCAACCGCTCGGTATGCAGAACACATCCATCGCGCTCAACGAACACGAGGCCCACCAGCTGGTACCCGGCCGCGATGAGACCGGGAAACCCACTCCTCCGTGGAGCTTCGATGCCATGGCGGGCGCTGGCGCGTATCGATCCACCATCGAAGACATGGCGCGCTTTCTCCAGGCGGCTGCGGAACGCACCCCGATACCGGCGTTCGAGTGGAGTGAGATGTGGGCACCACGTACATCTGCGTCGGGCGAGTCCGTCGCGCTCGGCTGGCAAACCGACGACCTGACGGGCCGTATCGCCGGCATCAAGCGGATCGTGTGGCACAACGGCGGTACCGGTGGGTTCTCGAGCTGGATGGGCTTTGATCCGGAGCGGCGCATCGGGGTCGTAGTGCTGGCGTCACGGAGCAGTAGCGAGGCGGTGGATAAGCTCGGCCTGCGCCTGCTTCTCACAGCAGTCAGCACGTCGTTCGCGCCGTAACGCGTCCTTGCAGGTCGCGGCTTCACGATATCACAGTCGTCGGCCTGCTCGCGGGTGTCATCACGACGACCTGGTGTACGGCACCATCATCACGCAGCGGAATCGTGGCATCCTGCCGAAGACGCCCGTCGATCATGACCGTGGTGTCCATACGGGCAGAGTCCGCCGGTCGCAGCTGCACATCGATCTCGTACAGCGCGGCCCCGACACGATAGTCGATGCGGTAGCCCGGCCACCCGGACGGAACGCACGGCGTGATCGTAAGGATATCGCCGCGCTTGGTCACCCCTAGAATGGACTCGAGCGCCACGCGGTAGAACCAGCTCGCCGAGCCGGTATACCACGTCCACCCACCGCGCCCCAGCTGCCCTTCGGCGGTGTACACGTCGGCGGCGATCACGTACGGCTCCACCTTGTACGTGGCCACCGCGTCGGGTGTGGTCGCGTGCGTGAGCGGATTCAGCATGTCGAGCAGCGCAAACGCGCGGTCGCCCTCGCCGCGCATGGCCAGCGCCAGGACCGACCAGAGCGCCGCGTGCGTGTACTGCGCGCCGTTCTCGCGGACGCCGGGCAGATAGCCTTTGATATACCCCGGATCGTGTAGCCCACGGTCGAACGGTGGCGTCAGCAGCATGAGCAGCCGCGCATCGTGACGCACGAGTCGCGCGTCAACGGCCGCGAGCGCCGCGGCCTGACGTGCGGGAGCGCCGCCCTCCGAGATGACGCTCCAGCTCTGCGCAATGGCGTCAATCTGACAGTCGTCACTCTGACTCGAGCCCATGGGCACCCCGTCGTCGTAGTAGGCCCGACGATACCACGCACCGTCCCAGCCGTGCAGTTCCACCGCAGCCGCGTACGCGTCGGCCTGCGATCGGAAGTGAGCGGCATCGGCATGGTCTCCGCGCGCGTCCATGTACGGGGCGAACTGTCGCAGTGTACGCACGAGAAACCAGGCCAGCCACACACTTTCGCCGCGCCCCTCGATCCCCACGCGGCTCATGCCGTCGTTCCAGTCACCAATCCCGATAAGCGGCAATCCGTGCACGCCAACCGTGCAGGCGCGACGCAGCGCGCGCAAGCAGTGCTCGTACACGCTGCCGTGCTCGTCGGTGACTTTCGGCAGGTCGTAGATCTCGTGCTCGTTCGGCTCGAGAATGCGCATCGCGAGAAATGGTACATATTCGTCGAGTACAGTGTCATCGCCAGTCACGCGAATGTAGTGATCGACTACGAACGGCAGCCACGCGAGATCGTCGGAGAAGCGGGTGCGCACGCCGCGCCCACTTTGTGGATGCCACCAGTGTTGCACGTCGCCTTCGACGAACTGACGCGCTGCCGCCGTGAGGAGATGCGCGCGCGCGATTCCCGGCTCGGCATAGACGAACGCCATGCAGTCCTGCAGCTGGTCGCGAAAGCCATACGCGCCGCTCGACTGATACAACGCCGAGCGTGCCCACATGCGACAGGCCAGCGACTGATAGAGCGCCCATCGGTTGACCATGGCATCGAGCGCCGGCACCGGCGTGTGCACGCGAATGACCGACAGTCGCTCCTGCCACGCCGCAGCCGACTCCTCCATGGCGGCGCGAGCTCCCGGCACATGCCCGTAACGATCGACCATCTGCTGCACCTCCTCCTCGCCGTTTCCGGCGCCGAGCGCGACACACAGCTCATGCGTGGAGAACGGCGCCAGCTCGACGGTGCACTGCAACACCGCGCAGGGATCAACGCCGGCACCGGTTCTACCGCTCAGCAGCGTAGTTCGACGCAGAGCTACCGGCGCCGCCGTCGTACCGTTGCGCCCCAGGAACTCCCGACGATCCGCCGTGTGGGCAACGAGCGGCTCACTCATGGTGCAGAACGCGAGCTGGCTCGCGAACTCCTCGTTGAAGGCGTTGCGGGCCACGATGGCGCGCTGCGCCTCGATGTACGACGTATGCACGTGCTGCCGTGTGCTTTCCCGTGCGACACCCAGTGTCCACTCTGCATATGCGGTAATCGTCAGGCGGCGCGGCCGCGAGTCCGTGTTGGTCAGGCGCAACAGCGACAGCTTGACCGGGTCGACCGGTGCCACACCAACCGACAACATGCTCGAGATGCCGTCGTGCTCGTGCGAGAAGGTCGACCGCCCCGCACCGTGTCGCACGATATACGGGGACTCGTGGCGGATTGGTGCCGGCGTGGCCGTCCACAGATCGCCCGTGTCGTCGTCGCGGATATAGAGGACCTCTCCCACCGGATCACTTACGGGGTCGTTGTGCCACGGCGTGAGACGGAAAAAGTAGCTGTTGCCCGCCCAGCTGAAGCCACCCCCTTGCTCGGTGATCACACATCCGCCGCGCGCGTTGGCGATGACATTACTCCATGGCGCTGGCGGAAGGTCATCGCCGCGGAGGCGAATCTCATAGTCGTTCGCCTCGGTGAGTCCCCCGAGTCCGTTGTCGAGTAGCAGCGGTGCTCCTGCCGCATCCTCGCGAGGTACCCGCCCCTCTCGCGATGGGCCGCGTGACGCGGTACTCGGTCTGGTTTCAGCAACCCCTACGGGCGGCAGCGTACGACCCAGTGTCGCCTCACCGTCCAGTAATCGAGAGGTCAGGCGCTTGATGGCCCGCACGACCGGTGGGGTGCTGCGATTGCGCTGCCCCGTTGTGCCGCGATAGCGCTTGGTGGGGTCTACCTCAGGCTCGCTCTCGTCATCCGTCAACCGCTCCACGGCACGCGCCAATGCGCGGCCGTCACAGACAACATGCACGCGCGCCGTGGCACGAAGCATCAACAGGACATTGGCGGGCATGAGATTCACGCGCAACACGAAGACACCACCCGGCTGATCCAACACGGGCCCTTCGGTCGACGCGAGCACGGCCGCCATGATGCGGTCATGCTGGTCCTGTTGGTACGATGCGGGCTGCGTGTTGAGCACCACCAGGTCGATCTGCAGACCGCGTCGACGCCAGTACCGGTGCGCGGAGAGCAGCTGCCGCAGTGTACCAAGTCCGTCGAGCGAGTTCACGATGGCCAGCAGGATGGGGTGGTCCCCCGATATCCCAACCGACCAGAGCAGGGATTGTGAGCCACGATTGCGGGCGCGTTCGTCGGCAGGCGCCCCCAACGCCCGATCGGCATACAGCAGATGACCCGCGACATCCTGAAAGATGCCGGCATCCGTTGGCGCAATGTTGAGTTCGCGCAGTTCCACCTGAGCGGTTGTCCACGCGAGATCGAGTGCGCGCTGGGCGGCATTGATATCGTCGTACCGGTCGGCCAACTCGAACGCCCGTTCGCGACTCGCGGCCACGAGCGTGGTGAACGCCACGGTACCCGACGCGCCGGGCGCGAGGCGCAGCTGCATGCGGATGGCGAACACCGGGTCGAGCACCGCGCCGGTATGCCCCACCAACGGCCCATCCGCTTCGTGGTCGAGTGCGGCCGGATCACGCGTTGACCGCCCGCGGCCGATGAAACGGGCACGGTCGGTTTCAAAGGTCACGGGACCAACGCGCGTATCGTCGGACGCGGCCACGTGTACGCCCCACACCGGCGCATCCTCCGCCGAACGCGGACGGCGCGTAGCGACAAGTGCCGAACACCACTCGTGCCACTCGGTCTCGACGAACAAGTTGCCGAAAGCCGGGTGCGCGCGGTCCGAGTCGGCAGTCGCGAGTACGACTTCGGCATAGCTGGTGAGTTCGACATCGACTTCGGCGCTTCCATTATTCGTGACCGTGACGCGCCGGACCTCGGCGGCATCGCCGGGGACCACCGTGATTTCGGTTTGCGTGCTGATGGTGCCATCGGCACGGGTGAAGGTCACCCGGTCGGTCGCGAAGCGTGCCCGGTAGCTGTCGGCCGGTGCGCAGACTGGCTGGTGTGCAGCGCTCCACACGCGGCCCGCAGCGAGGTCCTTGACGTAGCAGAACTGCCCCATGTTGTCGGTCGTGGCGTCGGCGCGCCACCGTGTAACGGCGAGCTGCTCGTGGCGACTGTAGCCCGAGCCACGATTGTTGACCATGACCGTATATGGCAAATGCCCGAGCAGCGCCACGCGTGGCTGCGGCGTGTCGGCAGTGTCGAACTCGCGCACCGCAGGGCGCTCGAGCTCCGGGGCCGGCATGGCTTCATCGGCGTCCGTGACCTGTGTCGATTGAAACACCAGTCGGCGTGGGATCCGCTCGTGCAACAGCAGTTCGGCGGCACGCACGACGGTGTCGGCATGGAAACGCCGCTGCCACACGTTCGATTCGAGCACGTTGGTAAATGCGACGAGACTCATCCCGATGTGATGCGCCATGTAGTTGCGCACCACGGCAAAGCGCGCGTTCGGAGCAGGGCGCGTGTAGTCGAGCGCGTCGTAGAAGCCGTATGGCCCCAGTGCGCCGCGTGCTTCGAGCACGGCAAGATTGTCCAGCGCAGCGCCCGCGTTGATCATCGCGGCGAGTGCTGTGGCGTACGGGGCAATCACGAGATCGCGACCGAGTCCGCGCTTGAGCGCGAGATCGGGAACACCAAAGGCGCGATACTGATACGTGAGTTGTCGGTCACGCAGATTGTATGCGCTTTCGCTCAAGCCCCACGGCACGTCACGTTCTTCGCCATACCGCACCTGTCGCCGCACGGCACCACCATACGTCTGGTCGAGCACTGTCAGAGGGAATGTGCGCATGACGAGCACCGGCATGAGGTACTCGAACATGCTGCCGGTCCACGAGACGAGCGCGGTTTCGCCCTCGGTGCGTGTGAGGGTACGCCCCAGCCGGAACCAGTGCTCCACTGGCACTTGGTTACGTGCAATCGCAACGAACGACGTGAGACGCGCTTCGGAGGCCAGCAAGTCGTACGATGACGCATCGAGTGTCTGCCCCCCTTCCTGGTAGCCGATCGAGAACAGCTCCTGGTCTTCATCGAACAGGAACCGGAAATCCATCGCCTGCTCGTAGTGATGCGACTGTTCCGCCAGCGCCCACAGTCGCGCACCGAGCTCCGGTGGATAGTCGCGCTGCTCGGCCATGGCCTGCAGCGCTTGCCGCAGCGCAATGAGATGGCCCGCAAGATTGCCGCTGTCGACCGTGGACACGTATGCCGGCTGCAGCACGTGCAAGTCCGTCAGGTCGTACCAATTGTAGAAGTGCCCGCGATAGCGGCGCAGCTCCGCCATGGTGGCGAAGGCACGCTCGAGCCGGTCAACCATGCGTTCGATGGGGATGAACTTGAGATCGAAGGCGCTGACCGTGGAGAGTAGTTGCAAGCCGATGTTGGTGGGTGATGTGCGCATGGCCACCACCGGGACAGGATCTTCCTGAAAGTTGTCGGGGGCCAACCAGTGCGACTCTTCGGTGACGAAGCGCTCGAAGAACTGCCAGTGCGTGCGCGCGTAGCGCAGCGCATCGACGCGGCGCCGCGACGGCAGCCGGCGCTGCCTGCGATCGTTGGGGACGCTGAGCGTTGACGCGAGCAGCGGAGAGACAAGCCACAGGAGCGACAACGGAGCGACCGACAGCACCAGCAGCCACGGGTCTGTCACGTCGTGGCCACGGAGACGCACGGCGACCGTCGCGAACCCGAAGACGGCGAAAAGCACGGCCATACGCATGGTGCGCCAGGCCGTGCTCCTCGAAGGACCAATAGCCCGCTCGGCGTGCGACGCCGTTTGCCATTGCAAGAGCAACTTGCGGGAGACCACCATCCGCCAGAGCGTGCGCGCAATGGCATCGACGGCGATGGATGCCTGATGCGGCAGAAAGGCGAGTGCGAGAACGATCTGTCGGGCGCTGGTGCCGGTGTCCTGTGCGATGGCGCTGTAATACGCGCGCCACGATTTGTCGAACGGTGGGCGCACCACGGCGAGGAGCAGGGCGATGATCCACGGCGCGGCCACGGCGAACACCGCGAGCAATGTCCATCGCCACGGTGATCCGGGCAGCAGCGTCCATCCGGCGAGCAGGAAGAGCAACTGTGTTGGTTCCACCACACTGCGACGCAGATTGTCGATGATTTTCCAGCGCGAGAGCATCGACAGCCGGTTACGCTCGGCACCTGCAGGACCGGGGACATGACCAGTCGTCCATCGCAGCAGTTGCCAGTCGCCGCGAATCCACCGGTGCTTGCGTTTGGCATGCGCGAGATACGTGGTGGGATAGTCGTCGTACACCTCGATATCCGCCGCGAGCGCCGCCCGTGCGAAGCTCCCTTCAATGAGATCGTGCGACAGCAGCGTGTTTTCGGGAAAGCGCCCACTGGTCGCCTGCTCAAAGGCATCAATGTCGTATATGCCCTTGCCCGTGAAGCTGCCTTCGCCGAACAGATCCTGATATACGTCGGAGACCGCCGTGGTATACGGATCGACTCCCGGATGACCGGAGTGAATGGCGGCAAAACGTGAGCGATACGCACTGGGGAGCGATACCCCTACGCGCGGCTGCAGAATACCGTAGCCACGCACCACGCGCGCGTGCTCGACATCGTACACCGCGCGGTTGAGCGGATGCGCGATGGCACCGACCAGCAGCGGTGCGGCCGCCGGGGGGAGTATCGTGTCGGCATCGAGGGTAATGGCGTAGCGAATCTGGCAGATGGCGGAGACATCGCCAACGATGGTGGTAAAGACGTCTTGCGCTCCACCACGCACAAAGTGATTGAACTGAGCGAGCTTGCCGCGCTTGCGCTCCCATCCCATCCACACCCCTTCCTGCGGATTCCACTGCCGTGGCCGATGAAAGAGATAGAACTCATCGCTGCGCCCTTGGGCATACTGCGCATTGAGTGACTCGATGCCGGCCACTGCTGCCGCCACGATGGCGTCGTCGCCCGGCAGTGTGTCGGCGTCAGCATCGGTGAAGTCGCTGAGCAGTGCGAAATGGAGATGCGCTTCACGGTTGGCAAGGAATTGCACTTCGATGGTCTCGAGCGCCTCCTGCACCTCTTCCACGCTGCCGAAGAGCGTGGGCACCACCACGGCGGTGCGAAATTCGGGGGGGATCCCTTCTGGCCCGGTCAGGTCGAGCTTGGGGAGTGTACGCGGCGGCAGGAAGGTGGTGATCAGTTGATTGACGAAGCTCACCGCGATGTCACTGGCGGGAATGCACGTAAGCAACAGCAACACCATGATGAGCGGCCAGTGCGTCCACGAAACCGCTCCCGCAAGGATCACCGCCATCGCTACCGCAAGCACCGTGGCCGGCACGATGCCGCCGATATACACGAGATTCGGATGATGCAACAACCACGTGTGTACCGATTCGCCGAACGTCGCCTTGTACTCGACCAGTGCGCGCAAGGTTGGCAGTCCGTCATCGACGAGGTAGTAGCCGACATGTTCCTGCGCCGGCCCTTCGTGCCGCGCGGTCGCCTCGGCGGCAAGCTGCACTGCTGCCAATGCCACCTCGCGTTCAGTCCGGTGACTGCGACGAGTTACCTGTTCGACCACGTGACGATACGTGTCGCGGGTCGCGAAGGTCATGCGCGCGTATACACCACTCGGATCCCGGCGTAAGGCCGCCTCCAGTTCGCTCTGCCCTTCGACGAAGGTCTTCCAATCGAGCCGTGCGATCGCACGCAAGCTGGTGATGCTGTTGGAGGTCATCACCTGTGTAAGCGCGAGCCGTTCGTTCGATCGCGTCGCGGCGTCATCAGCGTTGACGCCCACCTCCGACATCCACGGCTCGAGCCACGCCAGCGTCGTCAGTGTCTCGTCTCCCTGCCGGACCTGACGCAGGAATCGCGAAACGAACACGGGCGTCAGCGGCGGTCGCGCCGCGAGAAAGTCGTTGAGTGCCGCGGGCGTCGCCACGCCGCTCCCTTCCCCGTCCTGCGTAATGCGCGCGGCCCACTGATCGGCCAGTTCGATTTCGTCGAGCCGCTGCATGGTACGCAATGCCATGCGGCGCAGGTTTTCGATCAACGCCAGTCGCAGCATCGCCGGCAGTGCCCACAACTCACCGATGCGGAGTGGTTGCACCTCCTGAAAGGCGGTGACGAACAGATCGGCATTCGCACGATCGACGTGCCCCTCGCTGTGCCCGATCAGCGTCGTGGCGATCTCATACACCCGTGGATAGCCGGCCAGATGTCCGCTGGCGAGTTCGGGCAGTTCGCGATAATAGGTGCGTGGAAGCGACTCGCGAACTTCACGCACATGCTCTTCGACCACATGCGCATTGTCGAGCATCCACTCCCCGGCGGGACCGATATCCCCTTTGTTGGCCGCGGACGTGGCGAGGCGGGACCGCACATTGGCCAGGATGACGGCCGTATCGTCGAGCCGGCTCAGCAACGGCGTGCGATCGGCGTCGCCCTGTCCAGTGTCGCTCAACCGCTGCGCCCGTGCAATCTCCCGCGCGCGGTCGGCAAGCCGGTCCGTCCCCAAGAGCTCGCCGCGAATCGGACCGGTCAGCAGGTCGTCCGAGGCATCTGCCCTCGGAGAAGTCAGCGCACGCACTTTGCGGCGTATCAGGTCGGGCCATGAGGTGATGTGCACGGGAGCATAGCACGGCAAGTTTATGGCCGTGCTCGCAGGCACTCGAGGTGACACGGGCACCCGCTCGCGAGCGCACTCAACATCGTGGCGACGACGTATTTTATCCCGATGCCTATGAAGAACTCTTCCGCAGTGCTCGTGTCGCTGTTCCTTTGTACCGCCTGCGGCATGGATGCCACGGAGGAGCGGCAGCTTGGTGCTGAGGCCGCCGCCGAGGTGGAGCGGCGCGTCCAGGTGGTGCGTGACCCCGAAGGAGAACGCGCCCTCGCCACCATCGGCAATGCCCTCGTACAGGCCGGCGGCGCCGTGGCCTATCCGTATACGTTCCGCATCGTGCGCGACTCCACCGTCAACGCGTTCGCGCTCCCCGGTGGCTTCGTGTACGTGCAAACCGGACTCCTGCGCAATGCACGCGACGTCTCCGAGCTGGCGGGCGTCCTCGGCCACGAGGTCGCGCACGCACGCCTCTCACATGGTGCGCAGCAGGCGCAGAAGCAAAAGGGCCTCTCCGCCGCGATTACCGTGGTCTGTCTGTTTACGGGGCTCTGCGATTCGGGGCTGTCACAGGTGGCCATCAACGTGGGCGCGAACGTGCTCACCGCCAAGTTCAGCCGCACCGATGAACTCGAGGCCGACTCTGCAGGCATCGTGTACACCACCAACGCCGGCGTCGACCCGCGTGGCATGATCGGCTTCTTCGATCGGCTCCGCGCGCAGTCGGGGAACGCACCTGGGTATCTCGAATGGCTGTCCACCCACCCCATGGAGGGCACGCGCATCGCCAACGCCGAGCGTCTGATCGGGGCCACC
>JAIXTI010000234.1 GCA_027484025.1 bacterium
ATCAGGCGCCCCGCAGCATGAGCACGCGGGCCGTCAGCACCGACGCAAAGAAGCCCAAGGAGATCAGTCCGTTCATGGTGAAGAAGGCCGCGTCGATGCGTGAAAGGTCGTCGGCGCGCACCAATCGATGCTCCCAGAGCAACATGCCGGCAATACCGGCGACGGCGGCCCACAGAATCCCGTTCACCAGCGCCGAGACATCACCGAGCGGCTCGGCCGCCACTACCACCGAGAAACAGACCACGGCGAGGACGTGCAGCGTGCGCGCAATGCCGATCGCCTTGCGGACCCCGAACTTGCTGGGCACACTGTGCAACCCATGACGTGCGTCGAACTCCGCGTCCTGCAGCGCGTAGATCATGTCGAAGCCCCCGCTCCAGCACACTACCGCCAGCGCGAAGACGATGAGCAGCCACCACGGAGTGCTCCACGCGCCGGTAATGGCGAGATAGCCACCGACCGGGGCAATGGAGAGACCGAGCCCAAGCCACAAATGCGACCAGCGGGTAAATCGCTTGGTGTAGCTGTATCCCAGTACCCAGAAGAGGGCGATGGGGGAGAGCGCCAGGCAGAGCGAGTTGAGCATGCCGCTGGCAAACACGAAGAGCACGCTGGTCACCGCAATGCTCAGCTTGGCCTGCCCAACGGTGAGTGTGCCCGCCGGCAGTTCGCGCATGGCTGTCCGGGGGTTGATCGCATCGACATCACGGTCGACGAGGCGATTGAACGCCATTGCCGCAAAGCGCGCACTCGTGAACGCGAGCAGCACCCACCCCACCATGGCGGGGGTAACCGGCGCGCTCGTACTCGCGAAGATCACGCCCACCAACGAGAAGGGCATCGCGAACACGGTATGCGGCAACTTCACGAAGTTGGCGAGGCGCACGGGCAAGGATTGCCCGCGCATCAACTGCCCGTCGCGAGCCCCCTTGGGCGGCACGATGCCGCTGGCGTTGGTCACGGCTGTCCGACGGAGGGCAGTCCCAGACTGGCCCACTTCGCGTCGACCGCCTTTTTCGTGGCTTCGTCCATATCGATCACCTTGGGCCACGCACGCGTGAAGCCTTCTTCCGGCCATTTGCGTGTGGCGTCAATGCCCATCTTGCTGCCGTAGGTGAACGCTCGACTCGCGTGGTCGAGCACGTCCACCGGCCCCATGGTGAAGCGCACGTCGCGCTGCGGGTCCATGTTGTTCAGCGCCACCCACCACGCTTCTACGGGGTTGCGCACGTTGATCTCCTTGTCGACCACCACGAGCACCTTGGCGAGCGACATGAGCCCCTGCCCCCACAAGGCGTGCATCACCTTGTCGGCGTGCCCCGGATACTTCTTGTCGATGCTCACGAAGACGAGGTTGTGAAATCCACCCTCGGCCGGCATGTGATAGTCCACAATCTCCGGGGTCGTGAGCTTGAGCAACGGCAGGAAGATGCGTTCGGTGGCGTGACCCAGATAGAAATCTTCCATGGGCGGCCGCCCCACGATCGTCGTGGAGTACACGGCGTTCTTGCGCATGGTCACGGCCGTGACGTGCACCTTGGGATACAGATCGGCTTCGGAGTAGAAGCCAGTATGGTCACCGAAGGGCCCTTCCACGACAAGCGCTTCCGCCGGATCGATGTAGCCTTCGATCACGAACTCCGCATCGGCCGGCACTTCGAGATCGTTCGTCACGGCCTTGGCGAGACGCACGGGATCCTTGCGCAGGAACCCCGCGAAGAGAAACTCGTCGATGTTGGGCGGTAGTGGCGCGCTCGCGCTGAACATGCTCGCCGGATCGCTCCCTACGACGATGCACACGGGCATTTTCTCGCCGCGCTCGGCCATCTGCCGCATATGTTCGGCGCCCGTCTTGTGTCGCTGCCAGTGCATGGCTACGTGCTTCTTACCCAGCTGCTGCACGCGGTACATGCCCACGTTGCGTATGCCGCGCACGGGGTCCTTGCTGATCACGGCCGTCATCGTGATGTACGGTCCGCCGTCCTCGGGCCAGCAATGCAGCACGGGAATCTTGTCCAGATCGATCTCGTCGCCCTGCCACACGATTTCCTGACAGGACGGCGTGCCGCCCTTCACGCGCGGCGGGAACTTGGAGATCTCCAGCAGTCGCGGCAGCAGCGACAACTTGCCCAAGAATCCGTCGGGGACCTTGAGATCCATGAGCTGCGTGATGCGATCGCCGATGTCATCGAGCGACTTCACACCAAGCGCGAGCGACATGCGACGCATGGACCCGAACAGATTGATCGCCACCGGATACTGCGAAATGGTCCCGTCGCGCAGCACAGGCTTTTCGAAGAGCAGCGCCGTGCCGCCGCCGGGCATTTTCGACACGCGATCGGCGATCTCGGTGATTTCGAGATGCACCTTCACTGGCTGCGAAATACGATGCAGCTCGCCGATCTGATCGATCGCGTCGATGAATTGGGAAAGGGTATCGAGTGTCATGCGTAGTCGAGGGCGCCGGTCAGACAGTGCCCGTGTGGATGGCGGCGATGCCGAGCGTGAGACGTTCCCACACGACGGTGGAGAAGCCGGCGCGGCGCATACGCTCGGCCAGCGCTTCTTCGGTGGGGAACTGTGCCACGGAAAGCGGCAGGTACGTGTACGCCGACTTGTGTCCGCTCACGAGGCGACCGACGAACGGCAGCACGTGATGGAAATAGGCGAGATACGCCGCGCGCACGAGTGCAAAACGCGGCGTGGAGAATTCGAGAATGACAAAACGCGCACCGGGCTTGAGCACACGACGTACTTCGCGCAGTCCGGCATCGAGATCGGCCACATTGCGAATGCCGAAGGCGACGATCGCGCCATCCAGACAAGCGTTGCCAAAGGGGAGTTGCAGTGCGTCGGCGCCGACGGGCGCCAGGACGTCACGCGACGCTTTGCCCTTGCCGTACTGCAGCATGGGCACGGCGAAATCGGCACCCGCGACGAACCCCGTGAAGCCCGCTTGCTTGACCAGCAACGCGCCCACGTCGAGGGTGCCGGCGCAGAGATCGAGATACGTGCCGGCGGGACGGTTGGTCCACCCGAGCAGTCGCAACGCCCGCTGACGCCACCGTTTGTCGATGTTCAGCGAGAGGACGTGGTTGAGCAGATCGTAGCGCGGTGCGATGTCGGAAAACATCTGCTGCACGTATTCGCGCTTCCCTTCCCCCTGGGCAGCGTTCGCGGCGACATGCAGGTCGTCAGCCGGCGAACCGGGCGTATTGCGAGGGGCGTCCATCGTACTTGGCATCCCGAAACATCAAGGGACGGGGCGAGCCGAGCAAGCGGCGTTTCGAGGCTTTTCACAGAGGGGCCACACATAGGCCAGTCCGGAATCATGGCCGCATGGCTGGTCCCCCCGCGGCCGCTGGACTAGCTTTGCCCGCTGCGCATGCCTATTCAAGACGAGCTGGGAACCCTCCCCGATGCCGATGTCGTCCGCCTCGCCCAGCAGGGGCGCGAGCTCGCGTTTCGCGAACTCGTGCGCCGCTACGAGCGGCCGGTGTTTTCGCTCGTCTTCCGCATGGTGCGCGACCGCGAAACCGCCGAAGATCTGGCGCAGGATGCGTTCATCAAGGTCCTGAACCACATCGACAAGTACAGCCCCGAGTTCAAGTTTTCGAGCTGGCTGTTCAAGATCGCCAACAACGTCGCGATCGACCATTTGCGCCGGCGACGGATCGACACGATCAGCATGGACGGCAGCCCGAACGCCACAACGGCGGCGGAGGTGGAAGCGTCCACGCTCGAGCTTGGCGACGGACAGGAGAGCGCGCTCGACGAGCTCGAGGCGAAGGAGCTCGGGTCGGCCATCGAGCGGGCCATCGCGGCGCTGCGGCCGGAGTATCGAGCGTGCATCATGCTGCGTCACGTGGAAGGGCGCTCGTACGAGGAAATCGCCGCCACGCTGGACCTGCCGCTGGGGACGGTCAAGACCTACATCCACCGAGCCCGGCACGAGCTGCGCAAGGCGCTGGAGCCGATTCGGGAATGAATCGTTACGCTCCCGGCCCCAGTCGTCTGCATGAACAGAACTTCAGCGGACACACGCGCACATTCGCTGCAACTTCCCTGAAACCCAGTCACACTCCTCCGCGTAGTCCCCTCATGGAGGCACCAGAATGAGCACCGACCGACACCTCAGACCAGACGAAATCGAGCTGCTTCTCGACGGAGAAGAAGGCTTTGGCGTGGCCCCATTGCGGGCGCACGCCCGTTCGTGCATGGAGTGCCAGGCGGAGCTGGAGAGTGCCCGGGAGCTCATGTTTGCGCTCGACACGCTCCCTGACTTTGCCCCGTCTCCGGCGTTCGCCGATCGCGTGATGAGCCAGGTGCAGGTGTTCGAGCCGTGGCATGTGGCGGCGACCCGCGCCGTTGAGCAGTTCGTGCCGGCCACCCGCCCGGCCCGTCTGGCAGCTGGCCTTGGCGCGGCGGTCACCGCCGGCCTGGCGACAGCCGGTGCCACGTGGGCCGTGGCCCGCGCCGACATGGGCTTCGTGCTCGCGCAACTTGGCCTCGAGTCGTTCCGCGAGCAGGTGGTTGCTGCCGGCAGCGACCTGCTCACGACGGTCGTTGGGCAGCCGGGCCTCGAGGCGCTGCGTGGCAGCAGCCCCGAAGTCATGGCGCTGGCGCTTGGCGGGTTTGTCGCCGTCGCGGGCATGGGCGTGGTGGGTATCCGCGCGCTCGCCACGTCATCGCAATCCGCCCGCTGAGGCACTGACCCATGCTTGCCACCACGCTCATGGCCGTGGCCGGTACCTTCGGCATCGGCATGATCATCGGGATCGTGGTGCTCATGACCGCGGAAGAAGCGTTGCTCGCGGTCGCCAAGAGCGCCGCCCGCGACGTGAGCGGAAGCTTCTGGGCCGGCGTGCTGACGCAATTGCTTGCCGTCCCCGCGCTGGCGATTCTCGTGATCGCCTGCGCCATCACGATCATTGGCCTGCTCGCCATCCCCATCGCGGCGCTGGCGTGGGCGCTTGCTCTCGCGGGCGCTGTCACGCTCGGGGTACTGGCCGTCTCCATGGTTATCGGCCGCGCCATCGCCGGACGCGGCACCGGCAGCACGGAACGCAGCGCGGCGCTTCGTGGGCTCGCCGTTGGCCTCATGGTGCTGAGCCTGGTGTGGTTCGGTGCCGCGCTCGCCGCTGGTACGCCGCTGGTGGGAGCCATTGCCCGGTTGGCGGCGGTGGCCTTCACGTGGGCCGTGGCCACCGTTGGGTTGGGGGCCGTGGTCAAGAGCCGCATTGGCGTGTCGCGAATCAGCGTGCAGTTCGGGCGCTTCGGCGGCGCGAAAATGGGCGGCTTCACCGGAAAATGGGCGGCGTCGAGCAGCACCGGGGTGAACGAAGTCCAGGTGCCGGTCAGCTGGCAGACGCCGACTCCCATTCAGGGCGTCGTGGCGGCCCCGCGCCCCACCGAT
>JAIXTI010000117.1 GCA_027484025.1 bacterium
CGGATCTCCAAGATCGATCCGATCACCGGGGACACGATTGCGACGTTGGAGCGCATGGCCATTTATCCGGCCAAGCACTTCATCACCAATCGACCAACTATCGAGCGGGCATCGAAGGCCATTCGCGATGAACTGGCGGAGCGGCTCGCCGAGTTGCGCATGGGGGGCAAGCTCCTCGAAGCGCAACGCCTGGAGCAGCGCACGAACTTCGACCTGGAGATGTTGGCCGAGATCGGCACTTGTGCGGGCATCGAGAATTACTCGCGACACATCAGTGGGCGTCTGTCCGGTGAGCGGCCGGCCTGTCTGCTCGACTACTTCCCTGACGACTACCTCGTGGTCGTCGACGAATCACACGTGACGTTGCCGCAGGTTCGTGCCATGTACAACGGCGACCGCGCGCGAAAGCTCACGTTGGTCGATTATGGATTCCGTTTGCCGAGCGCCCTCGACAACCGCCCACTGGTGTTCGACGAGTTCATGCAGCTGGTTCCGCGGCTTATCAATGTGTCGGCGACACCTGGTGAGCTGGAGTTGCAGCTTTCAGAAGGCGTGGTCGTGGAGCAGGTCATCCGCCCCACTGGGTTGCTCGATCCGATCATCGACGTACGCCCGGTGAAGGGGCAGGTGGATGATCTGCTGAATGAGATTCGCATTCGTGAGCGTAAGGGGGAGCGGGTGCTGGTTACGACGCTCACCAAGCGGATGTCCGAAGACCTCACCGACTACCTGCAGCAGATGGGCGTGCGCGTGCGGTACATGCACTCTGACATCGATGCGATCGAGCGCATGGAAATCGTTCGTGGGCTACGGCTTGGCGAGTTCGATGTGCTGGTTGGGATCAACCTATTGCGCGAAGGGTTGGACATGCCCGAGGTGTCGCTGGTGGCGATTCTCGACGCTGACCAGGAAGGCTTCCTTCGGAGTGACCGGTCGCTCATTCAGACCATCGGCCGTGCCGCGCGCAACCTGCATGGCATTGCCATTCTTTACGCCGATCGCATTACCGGTTCGATGCAACGTGCTATGGAGGAGACGAACCGTCGTCGCGCGATTCAGCATGAACACAATCTGGCGAACGGAATCGTTCCGACGGGCGTGAGCAAGAGCATCGACGAGGTGCGCTTCATCACGCGTGTTGCCGACGCGCGCACCGAGCGTGAGGGCGAAGCGCCGGCCCCCAGGAAGCTGGGCTCGGAGAATACCGCGCGGTCGCGTGAGGAGTTGGAACAGCTGGTCGGCGAGTTGGAAGTGGCAATGCGCGAGGCAGCCACCGCGTTGGATTTCGAGGCGGCCGCACGGTTGCGCGACCAGCTGTTCGAAGTGCGTACCGCGCTCGGGGAAAAGCCCGCGCAGGCCCGTGGCAACGCGGCCGTCCCCAAGCGTCCGCCCGGGAGTGCCCCCATGCGGCGTGGCGGCGGAACGCGTGGGCGCTGAAATGCTGAGCGAAGAACTCGAACGATTGCTGGCACGCGGAGCACCGCGCTCGCCCGATCGGGATTCGTTGGAGGCGTGGGGACGCGCCGTGGGGGCGGCGCTGCCGCGACCCGCAGTGATTACGCTCGCCGGTGACCTCGGCGCCGGCAAAACCACACTCGCGCGTGCACTCTGTGCGGGCGTGGGCGTGAAGAACCTCGATGCCGTCACAAGCCCAACTTTTTCGCTCGTGCAGCAGTACGACGCCCCCACCGGTCCCGTGGTGCACGTGGACCTCTATCGCTTGCGAAGCGATGCGGAACTCGACGCCCTTGGGTGGGATGAGTTGGTGGCCACCGCGTCGGTGTTGCTCGTCGAGTGGCCTGAGCGCGCCTTGCAGACGTTGCCTGCGATGGCCATCCACATAGCGCTCACGCACGATCCCTCCGATCCGGAGCGTCGACTGCTCCGCGTCGTGTCACCCACGCGGCGCTAACCATTACGCTGTGCGACACGTGTGGGACGGCTTGTGGGCATTCCCATCGCACCATGCTCATTTCGTAACCTGATGGACCGATACTCGTGTGATAGTGCAGCCCCGCCTTGCGCGGACCACGCCCTTGATCCTTGCATATCGTGTCCCGACTTACCCCAAGCAGCTCGTCGGCCATCAGTGTCGCTCGTACCGGTACGGTTCGTCTAGCCGACGTGCTCGCGGCGCTGACCTATGCGCTCGACCTCACGGAAGGCCAACGTCCGGGTCACACCTTGCGCAGTACGCTGCTCGCGATGCGTCTCGGGGAGCTCGCCGGCCTCGATCGAGAGCAGTCGAGTGCGTTGTACTATGCGGCGCTGCTCAAGGACTCCGGCTGCTCGAGTAACGCTGCGCGCATGTCGGCACTCTTTGGGAGTCCCGATCAGGAACTCAAGCGCAACATGCGGTTGGTCGACTGGCATGATCGATGGAAGCTGGCCATGCGGACCGCACGGAGTTGCGGGGTGGGACTCAACCCCTACAACCGCATTCGCCACTTTCTAATGGTCGCGCAGACGCCAACACTCACGCGCGAGATCATTCAGACGCGCTGCGAACGCGGGGCGCGAATTGCGAGCGTTCTCGGCTTTCCGGCGGCGACGTCTGAGGCCATCCTGTACGTCGACGAACACTGGTGTGGTCTCGGCCATCCTTTCGGCCTCTCGGGCTCCGACATTCCGATCCTTTCGCGCATCATTCTGCTCGCCCAGACGGTTGAAGCCTATTGGAGCGAGCATGGTACGAAGGCGGCAGTCGAAATGGCACGCAAGCGTCGCGGCACGTGGTTCGATCCCGCGTTGGTGGGGCATCTCGAATCGATTCGTCGCGACCACGAATGGTGGGGGCGGCTGGCCGATATCGAGCGAATCGGAGAGTCCGTGGTGGCGCTCGAACCGGGTAGCGTTCCCATGGTGGCCACCGACGAGCGGCTCGATCGGATCGCGTTTGCCTTCGCGGCCGTCATCGACGCGAAGACACCATTCACCGCGCGGCACTCGAGCAACGTGGCCCGCTATGCCGTGGCGATTGCCGGGACGCTCGGCGTCGACCGGACGGCAAGCCGTGACCTGCTCCGCGCCGGGTTGCTGCATGATATCGGCAAGCTCGGCGTGTCGAACCGGATTCTGGACAAGCCCGCGAAGCTCACCGAGGAAGAGTTCGGCGAGATTCGCAAGCATCCGACCTGGACACTCGAAATCCTCGATCATGTCGCGGCGTTCCGGCATTTTGCTCCCGATGCGGCCCGTCACCACGAGCGGCTTGACGGCCGCGGCTACCCATGGCGGCTTTCCGGCGATCAACTCACGTTCACGGCGCGCGTGCTCGCGGTTTCCGATGTCTACGAGGCGCTGACGGCGACGCGTCCGTATCGTGAGGGGCTCACGGTGGCGAAGGTTATCGACATCATGGCCCGGGACCGCGGGACGGCGTTCGACAGCACGATCTTCGATGCGGCGGTGGCCTTGGCCGAAGGCGGAACATTCGCGTCGCTCGCCGAGGTGACCGAGAACGGGTTCGACTCATTGCAATCGCTCGTGCCGGCCATGTCGCGCCACCTCGCTACCGCGCACGTCGCCTGACTTCACCGTTGTCGATGGGCCAGCCGACGGCCCGGTGACACTGGGACTGTCGCGCGGAATGCGGTAGACTCCGCCCGTGCACACGATTCCACTTTCAGGCCCTGTTCTGGCCATCGAGGCCTCGACTTCGGCGGGTTCCGTCGCCTTATGGGTCGACGGGATCATGACCGGCGTCGAGGAAGTCCCAATGGGGGTCGGTCGCGAAGACCGGCTCTTTCCGGCGATGCAACGGTTGCTCGGCGCTGCCGGCGTGCGTCCCGACTCGCTCCAGGGCGTTGTGTGCGGCGAGGGGCCGGGGAGCTTTACGTCGCTGCGCATCGCCTCCTCGCTGGCGAAGGGCTTGGCGCACGGGACGGGCTGTCCCCTCTATGCCGTTTCGTCACTCCTGATTGCAGCGGCATCGACTGCAGCGGCGCTCGCCGAAGGCCGATATCTGGTTCACGCTGACGCGTTGCGCGGCGAACGGTACGTCCTGCCCGTGGTGCGCCGGGCGGACGGACGGGTCGCGTCCGCGGGACCACTTGCGCGTTTGACATTGGAGCAACTCGCCAGCGAAGCGGTGCCTGTACAGCGTGTGGCTGTGTTGTCCTCACCACTGGCCGACGAAGTCATGGTCGTGTCGCCGACGATCGCGTCGCTCTCGGTAATCGCGCCCACTTGGGCAGAAGAGGCCGTCTCCCTGGAGTTGTGGGAACCGGTGTATGGTCGGCTGGCAGAGGCCCAGGTCAAGTGGGAAGCGACGCATGGTTTCTCGCTTCCAGCGTCTCCTGCCGTGTCCTCGTGACGGAGGGGCCGCCACGCGCGCATAGCACAACGGTTGTCGTGCGGGATATGCACGTCGACGATCTGCCGTCGGTGGCGGCCATCGAGGCGGCGTCGTTCAGCGATGCCTGGGCGCCAAGCGCCTTCGCGGACCTCCTCGCCCGAAAGTACGCACGCCTGCGGGTGGCGACCTCGTCTGATGGTACCGTCCTGGGGTATTGCATCCTTTTGCGAGCAGCCGATGAGGGCGAGATCGCGAACATCTGCACGGCGGCGGCCGTGCGCGGTCGGGGCGTCGGTGGGGTCCTGCTCGACGATGCGCTGGCGGCTGCGGACGCCTCCGCGACCGCGGCGGTGTACCTCGAGGTGCGTACCTCCAACGTCGCGGCGCGGGCACTGTACGAGGGGCGGGGCTTTTCCCTCGTCGGTAGGCGGAAAGGTTACTATCAGCATCCGAACGAGGATGCCCTGGTTCTCCGACGGACTCACCAGACCGGCCCGTAAGGGTTCCCCCACCCGGGTGCGTTCAAAGAGCCCAATCGTTGAAGATCTGATGAGACTTTGTCAGACCTGATCCTGTATTATCCCGTCGTTCGCTTGCAGACCCCACCAAGTACCGCTGGTCATTTCTGATTTTCGAGGAGGCATCGTGAGCCGCAGCATGAACAAGGCCATTCTGATTGGCAACGTCGGGGGCGACCCCGAAATTCGCACCGTTGGTACCGGCGGTCGCGTGGCGACGTTCTCGCTGGCCACGGGCCGGCAGTGGACGGACCAGTCTGGCAACAAGCAGGAAAAGACCGAATGGCACCGCTGCGTGGTCTGGAACAGTGCCCGCGGCAGTGGCCTTGCCGACGTCGTCGAGAAGTACGTGAAGAAGGGCGAGAAGATTTATGTCGAAGGCGAGATCGAGTATCGCCAGTGGCAGGACAAGGAAGGGCAGACGCGCTACACCACCGAGATCAAGGTCAAGGAGCTGATGCTCTTGGGCGGCGGCGGAACCGGCGGTGGGCGTAGCGGCGGCATGGGTGACGACATGGATTCGGCACCGCGTCGTTCGGCGGCTCCCGCAGCCCCCCGCAAGGCTCCGGCTGCGGCCGCGGGCGGTGACGATTTCAACGATTTCCCCGGCGCCTTGGCCGACGAGGACGACGACCTGCCGTTCTGAGTTCCGACTCAACGACAGGACGCCCGGCGATCCCCCACAGGGGATCGCCGGGAAATGCGCCACTGGCGGCGGGAATTGAAATGATGTGGGCCTAGGCTGGCACAGTTTGTCCGTTACGCCCTGCGCCCGCGGGCGTCTCCGATGTGGGACCCCGCCTGCGGCTTCGAGGCAGGTGCCTGCACCCGTACCATTCGGGTGCCATGACTCTCCTTTTGTCGAGGTTCGCCGATGCGCGCTGCCAACCGGGCGCACGCCTCCACCGCTCAGTCGAACGGCCAGGCGTCAGCTCTCCTGGTCCGTTTTTTCGTTGCGGTCATTGCTACACTGGCACTCTTGCTGGTCTGGCGTCCTGCCGTGCTCCATGCACAGGAGGCGGCGCCGACTTCGTCGCAGGAACCCGCCGCCAAATCGCACGTGGTCAAGGCCGGCGAAACGCTGTGGAGTCTGGCCGCCCGCTACTACGGCGACGGACATCAGTGGCAGAACCTCGCCCGCCGCAACGGTATCCCGATTTCCGATGAGCCACCGTTGAAGGTTGGCATGCGGTTGTCGGTGCCCGCCCGTCCGACGGTTCGCGGCGCAAAGGCCGCCGAAGTCGCGGCGGCGCCTGCGGACAGTACGGTGCCGAAAGCGGCGCTGGCCAAAGCTGGCGAGGGGACGCTGCCGGGTCCGGAGGCGACTCCCGCCAAGGCGCCGTCCGGTTCGTTGGCGGCTCAAACGGCGGGGAAATCGAACGCCGGTGCTACCGGGAAGTCAGCGGCGCCAAAGAAATCAGTGGCCGCTGCCCCAGCGGAGTCGAAATCCGTCGCCTCCGTCGCGCCAGCTTCCGACACGAGCAAGGCGGACCTCAATCCGTCGGTTGGCACCATCATGGGCGGCAGCACGGTGCGGCGCGTCGGCTTGGTCGAGCAGGATGTACAGACCACTTCGCGCAAGGCAAGCGAGGTGTTCACGGTGTTCCATCGGGACCTGCCTGATGCTGCCGAAGCCGAACGCCGGACGCGTGCCGTACTGCGCCCCAATACGCCGGTGCCGCGCACGGCTGAGTTCGAATCCGCGCCGTTCATCGTGAGTGCACCAACGCTGCTGACCCTTGGCCGTGTATCGTCCCGCGTAGGCGCCTCGGAAACATCTGGCGAGTCGTATCCGCAGCGCGCGATCAAGACGGACGCCGTCGAGTTGCAGCCCCCCGCAAAGGGGAGCTACAAGGTGGGCGATCGCTTCATGACCTTCGCAACGCCAGCCACGTTCGGTAGGGGACGCGTGCTCGTGTATCCGACGGGGATCGTTGAGGTCGTGAAGGCGGACGGAGGCAAGCCGGCACTGGCTATCGTACAACGTCAGTCGGGCCGCATCGAACAGGGGCAGCAGCTGCTGCCGGCGCCGTCGGTTACCGCTTCCTGGGTGCAGGCAGAGAAGCTTACGACACCGGACGTCAGTACCACTGTCACTTGGCTCGACGCACAGGAAGTCCTTCCGACGTTGCAGAGCTTCGTGATCGTTGGCGCGGGGACGGACCAGGGGCTCAAGGCTGGCGACGAAATGGCGGTGTATGGCCGCGCCAAAACGGGCGGCTCGGAAGCGCTGGTCGCGACGGTACGCGTCGTGCGCGCCGAGCGCGACCACGCGGCCACGGTGATTACGCGGCAGTACCAGACGGAGATTACGCTGGGAATGGCCGCTCGCCGGTACGCCAAGGCGCCGTGAATCATCGCGCCGCACGCGGCGCCGCGGGGCTCGGCTGACCGGCGCTGACCCGAATGCGCGCGCGCCTGGACGCGCGTAGCGCTGACAATTGCTGGAGTTCGACACGCGTCGGGTGGCCCGTTGGCCCCGACGCGTGTTTACATTCCGCATATCCACTATTCACATATTGACGGAGAGGCTCCGAGCGGCATGGCGAAATCAGTTCTGGTGACGGGCGGCGCAGGCTTTATTGGCTCCCACGTGGCAGACCGATTCCTGGCCGAAGGCTGGGACGTCACTATCCTCGACGACCTGTCGAGTGGTCGCGAAGAAAACATTCCTCCTGCCGCGCGGTTCGTGCGTGGCTGCATCACGTCGCCTGAGGCGGCGACCCTGGTGCGCGACGGGCGCTTCGATGTCATGTGCCATTTGGCAGCACAGATCGATGTGCGTCGCAGCGTGCTCGATCCAGTGTACGACGCGACCCGCAACATTCTCGGCACCCTGAACCTCATGGAGGCGGTGCGGACCAGCGGCTACGCGACGCGGACCGTCTTCTCGTCAACCGGCGGTGCGCTCTACGGTGACTTTGATCCGCCGCCGAGCACGGAAGCATTCTCGAAGGATCCGGAAGCGCCGTACGGTATCGCCAAACTGTCGGTGGAGTACTACCTCGCCTACTACGGTCGTGTGCACGGACTCGACACCGTGGCGCTGCGCTACGGCAATGTGTACGGCCCCCGACAGGATCCGCATGGTGAGGCCGGCGTCGTCGCCATTTTCTGTAATCGATTGCTCGACGGGCGCGCCCTGACGGTGTTCGGCGACGGTGAACAAACGCGCGACTACGTGTACGCGGGTGATGTGGCTGGTGCCAACTTTGCCGCGGCGACCAGCGCGCTCCCGCCGCGTGGACGCCTCGACGCGCGGGCGTTCAACATCGGCACCGGCATCGAAACCTCGGTGAATACGTTGGCGGAAACCCTTCGTGGTGTCTCAGGGGCCACTGCGCCGATTGACTACGCACCGGCGCGCGCCGGTGAGTTGGCCCGGTCAGCGCTGCAGACGGACAAGGCCAAGGCCGTATTGGGCTGGACGCCGCGTGTTTCGCTC
>JAIXTI010000134.1 GCA_027484025.1 bacterium
ATCTCGCGCTGCAGTTCGGGGGCCGCCGTCTGATTGTCGAACGGCTGGATCGCGACCGTCTTGAGCGTCCGGGGCAGCCCGCCGCCACCGGAGAATCCGTAGCAGCCGCCGAGCAGGGCCACCGCGAGCAACGGCACCATGCGGCGCGCGTGGCGAAACAGTGCACGCCGCCCCACGCCTCGACCCGTCGCGGTGAGAATGTCTTGCTTCAGGCCTTCACGGACGGCGCCAGATGGCGTCATTGAATCCCTCGACGATCGTGGTATCGGTCACAGCAATGGCGAGACGTCGCTTGCCGCGCTCATGAACATACTGCAAGCGAAGCGGGGAGTCTTGTGCGACGGTCCGAGACATCCACTCGATCACTTTGCCCCCCTCGATCCGCTCCACGCGCGCGAGCGCGGTACCGGCGAACGCCACCCGCCACGCCCTCCCGTCGGCACCGGACGCATCCCGTCCTCGCAAGGCGCCCAAGTCGGCGCGAAGCGTATCTCCGTCGATGCGGGCCACGGTGTCCGGCGTTGCCGGGAGTGCGAGGCGTCCCAACGACGCCCACAGCAGCGGTACCGGCGGCAGCATGCGCTTGACCAAGTCGATGCCAGGCACGGTGAGGCTGTCACCGACCAGTATGGCATACCCGCCCGCCATCCCGTTGCGAAGAAAGAAATCGAGCCGCGCGCGGTCGGGGCCGAGGCGACGCACGGCTCCATCTCCGGTCGCTTCGAACGTCTCGTCCTTGTAGCTCCACGTAAAGCGCAGCACCGTGGGCGCCGGCGAGATCGTGGTAGGTGGCAGTACGGCGCGAGTCGGGGAGCCCGCGAGCGGGCGAGCGCCCGGAGCACAGCCAACGGCTGCAGCGCACGTCAGACCGCACGCAAACGCGCGGCTCCGCCGGACCAGACGACCGACACGCAACATCACGGTACGCGAACTTGCAGCATGACATCTCCCTGAACGAGACGGTCCATCACGTCGAAGCCATCGATCACGCGACCGAACACGGTGTATCCGCCGTCGAGATGCGGTTGTGTGGAGTGGCACATGTAGTACTGGCTGCCACCGGTATCGGGACCGGCCGTGGCCAACCCCAAGCAGCCACGACCGTGGCGCTGCCGTGACCACGCCTCACGCAACGAAAACGGCGGTTCCGGCGTGCCGGTCCCGTTCGCGATGTCTCCGTCCTGTACGACGAAGTTCGGTACCACACGATGGAACGTCGTGTTCCGGTACTTTCCCTGTTGCGCCAATCGCGTGAAGGCCTCCACGACCAACGGGGCCTCGCGCCCGAACAGTTCGAGCGTAATGGTTCCCTGTTCCGTGTCGATGTACGCGCGTGGTACCGGCGCAGAAGCATCCCAGTATTTGTGAACGAGCGCTTCGTAGTCCTGCAGTCTCCGCGGAACGGGAGCCGTGGACCGAGGCGCCGCCGGCTGCACGGCAGCCGTCGCGTTCGACAAATCGCGAATGCCCAGTCGTGCGCGTGCGACGCGCCGAACTCGGACATCGGGATCCGTGACCAAACGCGTTGCCAGCGCGCTGTCGATGACGCGGCCGCGTTCGCCGTTGCCAAGTGCCGCTACCCGAACGCGCCAGTCCGGGCTTTGCGACCACTTCCGCTCGGCATCGGTGAACAGCGGAAGCCCCGCCGCGCGGATGTGCTGCAAGAGTGCACGACGCACGGCAAAGAGCGTATCCGTTTGCCACGCACGTTGCCAACGGTCGACATCACGCGCGCCGACCTCGGCGTACGCCTCCGCCGTCGCCACCCGTACATTTCGCGCGCGATCGCGAAGCATGGCTTCCACTTCCGCGGCGAGGGCGGCGCCATAGGAGGCAGCGCTTTGTACGGCGTTCACGCGCACCCGCTCGCTCGAATCACGCAGCATTTCACGCAGTGTCGTTATCGCAGGCGCGCGGAGTGAATCTCCGGCGGCACTGCGCGCCAACGCACGGGCGACGTGTTGCCGAACCTCTTCATCCGCATGAGTGCGAACCGCCAAAATGGCTCGCACACCAGCAGGCGCGCGCAACCGCGCGATCACATACGCTGCCGCGCGAACCACATCCGGCGAGGCGTCGCCAAGCCACGGTGTCACCACCCCGATTGGCGCGTTCCGGAGTTTCACCGTCGCGAGCACGAGCGCGGCCCGTACCGCAGGCGCGCGCGATGCCACGGGGCTCTGCGTGACCGGTGACGAGAGTCCCTCACCCAACCCCTGCAGAATGGAGCCGCGACCCATTTCCCCCATCTCGCCCAGTGCCCACGCAGCTTCGCGGGCGACGGCGTCAGGCGCACCCGCTACGGCGCGTCCGAGCGCGCCGACCGCCTGAATGTCACGGGCAATACCCAGCGCAAAGGCGGCGTTGGCCGCGATGGCGGTATCGCCATCGAGCAGCAATTGGCGCAATTGCGGATAGCGCAGTTGCACCCGCGCCTGTCCAATTGCCAGCGCGGTGCGTGCGCGCCGCACGGGATCGGGATCGCTGAGGAGCTTGTCGACCAGGAGGGTGTCCGGACGTCGTTGATCGACCATTTCCAGCAGTTGCGCGTCGGCACTGACGGGACGGGTCGAAGGCGTTGGCGCAGTGCTTCCGCCGCCCCCACTCCGTACACATGCGCTCAGGAGAAAGACCGTTATCAAGGTCGAGAATAGTCGGACGCGCTGTGGCATCAGGTTGCGGAGCCGTTTGAAGGTGACACTGACGCGCCATCGACATGGTTTGCGCCGCCGAGCATGGCACGTTCGAGCCAGGAGCGCACCTCGCGCGGCAACGTCGCGAGCCGTCCGTCGCGATTGATGCACACCAACGATGTGGTCGCGGAGACGAGCACCGCTTCGGTATCTGCGCGCACGATCCGATAACTGAAGGTCATCCCGCGCGAACCGACGTGTGTGAGTGTGGTGCACACGCGGATGGGGTCGTCGTAACGCGCTGACGCGTGGAAGCGCAAAGCCGCGTCGGATACGGCGAGCAACACGCCCTCGCGCTCCAAGTCGGCATACGATTTCCCAGCACGACGGATGAAGTCGGTGCGGCCGATCTCACACCACACCAGATAGTTCGCATGGTACACGACCCCCATCTGATCAGTTTCGGCGTAGCGCACACGCAATTCGGATACGGTTTCAAAAGCCATGCGGGGAATTTGCCCCCGGGCGCCTCACGGCGCACCCACCGCGCACCGTTTGTCGTGCCGCGTGTGGCGCGTTAGACTGCCAGTGTGCTTCCAACTCCCTGCCATGTCATTGGCGACGTGCATCTTGGCGTTGCCAGTCCTGAATCCGAACAGGCCCTGCTCCGTCTCCTCCGCGACGTGCCGTCGCGGGCGCGGTCGGTTGTCATCATGGGCGACCTGTTCGATTTCTGGTTTGCCTGGGAGTCGGCCATGCCACGAACGGGATTTCGCGTTCTGTCGGCGCTCGCCGACTTGCACGATGCCGGCATCCCCGTCGTGTGGATCGGCGGCAATCACGATTGCTGGGGCGGAGATGCCCTCCAGAAGGAAACCGGGGCCGTTTACACCCTCGACCCTTGGCGGGGTCGTATTGGTGCCTGGGACGCGCTGCTGGCGCACGGAGACGGGCTCCGCGAGGTCGAGGATGCACCGTATCGGCGATTACGAGCCGTGCTCCGTCATCCGTGGGCAATTCGGGCGTTCGGCGCACTGCATCCCACGCTGGCGACGCGCATCGCGATGCGCAGCTCGAAGACGAGTCGCAAGGGGCGTGCGCGCGACGGTGGTGCAGGACTCCTGGCAGTGGCGACAGCGGCACTGACCGCCGCCAACGGGCCGCAACTCGTCGTGCACGGGCATTCGCATGTACCCACGCTGCTGCGGGCGGGCCACGGTGTCTACGGCAACGCTGGCGCGTGGTATCTCGACCGTCAGTATCTCGTGATTGACGATGAGCAGGTCACGCGCCGGGAGTGGCATCCGTCAGGTGAACACGTGGTGCTCGACGTTGCCGAGCGACCGCCCCAGAAAGCGACTCCCTAGTTCGAGGAAGTGCTTCGGCGCATCGGAGGCGACGAAGCGGTGCGACGGAACGGTCTCGGGTGCGGCAAGCCGGTTGGTCGCGGTCAGCACCGCGGCGACTTCATCGGCGGTCTCGGCGGCGCTGTCGATGAGGGTGACGCCGCCCCCCATTTCCGCCGCAATGACGTCACGCAGCAGCGGATAGTGCGTACAGCCGAGGACCACGGCGTCGACCTGCAGCTGTCGGAGTGGCTCGAGATAGTGGTGCGCGATAAGCCGTGTCGCAGGGTGTTCCGTCCAACCCTCTTCGACCAGGGGGACGAAGAGTGGACAGGCCACTGCGTGTACGTCGAGTGGCCGGTTCGCGACGTCGTGAATGGCCTGCGTGTATGCGCCCGATGCGACGGTACCCGCCGTGCCAATGACGCCGATCGGTCCGTTGGCGGTGGCGCGCACGGCCGCTCGCGCGCCCGGCTGGATGACTCCAATGACCGGCACGGGTAGCTCCGACTGCAGCAGCGGCAGTGCGTGCGCCGTGGCGGTATTGCAGGCGACGACAATGCACTTCACCTGCTGGTCGAGCAGCCACTGTCCGATCTGCAGCGCGTAGCGCCGTACCGTATCGGGGCTTTTCGGTCCATAGGGCACCCGAGCGGAGTCGCCGACATAAATGAGCGACTCGGCGGGCAACCGCTGCATGACGGCCCGCGCAACCGTCAGTCCACCGAGTCCCGAATCGAACACGCCGATGGCGGCCACCGATTCATGCGCTGCCATTTCGGTGTGCGCCAGTCAGAACGCCAGGGTGGCCACGAACAGTGCGCCGCCGCGCGACGGAACGGCCGAGAGTTTGAGCGGAACGTCCCACAGCTGCGCGGCGACAAACGCATCGGCGCCGGCAAACAGATGGGTGAACGCGATGACGGCAAGCCAATCCTCGACGTGCAATCGGCGGGTACGAATGAGGTCCTGATCGTATCGACCGAGCAGAATGCCGGACCGGATGAGCGTGTCGCCGGTGACCGTGAAGTTGCGTGGCAACGTGTCGGCTCGATATCGCCGCGCTTCACGGAGATCCGCACTACTTCGCCGTACCATCACGAGCGCGGCCAGCTCGGCGGCTGCGAAGAGCGCGCCAGACGACCCACGATCGAGTCGGGATTGCCCGAGCCCTGGCAACAGGGCCGAGTACAGAAATGCGCGCCGCGGCGTGATGGGCGGCGTATAGCGACCGAACACGGCCGCCTGATTTCGCGCGGCGGCTTTCGGTGCCGCAGCACGAGTCGTATCGGCCGGGACACGCACGCGCGTGGAGTCGGCGGATTGCGCCACGACATCGCCCGAGGCGACCGCGAGGCCAAGCAACGTTCCGACGGAGAGAATCCACGCACGAGCGGTCATGCCGGTGATACTCCTCAATGCGCGGGAAGAGCCGCGACGAGTTCGACTTCGACGCTCACGTTGCGAGGCAGTCCGGCGACGGCCACCGTGGAGCGCGCCGGGCGCGCGTCACCGAGGACCCGCGAGTACACGCCATTGAAGGCGGCGAAGTCGTCCATGGTACGGAGGAAGCAGGTCGTCTTTACCACGTCGTTCCAAGTGACGCCCGCTTCGGTGAGAACGGCTTGCAAGTTGGCGAGGACTTGCTCGGTCTGCGCCGCGACATCGCCCTCGACGATCTCCATCGAAACCGGATGGAGTGGAATCTGGCCGGCCGTGAACAGAAAACCGTTGGCTTTGACTGCCTGTGCGTACGGGCCGATGGCTTTAGGCGCGTGATCGGTGTGCAGTGTTTCGATGCTCATGGTTCGCTCGGTCGACGTGCTGGAGTGAGGGCCGCGTGAACGCCTTCAGGCGTCAGGCAACGAAAAGAAGGTGCGGGTATTTCGCAATGTGAGCGCGGCCAACTGATTGGCCGACATGCCGCGCACGTCCGCCAGACGCCGGATCGTGTGAGGCACCCACGACGATTCGTTCCGCTTGCCTCGGTTCGGGACCGGCGCCAGGTACGGCGCGTCCGATTCGACGAGCAAGCGATCATCGGGGACGAGCTTCAGCAGCTCGAGGTCGGTCCAGTTGCGGAAGGTGATGATTCCGCTGAACGAGACATACCACCCTGCAGCCAGTCCTGCCTCCGCCAACGCCACCGAACCGGTAAAGCAGTGTAGCACGCCGCGGATACCGGCGGACGCGGCACTGTGCAGCATTTCGCGCGTGTCCGCTTCCGCTTCGCGCGTGTGCAGCACGATGGGCCGATCGAGCTCGGCCGCCAGCTCCAGCTGCGCCTGCAGTGTTCGCCGCTGGACGTCCCGCGGCGCATGATCGTAGTGATAATCGAGCCCGCACTCGCCGACGGCAACGGCGCCGAGCGCGACCGCTTCACGCACCGCCTCGGCATCACGGACGTCGTCCCACTCTGCGGCATCGTGCGGGTGCACACCGCACGTGTGGTACACGAGGTCGGGATGCCTGGCAGCGATGCCGCGTGCCCGGAGGGCTGCCGCACGTGACTCTCCAATACAGACGAGGGCCCGCGCTCCTGCAGCGCGGGCCCGATCGATCGTGGCGTCCACATCGTCCGTGAACGCCTCGCTCGCCAAGTGGACGTGGCTGTCGGCGTACGACATCACGTCCACCGGCGCTGCTCCTGCGCTCACGGCGTCAGTCAGCGAGCCGCGAGGCGCTCCGCGCCGCGCCCACCTTTGGTGGTGGCGGCAGCCGCATTGCCGGCACGGGCCGCCATCGCGGTCGCACCATCGTCGGTACGCGGATACTTGGATTCGATCCAGAGAAGGATCGGGCCGGCGACATAGATGGACGAGAACGTGGCGATGAACACGCCAAAGGCCATGACCAGCGCGAACGGACGGATGACTTCACCGGCCAGACCGAGCAACGCCAGCGTCGCCGCGAGCGTCGTCGCGTGAGTCATGATCGAACGCGGGAGCGTTTCGTTGATCGACTTGTCAAGCAGCGTCGAGAGCGTGAGCCCCTTGTGCGGCTTACGCAGGTTTTCGCGCACGCGATCGAAAATGATGATCGTGTCGTTGGCCGAATACCCGAGCAATGTCAGGATGGCCGCGACCACGGTGAGCGAGACCTCGATGTGGAACAGCTTGATGAAGGCGAACGTGACGAGAATATCGTGCGCTGTTGCCAGTACCGCCGCCGTGCCGAAACGCCAATCGAAGCGAATGGCGAGGTAGACGAGCGTGAAGAGCGAGGCGATGAGCATGGCCGTTGCCGCGCCAGAGCGCAGTTCACTGCCGACCTTGGGCCCCACCGCTTCGGTGCGCACGATATTCACGTTGCCCTTTCCGAACTGCTGATCGAGCGCTGCCTGGATCTGTTTGGAGATTCCTTCGGCACCGGCCGCCTGGGCCTCGACCTGCTTTTCGTCGCGCGCGCGGATCGTGTATTCCAGCGGTCCACCGTACTGCTGGATTTCGCTGCCCGTAATGCCCGCCTTGTCGAGCGAGCTACGCACGACAGCGACATCCGGCGCCTCCTTGAACTGCACCTGCATGAGCGTTCCGCCTGTGAACTCGATGCTGTAGTTCACGCCGCCGGTGATGGCGAAGGTGACCAACCCGGCGCCAATGAACGCGGCGGTGAGAATGGCGGCCAGCTTCCAATGCTTGATGAAGCCGTACGAAGTGTTGTGAAAGATACGCAGCATAGCGGCCTCAGATGCTCAGCGACTGGGTACCGCGAGCGCGGTCGAGCCAGATCATGAAGAAGGTCTTGCTCACGAAGATGGCCGTGAACAGCGAGGCCACGAGGCCGGCGACGAGCGTCACAGCGAAGCCGCGCACGGGGCCCGTGCCGTACTGGTACAGCACCATACCGGACAGGATCGTGGCCACCGAGGTGTCGACGATGGCGCTGAGGGCGTGGCGGAAGCCTTCGTCGATCGCCAGGCGGGTCGACTTGCCCTGATCGATTTCTTCACGGATGCGCTCGAAGATCAGCACGTTGGCGTCGACGGCGATACCGATGGAGAGAACGAAACCGGCGAGGCCGGGGAGCGTGAGCACGGCATTGAAGCCGGCCAACATGGCGAGCGTGTAGAAGAGGTAGAGCACCAGTGCGCCGACCGCGAGAGCGCCGGAGAACTTGTAGTAGCCCACCAGAATGATGAGGACCAGCGCAAACGCCGCACCGAGGGCGAGGATACCCTTGTTGATGGAATCGTTGCCGAGGCTGGCGCCGATCTGTCGCACTTCGGCGACCTTGAGCGGCACGGGCAGTGCACCGGCGCGCAACACAAGCGCCAAGTCCTGGGCCGACTGCAGCGTGCCACCGCCCAGCGTGATCTGACCATTGCGGCCGATGGCGCTCTGCAGCGTCGGGGCCGTGATCACGCGCTGGTCGAGCACGATGGCCATGTTGTCCTTCACGTGCTTGCCCGTTTCCACCTTGAAGCGACGGGCGCCCTCGTTGTTGAGGGTGAACTGCACCACGTTGCCTTCGACGGGATCGGTGCTCGGACGCGCATCGGTGAGGACTTCGCCGGTGATGATCGGGCGCGCATCGAGCACATACAGTGCACGGAAACGCTGCGTGCCGGAGCCGAGCGAGTCGACGCCCCAACGCATGACCTTGCCGGGGGGCATGGCGGCCTGGATGGCGGGCAACTGCAGTGCACGCTCAATCGCGGGGAACGCCGCTTCGGGGATGATGTACTGCCCCGGAATCTGTCCCGGCTGCACGTTGGTCGCGAACAGGCCGCCAGCGACCGGGGCCGGCGCCTTCGCGGCGGTGTCGCTTCCGGTCGTGCCGGCTGCAACCGTCGTGTCCTTCGCGCTATCGGACTTCTGCGTAAGCAGCGACGTGACGGTCGTCGGCTTGGCCGAATCGGCGCCGGCGACGCCGGCGGCCTTCTCGTTGCCGACGGCAATGCCTGCCGCGCGGGCGATTTCGTCGAAGCGCGGCGTGACTTTTTCGAGTGCGCTGCTTTCGTCGGTAATCTGGAACTCGAGGAACGCAGACTTCTGCACGACCGACTGTGCACGGTCGGCGTCGTCGATACCGGGCAGTTCGACGATGATGCGATCATCGCCGACCTTCTGCACGACAGGCTCGGACACGCCGAATTCGTCAATACGCTGACGCACAACTTTCAAAGCACGATCGAGTGCTTCGGACTTGTTGGCTACCGCCTGCTTCGACTCGTCGACTTCGAGTGTCAGGTGCATGCCGCCCTGCAAGTCGAGGCCGCGCTTGAGCGGCACGCGACGCACGGTGTCATACACGAACACGCCATCGCGCTTCACCCGTTCGACAACGGTGCGCGGAAAGAGGGCCCATGCTGAGGCCGCGAAGAGTCCTACGATAAGCAGGACGCGGTACTTCAAGTTCGCCATCGATGCCGGTGGCCAAAGGGAATGCCAGCGCGCCTGGGGAAGGCGCGAGAAACGGCGCGAAGTGCGCCAAGCCCCTTAACTTAGAGACGCAGTCGGCTCTGCGGTAGCCAGTAGCGCCCGAGCCTGACGCTCATCTTCGGCCAACTGTGATTTCAGGGCGTCGAGCCCGGCGAACGGGCGTGTCCCGCGGAGCCGCGCCACGAAGTCCAGGCGGACCCGGGCACCGTACCAGTCGGCGCCCGCATCGAAGATATGCGTCTCGATTCGGCGCTCATGATCCCCGACCGTCGGCCGCGGTCCGAGGTTGAGCATCCCGCGGAAGGCGCCCTCGGGCAGTTGGACCCGAACCGCATACACCCCGTCGGGAGGGAGTAGCTTGCGCGCCGATATCGGCGCCAGGTTGAGCGTGGGATACCCGATGATGCGCCCCCGCTGGTCTCCCCGCACCACGCGCCCCGAAACGCTGTACGGGCGGCCAAGCCCCAAGGCGGCCCGATCCAGATCCCCGGCCGCCACCGCCTGACGGATGGCCGTCGAGCTGATGGCGCTGCCGTCGGCGGTATGCACCGGCGGCAGCACGACGACCTGAAAGTCCCGCGACTGCCCGAGCGTCCGAAGCACGTCGATATCGCCCATTCTCCCCCGGCCAAACCCGTGGTCGTGTCCGACCAGCAGTTCCCGCATGGCGAAGCGTCCGAGCAGCACCGCGTCGACGAACCGTTCCGCTTCGAACGCCGCCAGCGTTGGCGTAAAGGGCAGCACCGCCACGTAGGACACCCCCGCCTCGGCAAACAGCGCCAGCTTCTCGTCTCGTAGCGTGATGAGCTGCGGCGCGACCGCGGGATTGACGACTTCCAGGGGGTGCGGGTCGAAGGTGATGACCACACTCGGTACGCCGCGCGCCCGCGCATGTCGGACGAGTGTCGTGAGGACATCGTGGTGTCCGCGGTGCACCCCATCGAACGTGCCCACCGTGACGACGGCCCCATTCTGCAGTGGGAGCCCGATGGCGTTGTCCATGACCATCATGCCGCATCCCCGACGAGCACCACCCGTGGCTGCCAGCGTCCCGATGGCGCGCGCTCGGCAATTGCCACCACGATGTCGTCACGCAACAGAGCGGCGCGCGTTCCGCCCTGCGTGGCGCGCACCGCCCGGCCGTGTCGCAAGTCGACGAGTTGGTCGTCGTCCAGTGACTCGTGCGCGATGGCGCCGAGTGACGGAAGCGGCGACTGCAACAGAACCTGCCCCTCCACGATACTGCCCGGCGTCAACAGGCTGAGCGGCACAGCCTGCTCGATATGCGCGGGACCACTGGCGATTCGCCGGAGCGTGGCGCAATGGGCCGCGGACCCCAACGCCCGTCCGAGATCGCGAGCGAGCGCGCGGATGTAGGTACCGCCGCCGCAGGTGATGCGGGTATGTAGAGAGTGTCCGTCCCCGGCGAGCCACTCCCAGTGGTCGACGCGGATATCGACGGGCGCGAGCTGCACGTCGCGGCCTTTGCGTGCGAGGTCATAGGCGCGCTGCCCGTCCACATGCTTGGCAGAATAGCTCGGTGGCACCTGCGCCACGCGGCCCGTCAGCAGCGCCTCGGCGGCCAACCGTCGAGGGTGGTCAGGTTGCGCGAGGAGCTCGACTGGCGGAGGCTCGGCGGCCCGTGTGGGCGCGCCCGTGGCATCGTCGGTGTCGGTTTCGTTTCCGAAGCGAATCTCCGCTTCGTAGATCTTGGGTTCGCCGACGATGTACGGCAGCAGCCGCGTACACGGCCCAACGGCGAGAACCAGCAAGCCGGTCGCGAACGGGTCGAGTGTGCCGGCATGTCCAACCCGCTTACTGCGGGCGGCGCGCCGCACGACACTGACCACGTCGTGCGACGACATGCCGGCCGGCTTGTCCACGTACAGCAGCCCCGCGGTGAGAGCGGGTGCCGTACCGTGCGTGTCCTGCACGTCGGTGTGCCGGTTCAGTCTTCGGACGCGCCGGATGCGTCCGGCGTGTCTTCCGTCGGCGTGGGCTCCTGCTGCTCCCGCTCGTCGCGAATCTGCGCGAGCAGACTCTCGATGCGCGAGGCACGCGCCACGCTTTCGTCGGCCCGGAAGTGAATTTCCGGAGCCGACCGCAACCTGAGCGACTTGCCCAGCTCGGACCGGAGGTGAGTGGCCACGCTGGCCAACCCCTCGACGGTTTTCTTCTTGTCGGCTTCGTCGCCCATGAGGCTGACAAAGACCGTTGCGTGCCGAAGGTCGCGCGTGACGTCAACCGCGGTTACGGTGACGAACGCGCGGATTCGTGGGTCCTTCGCGCCTTCTGCAAGGAAGGTCGCGACCTCTTCACGAATGGCTTCGGCGACGCGGTCAGGCCGTCGCGCTTCGCCCATAGTTTCTCCTCAGGCCTTGGAGGCCTGATCGAGCGTACGCGCCACTTCCTCGGTGCGGTAGCACTCGAACACGTCGCCGATCTTGAGATCGTTGAAGTTCTCGATGCCGATACCGCATTCGTAGCCTTCCTTGACTTCGTTGACGTCGTCCTTGAAGCGACGCAGCGAAGAGATGGCGCCGTGGTAGATCTCGACGCCGTCGCGGATGACGCGGATGTGCCCCTTGCGATTGATGATCCCCGAGCGGACGATCGTACCGGCGATGGTGCCGATGCGGGCGACCTTGAACGTTTCGCGGACTTCGGCTTCGCCGAAAACCACTTCGCGCTCTTCGGGGCGCAGCATACCTTCGAGGGCGGCCTTCACATCGGCCACGGCCTCGTAGATGATGCGATAGAGCTTGATGTCGACGCCTTCGCGCTCGGCAGCCTGACGCGCGTTGTTGTCGGGACGGACGTGGAAGCCGATGATGATCGCGCCGGCAGCCTTGGCGAGCAGAATGTCGCTTTCGGCGATGGCACCCACCGCGCGGTGGATGATCTCGACCTGCACTTCGTTGTTCGAGAGCTGCTGCAGCGCGTCGGCGAGTGCTTCCGCCGGACCGCCCTGATCGGCCTTGATGACGAGGCGCAGCTGACGCTTCTGGCCGGCGGCCGCCTGCGACATGAAGTCTTCGAGCGACACCACGCCACGCGTGGTGCGACGGCTCTTGGCTTCACGATCGAGACGTTCACGACGCTGCGCGATTTCGCGCGCGGCGGTCGCATCGTCCACCACCAGGAGCTGGTCGCCGGCCATGGGCACGCCCGTCAGGCCGAGGATCTGCACAGGAATGGCGGGGCCAGCTTCCTTGACCTGCTTGCCACGCTCGTCGAGCATGGCGCGCACGCGTCCGGAGTAGATGCCGCAGATGTAGTCGTCGCCGACCCTCAGCGTGCCGTTCTGCACGAGGACGGTCGCCACAGGGCCCTTACCCTGGTCGAGCTGAGCTTCGACCACCGAGCCGACGGCACGACGGTTGGGATTGGCCTTGAGCTCGAGGATATCGGCCTGCAGCAGGATCTGATCGAGGAGCTCGGCGACACCGGTACCCTTCTTCGCCGAAATCAGCGAGTGGAGCACGGTCCCGCCGAAGTCCTCGAGCACGACTTCGTGCTGGAGGAGATCCTGCTTGACCTTTTCGATGTTGGCCGTGGGCAGGTCGACCTTGTTGATCGCGATGATGATCGGCACGCCGGCAGACTTGGCGTGCGAGATCGCTTCGACCGTTTGCGGCATGACCTGGTCGTCGGCCGCGATGACGATGACGACGATGTCGGTGACCTGGGCACCACGGGCACGCATGGCGGTAAACGCCTCGTGACCCGGAGTGTCGAGGAACGTGATGAGACGCTTGCCTGCGACTTCGACGTGATACGCACCGATGTGCTGCGTGATGCCACCGGCTTCGCCGGCCACCACGTTCGCCTTGCGGATGTAGTCGAGCAGCGACGTCTTACCATGGTCGACGTGACCCATGATGGTGACGACGGGCGAACGGGGACGCAGATCTTCGGGAAGATCGACATCGCCCATGTCGGTGACGTCGGCGGCGTAATCGCTTTCCTTGACGGCCTGGAAGCCGAATTCGCCGGCGATGAGTTCGATCTGGTCGAAATCGAGGCGCTGGTTGATTGTGACCATCAACCCGAGCGACTTGAAGGCAAAGCCGACGATCTGCGTGGCCGAGATGCTGAGAATCTGAGCGAGCTCGGAGACCGTGATGAACTCGTTGACGCGGACCGTCTTGCGTTCCTTCTCGGCCGCGATCTGGCGCTGCTCTTCGGCCTCGGCGCGCATTTCGGCGCCAAAGCGACGACCGGGGCGGCCGCGCGTAGGCGCGCCGCGCATGGCGGTCATCGTCTTGGTGATGTTGGCCGACACGGCTTCCTGGTCGACCGCTCCGCGCTTGCCCTTCTTGCCACGACGCTGCTGGCTCTGGCCACCAGCCTGTGCCATGCCTTGTTGTCCGCCCTGCGGCGGATTGCCCTGCTGGGCCCCCCCCTGCTGACCGCCACCCTGCTGACCGCCGCCCTGCTGGCCGGGGCCCGAGGGGCGACGATCATCCCGACGCTGTCCCTGCGACAGTCCGCCGCCTGGAGCAGCGGACGCGATGGGTCGTGCAGACCCGAAGTTCGGCGAGCCGCCCTGACGCGGACGCGGCGCACCGGGTACGACCGGGCGCGGACGCGGCCGGTCGGCGGGTAGCGAAGCGGTTGGCGACGGCGCCGCGGGGGCAGTCGCCGCAGGCGCGGCCGGCGCCGTTTGGGGCGCCGCGGAGGGCGAGGGTGCCGACACCGAGGCCGCAGGTGCCACCGGAGCCGGTGCGGCCACTGGCGGCTGCGCAGGTGCGGACGGCGCGACGACCGGGGGGACCACCGGTGCCGGCGTTGGCGCCGGCTTGGCGGCCGCCGGTTCAGCGGCGGGAGCGTTTGGAACGGCGATGATGTCGGGCACCACCGGCGCCGCAGCCGCTTCGACCACGACGGGCTTGGCAGCGACCGGTTCGGGCACGACCACCGGTTCGATCTTGGCGGCGGGACGCGGCGTATCTACGAGGGGGGCCGGAGCCGGTACGGCAGCCGTAACCGGCGCGGCAACAGGTTCCGGCGCGCTGGCCGCCACGGACTCGGCGCCGGGCGCATCGTGCTCGTGGTCGTGGTGTTCACCGGCTTCGGCGGCGCGGCGGCGGCGTACCGCCGGGGCCGGCGCGGCCGTGTCGGCCTCGGGTGCAGCCGGAGCGTCGGCGGCCGTTGTACGGCGGCGGCGCGGGGCCGCGGCCGGCGCCGGCTGTGCCTTTTCGGCACGCACGCGCTTTTCGCGCTCCCAGCGGGCGCGAATACGAGAAACCTGATCGTCGGTCAGCAGCGACAAATGGCTGCGAACCGGCACATCCATCTGGCGCAGCAGCGCGATCACCTCGTCAGCCGAGATGCCGAACTCACCTGCCATGTCATGCACACGAAGCTTGCTCAACCCATCCTCCTACCGCGAAACGCGCGTCGCGTCGCCTGCCGGGGCTGCCCCGGCCACGGCGCCACGGATACCCCGCGCCAGCGCCTGATCTACGATCCCGATCGCCGCCGTGGTATCCCGCCCCACAGCGCCGCCCAACTCGGCCGCACTAGGCCACTCCACCATCTCGACGCGCCGGGCCCGAAGGACCGGCACGACTTTATCGAGCGAGTGGCGCGAGACATCCTGCGCCACGATCACCATCTGCAAATTGCCCTTCTGCGCCGCGATCTTCACCTGCTCGACGCCAATTACCACCAGCCGACCTCGCGCGCCGAGCCCGACGAGTCCCAGCACCTTGCGGCGTGTGACATCATCGAGGGCCGGCGGCACGCTGTCGCCTTCACTCACGCGCTGCGACCACCTTCGTCATCCTCGGTCGTCAGCTCATCGATGATCGACATGATGCGGTCGGCTTCCTCGGGCGCGATGCCCGGCAAGCGCAACAGATCGTCGCGGTCGAGATCGAGGATATCGTTGAGCGTGTTGTACCCGGCTTCGGCGAGCACCGCGACCGTCGCCGTTTCGAGTCCTTCGATTTCGGTGAGCGGAATGTCGGCTTCGGCTTCGTCCTCGGGGAGCGGGGCGAAGAGCGGATTTTCACCGCCCTTCTCCAACCACTCACGGCTCGAGTACAGGTCGATCTTCCATCCCGTCAGCTCGGACGCGAGACGGACATTCTGTCCGTTGCGACCGATGGCCAGCGACAGCTGATCTTCGTCGACGACCGCTTGAATGGTCCGCGAGACGGCATCACTGAAGACGCGCGCAACGCGCGCGGGCGCCAGCGCCAGCTTGGCGAAGCGTTCCGGATCGGGCGACCACGGCACGATGTCGATGCGTTCGCCGCCGAGTTCGTTGACGACGGCCTGCACACGAGCGCCTTTGAGGCCAACGCACGCGCCCACGGGATCGACCGCGTCATCGCGAGACGTGACGGCGATCTTGGTGCGGCTGCCCACTTCTCGCGCGGCGGCCTTGATCTCCACGATGCCCTGTTGGATTTCCGGCACTTCGAGCTTGAAGAGCGCCTGCACGAAGAGCGCATCGGCACGGCTCAAGATGAGGCGCGGGCCCTTGGGCGTATCTTCGACGCGCTTGAGGACCGCGCGCACGGGTTCGCCCTGATGGTAATGCTCACGGTGATTCTGTTCGCGGTACGGAATGATGGCTTCCGCCTCACGGAACTTGTTGAGCATGACCACCAGTTTGCCGCGTTCGATCTGCTGCACTTCGCCCGAGAGCAAGTCGCCCACGCGTCCGGCGAACTCGTCGCGGATACGGGTGCGCTCGCCTTCACGGACGCGCTGAATGATCCGCTGCTTGGCTGCCTGAACGGCCGTGCGTCCGAATTCCATGAAGTCGACCGGGATTTCCATGACGTCGCCCGCCTGGAATTCCGGATCCATGAAGCGCGCTTCTTCGAGCGTGACTTCACGCGATTCGTCCGTGACTTCATTCACGACCGTCTTCAGCAGCACGATGCGAATGGCGCCCTTGACTTCATCGATTTCGATTTCCGCCTGGACGTTGGCCCCGTGCTTCTTCGCCAGGGCAGCAAGAATGCCGTCCTGGAGAAGCCCGTGCAGCTCCTCGCGCGTGATCTGCTTCAGATTCGACAGCTCACGTAGTGCTGTGAGAATTTCCGCCGATCCGGCCATCCGTCTCCCCTATCGTTTCCAGTGAAACGCCAGTCGCGCTTGCGTGACCTCACGGAGCGGCACCTGCACTTCCCGCCCCTTGGGATCCCGCACCAACGCGACCTCAGCGCCTGCCTCGCCATCCAGCGCGAGAATCTCGACTTCCTGTTTTCCGCCTGCCAACAATGCACAAGTGACCGTCGCCCGGCGCCCAACAAAACGGCGCCAATCGGCCGCGTGTCGCAACGGCCGGTCCGCGCCAGGCGAGGACACCTCCAACACATACTGCTCGGCGACCAACGCATCCGCCTCCAACCGGGCTTCCAGCGCCCGGGAGGCGCGTGCGCAATCGTCGACCGTCACCTTCTCTTCGTCCCGGCGATCGATCCGGATCTCCAGCACTGGGCGGGCCTTTGAGCCCCCCCGACGCAGCTCGACCAGATCGAAGCCCAGGGTGTCAAGTTCCCGTGCCACAATGGGTTCGATGGACTCGCCCATCTGCCGACCTCCCGAACGACTTCCAGAACGCCACCAGACCATGCCCGCAGACACGGCTGGCAGATGAACGCCACGTAACCCCAAGAGAACAAAAAAGTGTGGGGGCCATCCCCACACTTCTTCCACCCGCGCGAGGCGGGCGAGGTCACGAAGAGGTTACTTCTCAGTCTTGCAAGCTATGGACGGGAGGGGACGGGGTCAAGATGACTGGCCGTTCTCCGGACAACTCGGACTGTCTTGGCACGATTACAGCAAGGCGACGAGCCCCAACATCCGGCCGGCATCGCCGCCCCGGTGTGAGAAATACCGCTCCTGATGACAGCGCGCGCAGCCGCGGTCGACGGTCACCGCCCCGACGCCACGCGCTCTGGCCTGCTGCTCCAGCACCGCCCGCACATCGAGATACCCCTTCCCGGCCGCGGAGGTGCCCGTCACCGCGGTCAGCACTTCGGGACCGACCTCGTAACAGGTACCGCAGATCGCCGGCCCGAGGAAGACTCCGCATTCGCAAGACGGGAAACCCATGGCCTCGAACAGGTCGAGCCCCCGGTCCAGGATGCCCGCTGCCGTTCCCCGCCAGCCAGCGTGTAGCGCCGCCACCGCGCCGCGCGGATGCCACACCAGTACCGGCGTGCAATCGGCAACAGTGACCGCGAGCGCCGTCCCCCGCGTGGTGGTGACATGCCCGTCGATACCATGCCCGCGCAACCAGCCGGTCCAGCCGCCATCGTGCACGGCCACGGCAGCCCCGTGGACCTGATGCGCGGTGGCCAGTCGCGTAACGCCAAGGGACGCGAGGTCCGCCTGCAGCGCCGACCAGCGGCCCATGACTTCGCCCACCGGCTCGGCGCTCCCCAATCCGAAACTGCCGTTGCCGCGCGTCGTGGTCCAGCCGCGGATGCCCGCGGGCAGCCCCTGCACTTCCTCGGCGTCCTGCAGCGTCGAAAACACGGTCACCCGATTACTGCGCGCTGAGCGTGACGCGCTTGATGGACGCGCCAAGGGCGCCGAGCCGCTGTTCGATGCGCTCGTACCCGCGCTCGATCTGTTGCGCATTGTTGATCACGCTCGTGCCGTCGGCACACAGCGCCGCGAGCAACATGGCCATGCCGGCACGAATGTCCGGCGACTCGACCGTCCCGCCGCGCAACTGTGTGGGACCCGACACAATGGCACGATGCGGATCGCAGAGCACGATGCGCGCGCCCATACCCACGAGCTTGTCGGTGAAGTACAGACGAGACTCGAACATCTTCTCGTGGAAGAGAATCATCCCTTCGCACTGGGTGGCCGCGACGATCGCGATCGACATCGTATCGGCAGGGAACGCCGGCCACGGCTGGTCTTCGAGCTTGGCGACGTGCCCGCCGAGGTCATTCTGCATGCGGCGCGACTGGTCGGCCGGGACGATCAGGTCGTCGCCGTCGACCGTGCACGAGATGCCCAGCTTTTCGAAGCCGAGCAACGTGCTGCGCAGATGCTCGACACCGGCGCGTTCGATGCGCAACGTAGAGCGGGTGACGGCGGCGAGCCCGATGAATGAGCCGACTTCAATATGGTCCGGGCCGATCTCGTGCGTGGTCCCGCCAAGTGGCAGGCCGCCTTCGATCGTATACACGTTCGAGCCAATGCCGTCGATGCGAGCACCGAGTGCGACGAGAAAGCGCGCAAGGTCCTGCACGTGCGGCTCACTGGCCGCGTTGCGCAGGATGGTGCGCCCCTTGGCCGCGACGGCCGCCACGAGCGCGTTTTCGGTTGCCGTGACGCTGGGCTCGTCGAGAAAGACATCGGCGCCGACCAGGCCCTTGGTGTCGAAGCGGAATCGTGCCCCCAGCTCGTACGTCGCGCCCAGCGCCTGCAGGACATGGAAGTGGGTATCGAGACGGCGGCGTCCGATCACGTCACCACCCGGGGGGGAGAGCGTGACGGTGCCACAGCGTGCCAAGAGCGGCGCGGCCAAGAGGATCGAGGCGCGGATGCGCACGCACATGGCCGGATCGAGGTCGGCGGCCCGCACTTCGCGCGCGTGAATCCGCAGCGAATTCTCCCCGTTCCACTCGCATTCTGCGCCTGTGGTCCGCAGCAGTTCGACAAGCGTTTCGATGTCGCGGATGCGCGGGACGTTGTGCAACTGTACAGGCTGGTCCGTGATCAGCGCCGCGGCCACGATGGGCAGGGCGGCATTCTTATTGCCCGCAGGACGAATGCTACCCTGAAGACGTTGACCACCTTCGACGATGTATTGGACCGCAGACATGGATTGGGCGAGGCGCGGGATTGGTAAAACCGTGAGATTCAAGCTTAGTCATGCGGCGCCATGGACACGAGCCTCAGCAACCCTTAGATCACGTTATGGCCCTTCTGAGCGCACTCCCCCGGCTCCTGTCGTGGTCCCTGGTGCAGGCGGTTACCCTGCCCGACACGATCATTGCCCGCACGATCCCCGACCGCGGTATTCTCGAGTGGACCAGCGGCATTCTGCAGATTGTCGTCCTGCTGCTCGCCGTGGGTGCCCTCGTGGCGTTCATCCTGCTGCTGGCCGGATTGCGCGAAGGGGTGAAGAAGCTCAACGCCACACTCGAGCGACTGACGACCGATACGCGCCCCATGCTGGCCAATGCGAACGCGATGGTCGGCGACGCGCGGGAGATGGTGGCGAGTGTCCGGCGCAATGTGGATACGATGAGCGACGCGGCGGGCAAGATCGGCGACACCATTCTCGATGCGGCGGAAGTAACCGCCCAGCGCGTGGACGAAGTGAACGCCGTCCTCGATGTCATTCAGGACGAACTCGAGGAGACGGCGATTACGGCCGTGTCTGCCATCCGCGGCGTGCGCCTTGGCGCAGACGAGCTGCTGTCGCGTGTACCGTCCGGTCGCCGGAAGCGCCGTGACTGACGGCCCTCGGCTGCCTTGGCTCTACTGCCTGCTGGCTGCCGTCTTCGGGGTAGTGCTACTGCCCGCGGAGCTTTGGGCGTGGACCCCCGGTACCCATGTGTACCTCGGAGATGCCGTACTCCGGCATCTGCACCTGGTGCCGTCGGCCGTGGCCGAATTGCTCGCGACCTATCCGGCCGATTTCCTGTACGGGTCCATTGCCGCCGATACCAGCATCGCGAAAAAGTACGCGGCCGTAGGGCGGCACTGTCATGCGTGGCACGTGGGACTCGAGATTCACACTGATGCCGAGCCGCCTGCGCTCCGCTCATTTGCGCTCGGATATCTCTCCCACCTCGCGGCCGACGTCGTCGCGCACAACTTCTTCGTGCCGCGTCAGTTGGCGGTCACGTCGAGCACGGCGGCGCTTGGGCACAGTTACTGGGAGAGCCGCATCGACACGCACATCGGCGACGTGTGGCCGCGCCGCGCGCGCGAGCTGCTATCGCTCGATCACTCGCGCGCCGACCAGCATCTCGATCGCATTCTGAGCCCCACGCTGTTCGGCACTCCGACCAATCGCCGGATTTTCCGTGGTATGGTGTACGTGACCGATACGGAATCGTGGCAGCGCATCTTTCAGCTGGTGTCGGAGAACAGTCGGTGGGATCTCAGCGACGCGGATGTGGGCCGGTACCTGTCGCGCTCCTTCGACTACGTAGTCGACTTTCTCAACCGGTGGGATCAGAGCGAGCCCTTCAGCTTTGATCCGTCCGGCGAGAAACCCCTTCGTGAGGCCAAGCAGGTGCGGCGCCTGGCGCGGCGTCAGGGCGGCGACATGCGCGCGGCATTGGAAGCCGATCGCATGTTCGGTATGCCGAGCAGTGTGCTCCGCCATGCGGCAGAGCTGCCCACCGCGCTCTTCAGCCCGCGCGAGCGCCCAGTAACTGATTGACCTTCTTGGGGTCGGCAGCGCCTTTGGACTTCTTCATCACCAGGCCGACGAGCACCCCCTGAAGCTTCCTCTCGCCAGTAACGAATCGTGCGGCCTCCGCCGGGTTTTCGGCGAATACCTCATCGATCCATCGCACGAGCGCGTCGTCGTCGCGCACCTGAAGGAGTCCGGCTTCGCGCGCCATCTCGAGCGGATCTCCGTCGTGTTGCTCCAACATGCCGAACAGCTGTCGCGCGGCCGTGTTCGACAGGTCGCCCGCCGCTTCGAGTCTGATGAGCGCCCCGAGACGTTCAGGCGAGACCGGATGTGCGGACAGCGCCGTCCCTGACGCGTTGACCGACGCGAGCACAGTACCGAGCATCCAGTTGGCGGCACGCTTGGCGTCTCCCGATGCCGACGCGACGGCTTCGAACGTGTCGGCCAATTCGCGCGTCACCACGAGCTGTTCGATGTCCACGTCACTGAGCTGATACTGCGCGGCGAAACGCTGACGTCGTGCGGGCGGCAGTTCGGGCAACGCCGCCTGCTGCTCCGCGATGAACGTGGCGGACAATCGAAGCGGAGGCAGATCGGGATCGGGGAAGTAGCGGTAATCGTGACTGCCTTCCTTGCTGCGCGCCGGCCGCACCTGATTGCGCTTGTCGTCGTAGAGCATGGTTTGCTGTTCGATGCGACCACCGCTCTCGAGGACTTCACATTGTCTCGTGAATTCGATCTCGACCGCTCGTTCGATCGCCGAGAACGAATTGAGGTTCTTAATCTCCGTTTTGGTCCCGAGGGTCTCGTCGCCGAACCGACGCACGGAGATGTTCACGTCGACGCGCAGCGAACCCTCCTCCATGTTCGCGTCGGAGACTTCGGCGTATTCGAGGATCTGCTTGAGGCGACGCGCGTAGCTCACCGCATCGGCAGCGCTGCGGATATCGGGCTCGGAGACGATCTCGACCAACGGCGTTCCGGCACGATTGAGGTCGATCGCCGACGCATCGGCGAATCGATCGTGCACCGACTTGCCCGCATCTTCTTCCATGTGCACCCGATGCACGCGGATGACGCGGGGGCCGCCATCAGGGTTGATTCCCACCACCACGGCACCATTGGTCGCGAGCGGGCGATCGAATTGCGAAATCTGATAGCCCTTGGGCAGATCGGGATAGAAGTAATTCTTTCGTGCGAAGACCGACGTGTCGTGGACCGTGCATCCCAGCGCCAGCGAGGCGCGCGTCGCCAAGGTCACGGCGTGCGCATTGAGCACCGGCAACGCGCCTGGCAGGCCGAGACAGACGGGACAGGTATGGGCATTGGGCTCCGCGCCGAACGCACAGCTGCAGCCACAGAAGATCTTGCTGCGGGTGCGGAGTTGGCAATGCACTTCGAGCCCGATGACGAGCTCCCAGTCGAGTAGCGCAGAGGTACGGCTCACGTGTTGTCCTCCAACGACAGCGCGTGCTCGAGCGCCGCGGCGGCGCGCAGCATCGTGGGTTCGTCAAACGCCGCCGCCATGAACTGCCCACCCACCGGCATGCCGTCGACACGCCCAATGGGCTGCGACATGGCGGGAATGCCAGCGAGGTTCGCGGTCACCGTAAAGATATCGCTGAGATACATCTCGTACGGCTCGGAGACTTCACCGAGGCGAAACGCCGGAGTGGGGGCGGTAGGCGTGAACAGGAGATGCACACCGCTGCTGAACACATCCGCGAACTCCTGCGCGATGAGCGAACGCACGGCCTGTGCCCGCTTGTAGTACGCGTCGTAGTAGCCGGCACTCAACACGTACGTGCCCAGCAGAATGCGTCGCGTGACTTCGGCACCGAAGCCGCTCGAGCGCGTCCGTTCGTACATGTGTGGCAGATCGCCAGCGACCTGTCGCACTCCGTATCTCACCCCATCGTAGCGCGCGAGATTACTCGAGGCTTCGGCTGGCGCAATCACGTAGTACACGGGAATCGCGAGCGCGGTGCTCGGCAGCGACACCTCGCGCACTTCAGCGCCGAGGCGTTCAAGCTGTTGCAAGGCCCGCTCACAGTGTGCCGCGATGCGCGGGTCGAGCGAGTCCGGGAAGTACTCGCGCGGCTTCCCCACCACCAAGCCAGCGAGGGGCTTGTCCGCAGAACTCGGCGCCGGAACCATAGCCGGAACCGGGACGTCGGCACTGGTGGAATCGAACGGATCATGACCGGCGACCACCTGCAACACCGCCGCCGCATCGGCGACGGTGGCCCCCAGCACCCCAACATTGTCGAGCGAGGAGGCATATGCGACCAACCCGTACCGGCTGACGCGACCGTACGTGGGTTTGATGCCGACAATACCACAGAAGGCCGCAGGCTGCCGTACCGACCCACCCGTTTCGGAGCCCAACGCCACTCGTACCACGCCGGCAGCGACGGCAGCGGCCGAGCCACCAGAGCTGCCACCAGGAACGCGCGTGTGATCGAGCGGGTTCTTCACGGCGCCATACGCGCTGTTCTCATTGGACGAGCCCATCGCGAACTCGTCCATATTCGTCTTGCCGATGATCGCCGCCCCGGCCTCGCGCAACTTGCGAACCGCGGTCGCCTCGAAGGGGCTCACATATCCTTCGAGGATACGAGAGCCGCACGTTGTGGGCAGCGTCAGCGTCGTCAGGTTGTCCTTGATGGCGACCGGCACCCCAGCGAGCAGGCCGGATGCAGCGCCCGTTGCCTCGCGATCGACCGAGAGAAACGCGTTCAGCCCGTCGGGGCCCGCCTTGACCTCGTCAAAGGCGGTCCACGCCTTGGACACCGTGTGTGCACGCAGCGTCTCGAGTGCGCCGTGCTGGCTCATGCGTCCTCCGACGCCGACGCTCCAAGCGCCTCGTGGGTCGTGAGTCGCGGTACGAGGAAGAAGCCATCGCGAACCGCTGGCGCAAACGCGTCGCGGCTCCGCTGTAAGTCGTCGGACGGTCGCGCGTCGTCACGCAGCGGCGCTGCCTGCTCGGGGGGCGCCAGCGGGACACTGGAGACGTCGACCTGCTGCAACGCCTCCATGTGCCCGAGAATGCCGTTGAGTTCCGCGACGAGCGCGGGAATGCGATCCTCATCGATTCCGACGCGTGAAAGACGCGCGACGTGCCGCACATCGTCCGGAGTCACCGACATATCAGTCCCATCCCTTCTCGAGTTTGGCCTGTGCGAGCACGAGCGTCTTCCGCCCGATCTCTTCATCGTCGAAGTCGATACGCACCTTCATGTCACGACCGCTGCCGGTGAGTTCGGCAATCGTTCCGGATCCGAACTTCGCGTGCTTGACGCGCTCTCCCGGCATGAAGCTGGGCGCATCTTGCGACTCGTCTTCCGGGTTGGGCAGCTTGTCGCGGCGATTGGGAGCGCTGAAGCCACCCGGTGGCGCCGTCTCGAAGGGAATGTTGTTCGGGCGATCGGCGTACGCGAACGAGCCGTAGGGTCCGCCACTGCGACGGGGGCCTCCGCCAGTCGTCGCGCCACCCGTGCTGCTGCCGAGGCCGGTGAAACCACCGCGCCCCTCGTGCTTGGCACGCGCCGTCTTCCCGCGCTCGGCGAGTGACGGCGTGATGACCTTGAGGAAGCGCGACGGCATGGACACCATGAGCTCGCCGTTGCGCCGGCGCTGTTCGGCGCACGTGAGATACAGTTTCTCTTCGGCGCGCGTGATGCCGACATAGAACAAGCGGCGTTCTTCTTCCAGCTGACTCGGGTCTTCACTGGCCCGCGCCAACGGGAACAACCCGTCTTCGAGTCCACAGACGAACACGAGCGGGAACTCGAGTCCCTTGGCGTTGTGCATGGTCATGCATACGACGGCGTCGGCATTGGGATCGAGCTTGTCGATGCCTGCCACCAGCGTCGAGGACTGGAGGAAATGATCGAGCGGCGTGAGCCCGACTTCGCCACCTTCATCGGCGACGACTTCGGCCGCCCCGGCGATCATTTCGCGTACGTTTTCAATGCGTTCCTGCCCTTCCGGTCCCTCCGCGCGCAGGTGATCGGCGTAGCGGATGGCTTGCACGAGATCACGCAACAGTTCGTCCACGGCGGCATCGACGGCGGCGGCGCGCAACCGGTGCACCAGCGTGACGAATTCGTCGATCGCTCCGCGTGCCGCCGGACGCAGCGACGCGATGACGTCGAGTCGCGACGCGACCTCGAGCAGCGGCTTACCTTCCTGTGTCGCTTTCTCCACGAGCAGCGCAATGGTCGCATCGCCGAGTCCGCGCTTGGGCACGTTGACGGCGCGGCGGAAGGCTTCGTCGTCGGCAGGGTTGGCCACCAACTTGAGATACGCCATGAGATCGCGAATTTCCCGGCGATCGTAGAAGCGTACAGCGCCGACGAGTCGATACGGGATGCTGCGACGACGGAATGCGTCTTCGATCGCGCGTGACTGCGCGTTGGTGCGATACAGCACGGCACAATCGCGCCGCGCCAAATCACTCGACGCCAGCCGTGTCACGATCGTTTCCGCGATGAAGTCGGCTTCGTCACGTTCGTCGAGCGTCTCGATCAGCGTCACGGGTTCGCCGGCCGGCCGCGTGGCGCGCAGCGTCTTGCCTCGGCGCTCGGTGTTCTCCTCGATGACCGCGTTCGCCAGCGCCAGCACGTTGGGCGTCGACCGATAGTTCTCCTCCAGTCGCACGACACGCGCGCCCGGGAAGTCACGTTCGAAGTCGAGAATGTTGCGGATGTCGGCACCGCGCCAGCCGTAGATGGACTGGTCGTCGTCGCCGACGACCATGACGTTCCCGTAGCCACCGCCGATGAGCTGGACGAATCGGTACTGCGCCGCGTTGGTGTCCTGATACTCATCGACGAGGACATAGCGGAACCGTCGCTGATAGTGCTCGCGCAGCCCCTGGTCGGTTTCGAGGGCGCGCACGGGGAGCACCAGCAGATCATCGAACGTGACCGCGTTGGTTTGCTGGAGCGCCACTTCGAGATCGCTGTAGACGCCAGCCACCGCCGACGTGAAGGTATCGCGCGCCACGCGGGCATACTCATTCGGCGAGACGAGCGCGTTTTTGGCGCTCGAGATGGCGCTGATGATGGCCTTGGGCGCAAACTGCGTGGGGCTGAGCTTGCGCTTCTCCATCACGCGCTTGATGGCGCCGAGCGTGTCGTCTTCGTCGTAGATCGTGAAGTTCTGCTCGCGTCCGACGAGCGGGGCCACGCCACGCAGCATACGGGCTCCGAGCGAGTGGAACGTGCCGCACCACATACCCTTTGGCTCGTGCCCGAGGAGCTTGGCGATCCGCTCGCGCATTTCGCCGGCCGCCTTGTTGGTGAACGTGACCGCCAGGATTTCGTGCGGCGCGACGTTCTGCGTTCCGATCAGGCGCGCGATGCGCGTCGTGAGCACGCGCGTCTTGCCGGAGCCGGCCCCCGCCAGCACCAGCGCTGCCCCGTCATCGTGGAAGACCGCTTCGCGCTGTCCCGGATTGAGGCCGCGCGTAATCGCGTCGAGGTCGAGCGCAGGCGCCGCTGGCGCCGCGTCAAAGAGAGATCCGTTGAAACCCGTCGTCGTCATCCACGCAAGATAACGTCGAACGCGGCGCCACGGTCGGTCTCGGCGAGGATAAGCTGCCCATTGTGATTTTCCTCGACGATCCGCCGGGCCAGCGACAGGCCGATGCCCCAGCCGCGCTCTTTGGTGGAGAAGCCGGCGTCGAAAATGCGACGGCGGAG
>JAIXTI010000162.1 GCA_027484025.1 bacterium
GCCGCTCGACCACATCCTGTTTTTCGGCCCGCCGGGCTTGGGCAAAACGACGCTCGCCGATCTGATTGCCCGCGAGTTGGGGGTGAACCTCACTACCACCTCCGGCCCCGCGCTGGAAAAGCCGGGCGATCTGGTGGGCCCGCTCACCAATCTGCGCGAAGGCGATGTGCTGTTCATCGACGAAATCCATCGCCTGCGCCCGGTCATCGAGGAGTTCCTCTATCCCGCGATGGAGGACTACAAGATCGACATCCGGCTGTCGGAGGGCCCCAAGGCGCAGACGGTGACGATGAACATCGAAAAGTTCACGTTGGTCGGCGCCACGACGCGATTGGGGATGCTTACGGCCCCCATGCGCGCGCGCTTTGGCCTCGTGCACCAGCTGGCGTTCTATCCGGTGGAAGAGCTCGAAGTCATCGTGCGCCGTACCGGCGATGTGCTACGGGTGGAAATGGACGCCGCCGGCGCGCATGAGATCGCCAAACGCTCGAGAGGCACTCCGCGCGTGGCGAACCGCCTGCTGCGTCGCGTACGCGACTACGCGCAGGTGCGCGCCAACGGCATCATCACCCTGGACGTCGCGCAGGCCGCGTTGTCATTGCTCGACGTGGACCACTTCGGACTCGACGACATGGACGCGCGACTGCTGCGCGCGATCATCGAGAAGTTCGACGGCGGGCCCGTTGGCCTCGGGACGATCGCGGCCGCGATCGGTGAAGATGCGGGGACCATCGAGGAGGTGTACGAGCCGTTTCTCGTGCAGCACGGATTCCTGCAGCGCACCCCGCGTGGTCGCGTGGCGACGGCGCACGCGTATCGTCACTTGGGATTCGTCCCACCTGTTGGAAGCGCGGAACAGCCGGGTCTATTTTGAGGGGTCCCGTTGTGCCGCCGGCTTTTGACATGGTTCCAATGACCTCTGCCATCTCGCGCCGCCTTGTGCGTCGTATCATCGCGCCGGTATGTTCGGCGCTGCTTGCGGTAGTCGCGCCGCATTGGGTTTGCGCGCAAGCGGCCAATGACATCATCGCGCCCTGGGGCGCCGCAGCCGGCACCCCGGCCGCTCGCGCAGATTCGCTGGCGGCGGCGGGTGACACGGCCCGTGCTCTCGCAGTGCTCGACAGTGCAGTGCGACGCAACCCGCGTGATGGTGTGGCGTGGTACTACCAGGGCATGTACCTGTGGGCGCAGACCGGGCTCAAGATGCGTCCCAATGTGTTCCCCTCGCAGAAGATGGTGCGCATGGTCGCGGCGGCAGATAGTTCGCTTCGGCTGGCCGTGGAATACGCCCCCGACAGCGCGCGCTATTTCGTGAGCCTCGGACGCTTCACACTCAAGTCCGGCTACCCCTTGGCACGCGCCGCCGGACGCATGCAGACCAACGACGGCATTAAGGCCGCGGAACGCACTGGCGATCGTCCCACGCTCGCGGCAGCATCCGACATCGTCGGCATGTTCGCGTGGCGCAATTACGAAGCGTTCGGCAACCGTGGGCTTTCCGCCGATGGGCGTCGCGTCAGCCTTACCGGCAACGACAACTTCCAGCGCAAAGATGCCGCTGATGTGATCTCGAGCTATCTCAAGCGCATCGAACCGCCCACCGGCACCGATGCGTACAACGAAGCGCTCGACCGCTTTCGGGTTGCCGTGGGCGCCGACTCTTCCAACCTTCGCTTCAGCCGTCACCTCTACATGACGCTGGCGGCCAAGGAGCGGTGGGAGGAATTGCTGTCCGTCGCCAGCTACCGCCGCAATCAGTTTCCGCTGGACTATCAGGCGCGATTGGCCTGCGGGCTGGCGCTCCATCGGCTCCGGCGATTCGCCGATGCCAAGGTGGCCTTCGACTCGGCACTCGCCATCATGGATGACGGAGAAGCCAGTCGCATGACGCGTTTCACGCGCCTGCTCCGCCCCAAGTCGTACGACAAGCGCTCGCCCGCCATGGACTCGACGCAGTTTGCAACGCTGCCCCCTGAGCAGCGGCGCGGCCTCGAAGCCATGTACTGGCTCATGAATGATCCGCTCACGCTGACGGCGGAGAACGAACTCCAGCTGGAGTTCCTGGCGCGCGTCACCTACGCCGACTTCCGGTGGACCGATGAAGAAATGGACCTGCGCGGTGCCGATACCGATCGCGGCGACATCTACGTGCGTTACGGGCCGCCCAAAGTCGAAATCACCTCGTCGGGAAACACGTTTACCACCAGTGAGTTCGCGGCGAACGCGACGATTATCTGGGAATATCCGGAACAGATGTTCTTCTTCGATCTTGTGCCGTCGTTCAACACGGCCAAGATCGGGCGCAATGATCAGGATTTCGTGAATCGGTTGCGCGACGCCGTGCCCGCGTCGTTCAGCAACCTGCCGATTACGACCATGATGGACACCATCCCGATGCGCATCGCGCGCTTCCGCGCCCGCGGCGACTCGCTCGACGCGGTCGTGGCCGCACGGGTGCCGCTCGACTCCCTGGTGCGCAACACGCCGCTCGACCGGGTGCCGGTGGACTTCGACTTCCGCATCTTCGACCAGTTCGTGCGGGTGCAGGGGATGGAGTCGACGCAGGGGTCGTATGCTCCCGATTCGGCGGCGGAGCGCGCCCGCCGCACGTGGACCAAGCGGCTCGGCCCTGGCATCAACGTGGTGCGCGTCGAGGCGCTGCAGGCAGATACACGCCGCGCCGCGCGGGGTACGGTGCGTCTCATGCCGGTGCCCACCTCGGGCTTCGGCATGAGCGACGTCCTATTGGGCACCAAGCCGTCGCTGGTGGCCGGCAAGTCCACCGCGGCGAGCTGGCAGGACGTGGAGATCACACCGAGTGAAGGGGTGCTGGAGCGGGGCTCGACGCTTGGGCTGGTGTGGGAACTGTACGAGCTCACCGCCAAGGACGGCAACGGCAAGTACCGGGTGGCGATCTCGGTGGAGCGTGCGGAGCGCGGCGGGCCGCTGGGCTTCGGTTTCAAGGCGCTCGACGGGCTCGGTCGCGCCCTCGGCCGCGAGAACAAGTCGCCCGACAAGTTCACGATCAGTTTCGACCGGACGGCCGCGGCGACGGCGACGCTGGTGGAATACCTCTCACTCGATATGAGCGCGGCCACGGCAGGCCGTTACAAGCTGCGCGTCGAGATTTCGGACCTGGGGTCCGGTAAACGCGTTTCACGGGACACCGATTTCACCATTCGTTGACCGTCGTGATGGGACAATCACGCACTGGGTGGGGACGAATGCAGGCCGAGCCGTTGCGCGAAAGACTGGATTCGATTGTCTTTCGCAGCTTCTATGACCGCCTCGTCCGACTCCGCGGAGTTGGCGGCGCCTGCCAAGGGTAGCCGCACCTCCGATTACGACTATGAGCTTCCAGAGGCTCGCATCGCGCAACGGCCCGTCGAGCCGCGCGATGCGAGTCGTATGCTCGTGGTCGACCGGAAGACGGGGTCGCTGTCACATCAGACCTTTCGCGACGTGCTCGGGCTCATCCCCGACGGCGATGCGATCGTCCTGAACACCACGAAGGTGTTCCGTGCCCGCCTGTTGGGGCACCGCGAGAGCGGCGGGCCGGCCGAGATTCTGCTGCTCCGCCCGGTCGACGAGACACACTACGAAGCGATGATCCATCCGGGCGGCAAGCTGCGTCCGGGGAGGGTGGTCACGATCGCCGAGGGGTTCACGGTGGAAATCGTGGACACGACGCCACGGCGCACGCGCATCGTGAAGCTCCACACGGCAGGCGACGTCCAGACGGCGATCGAGACGCACGGGCACGTGCCGCTGCCGCCGTATATCGAGCGCAGCGACGAAGCGAACGACGTCGACCGCTATCAGACGGTGTACGCCAACCAGGCGGGCTCGGTCGCGGCGCCGACAGCAGGGCTGCACTTCACCGACGACCTCCTGGCCAAGCTCGACGCCAAGGGCGTGGAGCGCGTAAACGTGCTGCTGCACGTGGGGGCGGGCACGTTCCGGCCGGTAAGCGACGAGGATCCGTCGCAGCACCTGATGCATGAGGAATGGTGTCAGGTGACCGCAGAGGCTGCGGCGCGGCTCAACGCCGTACGCGCGCGCGGCAACAAGATTTGGGTGATCGGCACGACGGGGGTACGCACGCTCGAAACGGCGACGGATGCCGACGGCATCGTGCAGCCGTTCACCGGGGAGACGAACATCTTCCTCCGCCCGCCGTACCAGTTCCGCGGCGTGGACCATCTCATTACGAACTTCCACCTGCCGAAGTCGACGCTGGTCATGTTGGTCGCGGCGTTTGCGGGGTACGACCTGACCATGCATGCGTACCGGGTCGCGGTGGAATCGGAGTATCGGTTCTATTCGTATGGCGATGCGATGGCGTTGATCTAGGGAGCGGCGGTGGTGCTGCCCCGACCCTGACATTGACCCTCACTTTCGCCCCGACCCCCGCCTGAGTCGGGGTTTTTGTTTGGGTCGGGGTTGAGTCTGGGCACAGCCACCACAGTCGGGGTACAGCCACAACAGTCGGGGTACTGCCACGACAGTCGGGGTCTACAAACAGTCGGGGTCCCGGCCGGGTCGCGCGCGGCGCTGCGCTGGCGCGTCGGGGTCGGGGATAAACTGTCGGGGCTGCCCCGACCCCGACGCGCCAGCGAAGCGCAGCGCAAGACCCGACCAAAACCCCGACCGTTGGTAGACCCCGACCGTAGTGGCAGTACCCCGACTGTTGTGGCTGTGCCTAGACTGTGGTAGCTGTGCCCCGACCCCGACCACGACCCATGAGCGCCGACCAAGAGCCCAAGTTCAGCTTCACGGAAACCAGCCGCGACGGCCACGCCAGATCCGGGGTCTTCCACACACCGCACGGTCCGGTACAGACCCCGCAGTTCATGCCCGTCGGCACCCTCGCCAGCGTGAAGTCGCTCGACCCCGACGACCTCACGACGCTCGGCGCGACCATGGTGCTCTCCAATGCCTATCACCTGCGCCTACGGCCAGGCGATGAGCTCGTGCGCACCATGGGCGGACTGCACCAGTTCATGCAGTGGCATGGGCCCATGCTCACCGACTCCGGCGGCTTCCAGGTCTTCTCGCTCGAGGGGCTGAGAACCATTGAAGAAGGCGGGGTGGAATTCCGTAGCCACCTCGACGGCTCCCTTCAGCAGTTCACCCCGGAGTCGGTCATGCGCATCGAGCGCAACCTCGGCGCCGACGTGATCATGCAGTTCGATCATGTCGTCCCGGGGCAGTCGCCGCACGACCTCGCCAAGGTCGCCATGGAGCGCAGCATCCGCTGGCTGGAGCGGTGCCGCGTGGAGTTCGAACAGCTGCAGGCCACCGACCTTACGGCGCCCACGCCGGTGCAGGCGCTCTTTCCCATTGTGCAGGGCGGTATCCATGCCGACCTGCGCCGCGCGTCGGCGCAGGCCATTCGCGGGGCCGGCGACTGGGTGGGCTACGGGATTGGCGGGTTGTCGGTCGGGGAGGCCAAGCCCGACATGTATGCCATGCTCGATGTTGTGAACGAGGAACTTCCCACCGACCGTCCGCGGTATCTCATGGGCGTGGGCTTCCCCGAAGATCTCGTGGAAGGGGTCGCCCGCGGGGTCGACCTGTTCGACTGCGTGGCTCCCACGCGCATGGGGAGGACGGGGGCATTTTTCACGACGACCGGACGCCGGAGCATCAAAAACGCGCAGTGGCGAACCGACGCCGGCCCGCTCGACGACGAGTGCGGCTGCGCGGCGTGCACCCGGTTCTCCAAGGCATACATCCGGCACCTGTTCGTATCGGAAGAGATCCTCGGACTCCGCCTCCTGAGCCTGCACAATGTACATTTCCTTGTCGCGTTAATGCGCGACGCGCGTGCCGCCGTTCAGGCCGGTACGTTCGCGGGCTGGAGCCGTGACTGGCTCGCCCGATATCACTCCAGAAAGACCGCCACATGAACGCTTCTGTCATCGCCAGCTTCGCACTCCTGCAGGGCGCGCCTACCCAGGCCATCCCGCAGATGATTTTCATGTACGGCGCGATCTTCGCGATCTTCTACTTCGTGCTCATCCGCCCGCAGCAGAAGCAGCGCAAGACGCACGAAGAGCGCGTCAAGACGCTCAAGAAGGGCGATGAAATCGTCACCGCCGGCGGCATCGTGGGCGAAGTGCTCCACATCGCCACGTCGGGCAAGGATGGCGCCGCGACGCTCGCCGACCGCATCACCATCAAGTCGGGCGAGAGCAAGCTGATCGTCGAACGGGGCCGCATCGCCGCCGTCGGCGGTGGTACGCCCGCCGCCTGAGCCGCCGTTTCACATGGCCCGTCTCGATATTCACGTCCTCGGTTCGCCCATTCTGCGGCAGGACACCGAGCGCGTTACGCAATTCACGCCGGAGCTCCGCCGTCTCGTCGATGACATGTTCGAGACGATGGAAGCCGCCAAGGGCGTGGGGCTCGCCGCGCCGCAGGTGGGGCGCATCGAGCGGTTGTGCGTGGTGGACGCCGACGACACCAAGCTCGTGGTGATCAACCCGGAAATCATCCGGCAGGAAGGCGGGCTCGTGAAGGGCGAAGAAGGCTGCCTCTCCATTCCCGAGATCTACGCCGACGTGAATCGTCATGCGCGCATCACCGTGCGCGCCCAGGACATCGACGGCGAGTGGTACGAAATCGAAGACGCTGCCAATCTCCTCGGCCGCTGCCTGCAGCACGAAATCGATCACCTGCACGGCAAGCTCTTCACCGACCGCCTCAGCCTGCTCAAGAAGCGCTCGGCCATGAAGGAGTGGGACTACGAGAAGTCCAAGTATCCCAAGAATCTGCGCGTGCTGCCGGTGGGCGATCTGCCCCCCGAAAAGCAGAGCGCCGGCACGGACGCGTAAGGAGTCGCGGCCCCGTGAGAATTCTCTTCTGGGGCACGCCTGACTTCGCCGTGCCGCCCCTCCGTGCCCTGCTCGGCGAAGGGCACGATGTCGTGGGCGTGGTCACGCAACCCGACAAGCCGCGCGGACGCTCGCGCACGCAACTCGATCCGTCACCGGTGAAGGTGGTGGCGCTCGAGGAAGGACTGCCCGTCTTGCAGCCGCTCAAGCCGCGTGGCGACGAGTTCCTGGAGCAGATGCGCGAACTCGCCCCCGATATCTCGGTGGTCGTCGCGTACGGACACATCCTGCCCAGAGTGGTCATCGATCTGCCGCCGCAGGGGACGCTCAACATTCACGCGTCGCTGCTCCCGGCGTTGCGCGGCGCGGCGCCGATTCAGGCGAGCATTCTCGAGGGGCACCCCGAGACGGGCGTGACCATCATGCAGATGGTGCCGGCGCTCGACGCCGGCGACATGCTGCACGTGCTGCGCACGCCCATTGGCGCACAAACCACGTACGGCGAACTGCACGATCAACTCGCCGAAATGGGCGCGCTTGCCATTGTGCAGGCGCTCGCGATGATCGAGTCGGGCGTCTCGCGCGCCGTGGCTCAGGACGATGCGGCGTCCACGTACGCGCCCAAGATCGATCGTACCATGGCGCGGCTCGATTTTTCGCAGCGCGCCGAGCTGGTGTCGCGCACGGCGCGCGCCTTCGACCCGCGGCCGGGCGCATTTGCGGCGCTGCGTGGTGTCGACGTGAAGTGCTTCGGCGCATGTGTGGTGGGCGATGGCTCTGACGACGCCCTCGATGAACCCATGCGCGCGAGTCCGCCCGGCACCGTACGCAGCGCCAACGACGACGGTCTCGTGGTACGATGCGGTGAAGGCGCCGTGCGCTTTCTCGACGTGCAGCCCAGTGGTAAGCCGCGCATGACCGTCGCGGCGTGGTCGCGCGGGCGCGGGGTGAACGTGGGCGACATGTTCGACCTGCCCGGCGAGGCGGCCACCACGTGAGCACCGTGAAGCGCCCGTATCAGGGCGAGCAGAAGGGGCCTGCGGTGACGGAGTCGCGTCTCGCCGTGGCGCTCATGCTCGCCGATCTGCGCGCCGGCCAGCTGCTCGACGGCGCGTTCGAACGCCGTACGCAGCCACTCGATGCGCGTGACCGGCGATGGGTGCAGGAGCTCGTGTGGGGCATGTTGCGCACGCGCGGACGGCTCGATGCCATTCTCGCCGAACGCGTGCGCGGGGGCATCGCCAAAATCGATGTCGATCTCGCGGATCTGCTGCGCGTTGGCGCGTATCAGCTGCTCAACATGGGGAGCGTGCCGCCGTACGCGGCCATCGGGCAAACGGTGCAGCTGGCCAAGCAGCGTCATGGTATTGGCGCGAGCAAGCTGGCCAACGCCGTGTTGCGCCGCATCGATCGCGAGCGTGACACCATCGAACCGCCAGTGCCCGCCGATACGCTCGAAGCGTTGGCGCAGCAACACTCGCATCCGCGGTGGGTGGTGCAGCGGTGGAGTGAACGATGGGGGCTCGAGGAAACGCGTGCGCTGCTCGACGCCAACAACGCGCCCGCCAACATCGTGGTGCGCCCGTATGGTGTGGTGCGCGAACAGCTCGAAGCCATGCTGCATGGCTCGGGTGTCGAAACGCACGACGTCCCGCGTGTCGCCGACTCACTGCGGCTTGGCAGCGGTGTCGCACTCACCGAGCTCGGCGCCTTCAAGCAGGGCGCGCTCTACGTGCAAGACCCAGCCGCCACGCTGGTCGTGCAGTACGCCGACATCCCCGAGGGGAGTGTCGTGGCCGATCTGTGCGCGGCACCGGGGAGCAAGTCGCTCGAATTGTCGCGCCGAGCGTCGCTGGTACTCGCGGCCGACCGCAACATGGCGCGGGTCGAGAAGATGATGCAGGGCTTCGGTCGGCTCGACGCCGACAAGCTGCAGGTGTTCGTGGCCGATGCGCTGCACCCGGCCATCACGCCCGTCGATGTCGTGCTCGTGGATGTCCCCTGCACCGGCACCGGCACCTTCCGGCGGCACCCCGACGCACGCTGGCGTTTGCAGGTGAGCGACTTTGCCGTACTTGGTGCGCTGCAGAAGAAAATTCTGCGCGCCGCCGCGACGGTCGTGAAACCTGGCGGCTTGCTGGTGTACAGTACCTGCTCGCTCGAACTCGAAGAAAACGACGACCAGATCCGGAGCTTCCTCGCGGAGCATCCGCAATTCACGCTCGAGGCGCCGTCGCCGGGTGTGGTGGCCGACGACGTCCTCGACGACGGATGTCTGCGCGTGCTCCCGCATCGCCACGGCTTCGACGGCGCCTTTGCCGCCCGCATGAGGAGAGCCGCCTGATGGCGACCGCCAAGTCTGCGTCCAAGACCGCGAAGAAAAGATCGCCGGCCGGTCGCGCGAACACGCGCCTGTGGCTCAAGCGCGCCGTCGTCGCGCTCATTGCCGGCGTGTCCATAGGCGCCGGTGCCGGTGTCGCCACCGTGAGCCGTCTCGAGCCGGGCCGCGGCACTGGTGTCGACTCGCTCGCCGTGATGCTCGACAGCATCGCCAAGGGGCGCATTCCCGAGCCCTCGGCGGCCGAGCGTACTGCCGAACGGCAGCGCGTCGCCGATAGCGTGAAGAACGCCGCGCCGGTGGAGGTGGCCGACGAACTCATCGCCATCCCGTCGCTCGCCGACCTCGAGGAGGGCGCCGCTCGTAACGCGCTCATCGACGCCGGGCTGCAGGTGGGCGAAGTGCAGTTCCAGCCGTCGCCCAAGCCTGCCGGCACCGTGCTCTCTACCATTCCTGCTGCCGGGGCCAAGGTGGCCCCGGAAACGCCGGTCACGCTCGTCCTCAGCGACGGCCGCACCGGCACCGATACGTTGTCCCGCCCTTCGCCTACACACGCGCCATGAGCGTCCGCATCGCCCCCTCTGTCCTCAGTGCCGACTTCACCAAACTCGGCGCGGAAATCGCCATGTGCGAAGCCGGTGGCGCCGACTGGATTCACGTGGACGTCATGGACGGCCGCTTCGTGCCCAACCTGTCGTTCGGCGTGAAGGTCATCGAAGCGGTGAAGAAGTCGACCACCAAAGTGGTGGACGTGCACCTCATGGTGCTCGAGCCCGAGAACTACTTCGACGATTACGTGAAGGCGGGCGCCGACGTGCTCACCATTCACGCCGAAGCCGCGCCGCATCTCGATCGGCAGCTCATGCGCATCAAGGAGCTGGGGGTGAAGGCCGGTGTGGCGCTCAACCCGGGCACGCCGCTCAGCGCGATCGAAGAAGTCGTGCACATGCTCGACCTGCTGCTCATCATGAGCGTCAATCCGGGCTACGGCGGGCAGAAGTTCATCGAGTATTCGGTGGACAAGATCGAGCGCGCGCGCTTCCTGCTCGACCAGTCGCAGAGCGCCGCGGTGCTCGAAGTGGACGGCGGTATTTCGCGCGACACGATTCAGCGCTGCTGGAGAGCGGGTGCCGATACGTTCGTGGCGGGCAACGCGGTGTTCGGCGCGGCCCATCCGCAGAACGAGATCGCCGTATTGCGTAACCTCTGCACGGAAAGCGTATGACCGCCAAGCAGCAGTGGATGGTGGTATTGGGCATCGTTGCCATTCTGGTGGGCGGCGCGTTCACGGCGTCGCACTTCCTCAAGGACGAACTCACCAACGTCACCACGGGCAGCGATGCGCCGGGCTTTGCCGCGTCGACCGTCGACGCCGCGCCGCAGATGAAATCGCTCAGCAACTATCGTGGCGAAGTCGTGCTGCTCAACATCTGGGCCACTTGGTGTGGCCCGTGCCGTGAAGAAATGCCGGCCATCGAGCGCCTGCATCAGGAGCTCGGCGCCAAGGGGCTCAAGATCGTCGCGGTCAGCGTCGACAACGCCGGCGAAGAGCAGAAGATCCGCGACTTCGTGAAGGAGTTCGGGTTGCACTTCGAAGTGCTGCACGACGCCAGCGGCGCCATTCAGGGGATCTATCGCACCACCGGTGTGCCCGAGACGTTCATCATCGATCGTGAAGGCGTCGTGCGGAAGCGTCTCATCGGCCACATGGATCTCACGCAGAACTACGACGGTAACAAGCGCCTGCTCGAGCAGCTGCTCGCGCAGCCCAAGTCGTAAGCGGTACACGCTCCACGTGCGCGTCCTCGGCATCGAAACCTCCTGCGACGAAACGTCGGCGGCTATCGTCAGCGGCACGCCCGACGACATGCAGCTCGAGTCGCTCGTGATTCTGTCGCAGGATGTGCATCGCCTCTTTGGCGGCGTCGTCCCCGAAATTGCGAGTCGTCAGCATCTCACCGGCATCGTGCCGGCTGTCAACGCCGCGCTGCATGATGCGCAGCGTGGGTTGGGTGATCTCGACGCCATCGCCGTCACGCACGCGCCCGGCCTCGTGGGCGCACTGCTCGTGGGCACGAGCTACGCGAAGACGCTCGCCTTTTCGCACGGGCTACCAGTGGTGCCGGTGCATCACCGCGAGGGGCACCTGTTTGCCACGCTCCTCGAGCAGCCCGAGGCCAAGCCGCCGTTCACCGCATTGCTGGTGAGTGGTGGCCACACGCTGCTGCTCGATGTCCCCGAGTGGGGGCGCTATCAGCTGCTTGGGCAGACGCGCGACGATGCCGTGGGTGAAGCGTTCGACAAGGTGGCCAAGCTCCTCGGACTGCCGTATCCCGGAGGACGTCCCGTCGAGCAGTTGGCGGCGACGGCCGAGAGTCCGGAGCATGGGCATGCGCACTATTTCGCGCGTCCCATGCTGCGACGTCGGGCGGTGGTCACCGACGATGACTACTTCGATTGTTCGTTCAGCGGTCTCAAAACGGCGGTGCTGTACGCGGTGCGCCGGGCGGAAGCGGCGGGGGACATCGAGCAGCAGCGCGCGAGCATTGCGCGCGGCTTTCAGGATGCCGTCATCGAGACGCTCGTCGAAAAGGTGTATCGCGCGGCGAAACTCCGTCGCCGTTCGCGGGTGGTACTGGGCGGTGGTGTGGCATGCAACGGCGCGCTGCAGCAGGCGATGCGTGAACGGTTCGCCGGCCGTAACGGCACCGTGTTCGCGCCCACGCCGCGCCTTGCCACCGACAATGCTGCCATGATTGCCGCTGCCGGGCTCTTTCGGGCCTTGCAAGGGGAGCACGCCGCACCGGACATGACCGCGACGGCCTCGCTACCAATCCCCGGGATTTTTTCAGGTAAGTTCTGACGATGCTTTCTCCCATAGTGCACCACCCCACGGTCTTCCACCTCGGACCGCTCGAGGTCACCGGCTTCGGACTCGCCGTCCTCGCCGCCTTCGCGGTGGCGCAGATCGTCTGCCAGCGCGAGCTGTGGCGCCGCGGGCACGATCTCGAAGCCGACGCCATCCCCGATGTCGTGATGGCTGCGCTCATCGGCACGCTCATTGGCGCGAAGACCTACTACGTGGTGCTTACCGGCGACCCCGGCGCGTTCTTCAGCCGTGGCGGCTTCGTCTTCTGGGGCGGCTTCATGGGTTCCGTGGCGCTCTGCTGGGCCACGATCAAATACAAGAAGCTCAACTTCCTGCGCATCGCCGATGTGGCGGGCATTGCGATTGCGGCGGGCTACGCCGTGGGGCGCACAGGATGCTGGGCGGTAGGCGACGACTACGGCCGCCCGTTCAACGGTCTCTTCGCCACGCAGTTTCCCGAGGGCGCGCCGCCGAGCACGGTGGCCGTGATGAGTTCGCAGTTCGGGGTGCAGTTCCCAGCCGGCACGAACCCGCTGGACGTGGTGGCGGTGCACCCGACGCAGCTCTATGAGACGATCATGGGCTTCATCATGTTCGCGGTGCTCTGGCGGCTGCGGAAGCACACGCACCAGGCCGGCTGGCTGTTCGGCGTGTACTGCATCTCGGCGGGGATCGAGCGGTTCATTGTCGAGTTCTTCCGTGCGAAAGACGACACGCTCACGGTAGGGCTGACGACGGCGCAGATCATCGCGCTGACGATCGGGACGATTGGGGTAGGGCTCGTGATCTCGCGGAGGCGGGCGAGCTAAGCCTTTTGCCGGGGCCACGACCGCGACCTCTGCCTCTGCCTCTGCCTCTGCC
>JAIXTI010000052.1 GCA_027484025.1 bacterium
CACGCGCGGCGGATACCACCGCGATCCTTACCGATACACGCAACCGTGAAGCGTGGCGTGGCAACTGGTCGTTGTCGGCCGGCGTAATCGTACCGCTGTTCCGGTAATCGCCTCGTGCCGCGCACGTCACTCACCCGCCGCGTGATGTTCGCCGCGGCGCACCGCTACCGCAGGCCCGATTGGAGCGACCAGGAGAACGCCGAAATCTTCGGCGCGTGTGCACATCCCAATTACCACGGGCACACGTACGTCTGCGATGTGACGGTCGCAGGGCCTGTCGACGAGGAGACGGGATTTCTGGTGGACCTCGCGTTTCTGGACAAGGTGCTGCAGCGGGAAGTTCGCGACCGGTTTGACCATCGGAACATCAATCTTGATGTTCCGGAGTTCGCCGATGGCAAGATGATTCCGACCGGTGAGAATCTCTCGCGATTCATTTGCGAACGGGTGCAGTCCGCGCTCGCGCACACGACGGCGCGCGTCATCAAGGTTCACCTGGCCGAAGATTCCACGTTGAGCAGCAGCTACGAGGTCGATGCGTGAGGACACGTTCGCTTTCGGCCGCCGTGAGAGCCGCCATCGTGCTCGCCGCCGCCGCTGCGTGTGCAACGCCCGCCACGCAGACGCCGGTAGGGCCGCGCCGCTCTGAGCCGGTCGCGCCGATGATGATGCCGGTCGCCGAGGTACCGGCACCGACTCTGCGACAACTGCTGCAACACACCGTTGACTCGGTGGTCGCATCGCCCATGTGGCGGAACGCCCGATTGGGGATTCTGGTCGTCGATCCCCTCTCTGGCGATACGCTGGTGCAGCACGACGCGGACCGTTTGTTCATGCCGGCCTCAAACCAGAAGCTGCTGACCGGAGCGATCGCCACACAGCTGCTGGGGCCATCGTTCCGCTGGCGGACACCGGTTCTACTGCATGGCACACAGCGCGGTGCCACGTTCGCCGGCAATGTATACGTGCAGGGGAGCGGTGATCCGAGCATCAGCGACAACTTGCGCGGCGGGCGGGCGGCCAGCGCGTTCGAAGGGGCGCTGGCGGCGTTGGAGGCGCGTGGTATCCGTCGAATTACGGGGCGGGTGTTGCCGTTGGGTGATGCGCTGCCAGGACTCACGACCGGCTACGGCTGGGCGTACGACGATTTCGATGCGGCCTACAGTGCGGCCATCGACGAACTGATGTTCAACGAAGGCGAGCTGTACGTGCACGTGAAGGCTGGTGGTGCGGTCGGCAGTCGCGTACAGGTCACGACCTCACCGACCGTTCGGTATCCGGCCGTTCGCGTGGAGGCGATTTCGCGTTCTCGTACGCCGGTGTCGGGGACGCCGCGTGCCCCGCGCCTCGAGGCCGCATACGACAGCATTGGCCACACGCTCGTTGTGACCGGCACGTTGACGGAGGGCGACAGCACCACGCTGACCGTTGCCTATCGCCATCCGGCCGATGCCTTCATGGCGGCGTTGCACGAGTCACTGCAGGCGCGGCGCATCGCGATCGGCGGCAAGGCCGTTGCCAAGCGTGATACCGCGGGCCGCGCGCTCGACACGTTGCACGTGATCGAGTCTCCGGCCTTCGCCGACGTGTTGCGGCGCATGGAGAAGCCGTCGCAGAACCAAATGGCCGAGCTGTTCTTTCGCACCGTCGGGTTCGTGCAGACGGGGAGCGGCAGCGCCGACAGTGCGCAGGCCGTTGGCGCGCGAACGCTGGCGACGTGGGGCGTTTCAACAGCGGATGCCTCATACCGCGACGGTAGTGGGCTGTCGCGACATGACTACGTCACACCGCGCGCACTCGTGAAGGTGCTCGATACCATGCGACAGTCGCCGCATTTCGCGCTCTTCCGTGATGCGCTGCCCATTGCGGGTGTCGACGGCACCATTCGCAATCGCATGCGCGATACGCCGGCTCAGGGCAATGTGCGCGCCAAGACCGGGACGCTCGACAAGGCGCGATCGCTGAGCGGATACGTCACCACAGCGAACGGGCGCCTCGTGCTCTTCTCGATGCTCGCCAACAACTTCACGGTGCCGGTACGCGAGGTAGAGCGCGTGCAGGACATGCTCGCGGCGATGATTGCGGGCGGGACGCTCACCGTGAGCAGCGCCCGGTGATGCCTGCCGGGATGGGTCCGGCGACCGGACTCGCCTTCCACGATGCGCTCACCACGATTCTGCAGCAGGCGCAGCGCCATGCGGCACAACGCGAGCAGATCGAGCGTGTCCCGCTGACGGCGGCATTGGGACGCGCGCTGGCGCAGGACGTATACAGTCGCATTGCGCTTCCGCCCTGGGACAACGCCGGCATGGATGGCTACGCGGTGCAGCGCGCCGACGTGCTTGGCGCTTCGGCGACATCGCCGCGAGTGTTTCCGGTAATCGGCACGAGTGTCGCCGGCGCCGACGCCGCGGCGCTGCCGTGGGTGCAGCGCGGCACCGCCGTCCGCATCATGACCGGCGCGCCGCTCCCTCCCGGGGCCGACGTCGTGGTTCGCGTCGAAGATACCGACGGCGGCGAGACGCAGGTATCGATACGCAACGATCGTGACACCGCCGGCCGTGGCAACGTGCGCCCGCGCGGCGAAGACATCGCCGCCGGTTCCGTCCTGTTCGGCAAGGGGACCACGTTGCGCTCGTCGCATGTCGGCGCGCTCGCGTCGATCGGCGCGGCCGAGGTGTCGGTGTACCGGGCACCGCGCGTTACGGTCGTATCGAGCGGCGATGAACTCGTCATGCTCGATCGTTTCGACGACGTTCTCGCCGGACATCGTATTGTTTCGTCGAGCAGCTACGCGCTGCCGGCACTGTTGCGCGGCGCGGGCGCCGACGTGACGATGGCACCACTGGCGCCCGACACACTCCACGGGCTTACGTCGGCGTTACGCGATGCCCTCGACGCCGGCTGCGATCTTCTCGTGACCACCGGCGGTGTCTCGGTTGGTGCACACGATTTCACGCGTGATGCGTTGGCCGCCCTGGGCGGTGCGCAGCAGTTCTTGCGCGCGCGTATTCGTCCGGGCGGCCCCATTGGCACCGGTGAAGTGCGCGGTGTGCCTTGGCTTGGCCTCCCGGGCAATCCGGTGTCAACGATGGTCACCGGAGCCCTCTTTGCGTGGCCGTTCATCCGCACACTGGGTGGGTACACCGCCGTGCATCATCTCCGCGTTCCGGTTCGCATGCTGGATCGCGCCGAGACACCGGCTCCACTCACCTACTTCCTTCGCGTTTCGCTGCATGCTGGAGCGGACGGTTCGCTGGAGGCGCGCCTGTCCGGCGCGCAGGGGTCCAACTTGTTGCGTACGATGGCCATGGCCGATGCCTTGCTCGAAGTCCCCGCCACGCAAGACTGCGTCGAAGCGGGCAGCCTGATGCAGGCGATTCTCCTCCCCGATGCGCCGCCGCTCGTTGCGGGGACGCCGGGGCAGTCCACGTGAGCGAGGCGACCTCGACGCCGACGCCGGCGACCGGTGCGCTCGTCAATCTGCACGGTGACGCACTCGACGCAGCGTTCTCGCAGAAGTACAGCACGGCCTTCGAAGCGGTTACTGTGGGCGCCGGGCATGCGCAGCGGACGTTCACCCTCTTCAAGCCGGCCAACGCCGATCACCTGATCAGCGAAGCCGATTACGTCATGGACGAACGCCTGCCGTACTGGGCCGATCTGTGGCCGTCGGCGCGTGTGCTCGCCGGCGCGCTGCTCGCGCGCTCTGGCAACGGTCGGCGGCTGTTGGAGATGGGATGCGGACTTGGGCTCGACACCACGGCCGCGATGGCCGCAGGCTTCGATGTCACCACGACCGACTATTACGAAGACGCCATTCACATGGCGCGCGGCAATGCGGCGCGCAATCTTGGCCGTGAGCCGCAGGCGCGCCTGGTAAACTGGCGCGCATGGCCCGAAGACATCGGCACGTTCGATGTCGTCATTGCGGCCGATGTGCTTTACGAAAAGGAGTACGCCACCTTGGTTGGTGCGTGCCTCAAGCGGGCGCTGGCACCCGATGGGGAGGCGATCGTCGCCGATCCCGGCCGACTGGCGCTACCGGCCTTTCGCGATCACCTGCCGGACGTGGGTCTCGAACTCGTGCACACCGACGTCGTGCCTTACGAGGACGGAATCATCAAACAGAGCGTGCAACTTCTGCACTTGCGTCACGCACGCTGAGGTCCCAGGCGCTCGCGTTATTCGGCAGCGAGCGCCTGACGCAGCACGGCGAACAGCTCGGCCGAGGCGAACGGCTTTGGGAGCAGCGGGACATTCGTCACCTGCGCCACGTCGTGCTGATCGAGCTCGTCATACCCGGAAAAGAAGACCACGGGAAAACCAGGCGCTTCCTCCCGAATGCGACGAGCCAACGTGACGCCGTCGATCACGGGCATGCGCACATCGGTGAGGACGATGGCCAGTTTGCTGCGATGCCGATGAAAGAGCGCCAACCCCTCTTCCCCGTTGGCCGCCTCGAGGACCGTCCACCCATTGCGCTCGAGCAGGCGACGTGTGGTCGTACGCACCGCCGCTTCATCGTCAACGAGCAGCACGCCATGCGCGGTATCCAGCGAGGGCAAGAGCTCTTCGGTGCGGGACACGTCATCGGCGGCAACGTATGGGAGTGCCACACGCATGGTGGTACCACGGCCAGGCTCGCTGTCTACACGAATCGTTCCGCCAGCCTGCGTAACCACTCCATACACCACCGAGAGTCCGAGTCCCGTACCGGACCCCATAGGCTTGGTCGTGAAGAACGGCTCGAAGATGCGTTGTTTCGTGGCGTCATCCATGCCGATTCCCGTGTCGGCGACGCTGAACATCACCTGCTGCCTGATGTGATCGACCCACACCGCGAGGCCGATCTGTCCGCCGTGCGGCATGGCGTCACGCGCGTTGAGGACAAGGTTCAGGATGACTTGCTCGAGCTGGCTGCGATCGGCGACCACGCGGCCATCGATGGGCTGCGAGGTAAGTCGCAACGTCACATTCGATGGCATGGACGTGCGAAGCAGCGGCATGAGTTCGCGCACCAGCGCGGCGAGGTCGATGGCGGTCACGGAGCGCGGCTGCTGTCGACTGAAGGCCAGCAGTTGCCTCGTGAGCCCCGCCGCGCGCTCAGCGGTTTGGATGGCCACCTCGAGATCGGGACGCGCTGGCGAGTCGACGGGCACGTCGTAGAGCGCGAGTTGCACGGCGTTGCGAATGGCCGCCAGCAAGTTGTTGAAGTCGTGCGCGACCCCACCGGCGAGCTGTCCGACAGCCTCCATTTTCTGCGCGAGATCGAGCCGTTCCTGCACGAGCGCGCGCTCGCGTTCGAGTTCCACGCGACGCGTCTGATCGCGCCATGCGACCACCGAGACGCGACGCCCGCTGGCGTTGGCGTGGCGCACACTGACCTCGACGGGTACGAGTGTCCCGTCCGGTCGCTGATGCGTCCAGTCGAAGGTGTGCGCGCCTTGCGTGAGCGTCACGGCGCCGAGGGCACGCGACTTATCGTCGGAGTGCTGTCCATCGGGCTGCATTTCGGGAGAAAACGCGGCGGGCCGCTTTCCAATAAGCTGTGATTTGTCTTCGAGGCCGAGGATCGTCAGCGCCGCCGGATTGCAGTCGACGACGCCACTGGCGTCCGAGATGAGGAGTCCGTCGTGGGCATGTTCGAAGATGACGCGGAACCGCTCCTCCGCTTCTTTGCGCTCCGTGATGTCCTGTCCGATCGCGACGATCCCCGATGGCTGTCCATCGTCGCTCATGACGCGCGTGACGTTCCAGATCAGCGTGCGACGCGTTCCGTCCGGGAGGATGGAATCATCTTCGAAGTTGAGCGTGCGCTTGCCGGCGAGCACTTCCTGAATGTCCGCCTTGACGAACGCGCGATGCTCGGGGGCAATGAAGCGATCGACGTAGCTCGTTCCCAGGGCTTCCTGCTTGGGCGTCTGATACAGCTGTTCAGCCGCGCGATTCCACGCGAAGATCAGCCCGTCTGGGCGGAGCCCCAGTATCACACTTCCCGCGGTATCGACAATCGCCGACAGCAGCGCGGTGTCGGTGGTGTCAGCCACATTTTTTTCGGAGGGACTCATTTACGACCTCGGGCTGATTATTCGAGCGGCCACGTCGCCGTACCTGACGACTAACTACCGGAGTAGTGAGTCGTTCCCGGAATCTGCCTCGGGTCCGGACTCTCTACAGTGAGATTTCAGCACAATGCAGCACGATGCCGACACCGACTGTAGCGCACAAGCCACAAATTCCGTCCCAGTTCGGCAGATTTCGGAGCTTTTCGGGGAAGAACCGCTTGGCATCATCCTTCCATAAGACGTGGGCATGAAGCCTCTTCGCCCTTCTCCGTTCCGCGCCCCGCTGGTGGTGGTCGTGATTTTCGTGCTGGCGCTGCTGGCACTGTACCCGGGCGCGTCGCTTCGTGCGCAGTCGCCTCCGGAACGTCCCACGACGCCGGCGGTTGACGGCGAAGTCGTAGACTTGGTGCTCAAGGGCAAGCAGCTCGAGATCACCTACAAGAACATCGGTAGCGTGGCCACGGAAATCATCGGCGAGCTGCAGGTTCGCGATGGAGAGGGCAACGTGGTCGACGCCGTCGCTTTCGTGGAAGGAAAGCGCATCGATGCGGGCAAGACAGAGAAGTATCGGGTGAACATGCCGGCGCTTCCGGCCGGTAAGTATGTACTGTTCGCGCTGGTGCGTTTTGGCGGCCCCGCGCTCGCCGCCGCGCAGGCGGATCTCGAGATTCAGCAGGACGTGCGCCGGTAACTGCCGTGGAGTAGCCTTGGGGATGGCTTTCTTCCCCCTGCTCCGCCCGCTGTTCATTGGCAGCACCGCCTTTGCCGTCGGCACCACGGCGTTGGCGCCGACCATGCGCGCGCAGTCTGCGCCGCCCGCGACGGCGCCGTATCGGGATCCGGCACGTTCCCCCGCCGCCCGTGCTCAGGATCTCCTCGGGCGCATGACGCTCGACGAGAAGTTCTGGCAGCTCTTCATGATTCCGGGCGACCGGGACGACCCGACCCATGACTACCGGAACGGTGCATTCGGCCTGCAGATCAATGTGCCCGTCGGAATGCGAGCGGATGCGGCCCGCAGCGATTCGCTTCCCGCCGCCGCCGTCGCGCGCGCCCATGCAGCCCGTATCAACGCGCTGCAGCGCTATTTCGTCGACTCCACGCGACTCGGGATTCCGTTACTCCCGTTCGAAGAGACGCTGCATGGCCTCGGTCGTGAAGGGGCCACGACGTTTCCCCAGGCGATCGGTCTGGCCGCCTCGTGGGATACGACACTCGTGGCACGCGTAGCGGGCGCGATTGCGACGGAGGCACGCTCGCGTGGTATTCGACATTCGCTCTCGCCGGTGGTGAACATCGCCAATGATGTCCGCTGGGGGCGCGTCGAAGAGACGTATGGCGAAGACGTGCTCCTCTCCTCGGCGATGGGGCGCGCCTACATTCAGGCGTTCGAGTCACGTGGCATCGTGTCCACCCCGAAGCATTTCGTGGCCAACGTCGGGGATGGTGGGCGAGACAGTTACCCCATCGAGTTCAGCGAGCGCCTGTTGCGCGAGCGATACCTTCCGCCGTTCAAGTCGGCGGTGCTCGATGCCGGCGCGCGCAGCATCATGAGCGCGTACAACTCAGTCGACGGGCAGCCGGCATCGCAGAACCGGCATCTCCTGAACGACGTGCTCAAGCGTGAGTGGCGCTTCAATGGGTTCGTCATTTCCGATGCGGCAGCCACCGGCGGGTCGATCGTATTGCATCACACGGAAGCGAATACCGCTGCCGCTGCGAAGCATGCGCTGGAGTCGGGTTTGGACGTGATCTTCCAGTCGGAGTACGCGCAGCACCGGGCGTGGCTCAATGCGTTTCGTACCGGCGGCATCGACCAGGCCGCCATCGACAGTGCGGTGTTGCGCGTACTGCGCGTCAAGTTTGCGCTTGGACTGTTCGAACATCCGTACGTGAACGTCGACAGCGCCGCGCAGGCATCGCGCACGCCCGCCCATGTGCAACTCGCACGCGACGCCGCATCGGCGTCGTTCGTCCTGCTGCGGAATGTCCGGAATCGCTTGCCGCTGAGCGGGGGCGCCCAACGCATCGCGGTGATCGGCGCTGATGCCGGCGAGGCGCGAGTGGGCGGGTATTCACCGCCGGGAGCACGCGCGGTGAGTATCGCCGACGGCATCGCTGCCGGCGCGCCGCGAGGCGCCGTGGTACGCATGCACGCCGGTGTGCCACGAATGTGGCGCGATCTCGAGGTGATTCCTGCCGCTGCCTTTGCATACGACAGCAGTGGCCACTCCGTGGCGGGACTCCGCGGGCGGTACTGGGACAACGCCACCTTCAGCAATGAACCGACGCTCGTCCGCCGGGATGCGCAGGTGAACTTTCAGTGGACGCTGAGCGCGCCCGGCCGCGGCATTCCATTCGACTGGTTCAGTGCGCGTTGGGAGGGCACGCTCAAGATTCCGGCGAGCGGCGTGCGCACGATTGCCGTGGAGGGCAACGACGGCTACCGGCTGTACGTCAACGATACTCTTCGCATCGAACGCTGGCAGAAGGCGTCATTCGGTACGCAGCGCGCCACGCTGCGGGCCGCCCCTGGCAGCACGGTGCGCTTGCGGCTCGAGTACTACGAAGCCACCGGCAACGCGCGACTCCGCCTGCTGTGGGATGCCGGCATCCGCGACACGCAGGCTGCACAGATCGCCTCGGCGGCCCAGCTGGCGCGTACGTGCGATGTGGCCGTGGTGGTGGCCGGCATCGAAGAAGGAGAGTTCCGTGATCGAGCGCTGCTGGGACTTCCGGGGAAACAGGAGGCGCTCATTCGGGCTGTGGCCGCGACGGGGACACCGGTCGTGGTGGTGCTGGTTGGGGGCAGCGCCATTACCATGCCCTGGATCGAGCAGGTGGATGCCGTACTCGACGTCTGGTACCCGGGCCAGGAGGGTGGGCACGCCGTGGCGGACATGCTCTTCGGTCGAACGTCGCCCGCGGGGCGCCTGCCGCTCACCTTTCCCCTGCATGAAGGGCAAGTGCCTCTGCATTACGCGCACAAGCCTACGGGTCGCGGCGATGACTATCTCGACCTCACCGGCCACCCGCTCTTTCCGTTCGGCCACGGCCTGTCATACACCACCTTCACGTACGACAGTCTCGATGTCGTCGTGCGGCCGGTGACCGACAGCGTCGCGTTGCGTGTGTCGTTCACCGTGCGCAACAGCGGTACGCGGCAGAGCGATGAAGTCGCCCAGCTGTATCTGCGCGATGTGCTCGCGCGCGTGGCGCGGCCCATTACCGAGCTCGCGGCATTTGCACGCGTTACGCTGGAGCCGGGTGCGACGCAACGCGTGTCCTTCGACGTGAAGCGCGCACAGCTGAAGTTCCTCGATGAGTCGCTGATGCTCATCGAGGAACCCGGCACGTGGCGCGTGATGGTTGGTGCGTCGAGCCGAGATATCCGACTACGGCGCGAAGTGGTCGTGCCGTAGTGGTGCCGTAGCGCTTTACACGCGAGACGCCACGGTGCCCGCGCTCACCCCGATCGCGACTCTCTTCGGGGGTGGCCGAGCGCGCTGATGCGCGCCGGCGTCACCCCCTCAGGGATTCGCTCCCCGGGGCGAGCGCGGGCACCGTGGCTGCGTCATCACAGGGCCAGTTGTCGCGGGGGGTGACCACGATTGACCGCTGCAGTCGAGTTCGACCGCGACTCTGATCCCGGCGCGTACCCGCCACTTCTTCCCCTTGCGCGAGCCCTGCGTGAGTCTTGCTCGCATCGCGCCCGAGGCGCACCTATGCAAGCGGCGCCGTCACCGCGATTCGCCGTCACTGCACTTCGCTGGTACAGCGACTCGACCGCACCAGCGTTGTTCACCGAAGCTGTGCCGCGACCACCTCGGAGATATCGAGCACCGGCACATCTCGACCGGCGCCGGTCACGCCGTCGGTAATCATGGTCATGCAGAAGGGGCACGCGACGGCGATCTGATCGGCGCCGGTCGCGAGCAGCTCTTCGCTGCGTTCGACATTGACGCGCTTGCCGACGTTCTCTTCCATCCACATGCGGCCGCCGCCGGCGCCACAGCACAATCCACGGCTCTTGGTGCGCGCCGGCTCGACCAGCTCCACGATGGGCAGCGCCTTCTTGAGCGTGTTGCGCGGTGCGTCGTAGATCTCGTTGTAGCGCCCCAGATAACACGAGTCGTGATAGGCGACCTTGAGACGCTGACCATGCTCGGTGTCGAGCGGGACGCGCCCGTCGTTGAGCAGTCGCTCGATGTACTCGGTGTGGTGAATGACTTCGTAGTGCCCGCCCAGATCGGGGAACTCCTTGCCCATCTGGTGGAAGCAGTGCGGACAGAAGGTCACGATGGTCTTGAGCTCGTAGCCATTGAGCGTTTCGATGACGCCCTTGGCCAGCATCTGGTACAGGTACTCATTGCCCATGCGACGCGCGGGATCGCCGTGGCAGGTCTCTTCCTGACCGAGAATGGCGAACTTCACGTTGGCCGCCTGCAGGATGCGCGCGAACGCCACCGTGATCTTCTTGGCGCGATCGTCGAAGGAGCCCATGCACCCCACCCAGAACAGGATGTCGGGCTTTTCGTTCGCCGCGGCCATCTCCGCCATGGTGGGGATGTTCATCCCTTCAGCCCACTGCTCGCGGTCCGAGGCGCTGAACGCCCACGGGCTGCCGTTGCGCTCGAGGCTCGTGAGTGCCGGCTGCAGTTCCTCGGGGAAGCGTGACTCCATGAGCATGAGATCGCGACGCAGCTCGTTGATGATGTCGAGCTGATCGATGCTCACCGGGCACTCGGTTACGCAGGCACGGCACGACGTGCAGGCCCAGAGCTCATCTTCGGTGATCCAGTCGTCGAGCAGGTTCTTGTCGAGCACCGCCTGCTGTTCAACCGTCGCGGTGCCGCCACCCGCCGTGATGGCGTCGAGCGCCGTGGCCTTTTCCGTCAGCCGCGCACGAGTCTTCACCACAATCATGCGCGGCGACAACGCCTTGCCAGTGATGTTGGCCGGGCACGCTGCCGTACACCGACCACACTCCGTGCAGCTGTACCCGTCGAGAAGATTCTTCCACGTGAGATGCTCGACGTCGCTGGCGCCGAACTGCTCGGCGTCTTCGGCTTCGAGATCCATGGGACGCATGGCCCCGACGCGCCCCGGCCCACTCGTGTTGGAGAACCACACGTTGATGAGCGACGACAGCACGTGCAGGTGCTTCGACTTGGGCAGGTGGTTGAGGAACCACAGAATGCCGAGCGCGTGGATCCAAAAGGAGACGCGCGCCATGACGTGTGCCGTCTCTGCCGACATGCCGCTGAACAGCGGCAGCAGCATGGAGGTGATCACACGACCGCTCATATCGGCACCCGGCTGCTTCGCGTCGCCCACGAAGAGCAGCAACAGCGTGACCATGAGGCCGGCAATGACGCTCAGAATAAGCACCGCTTCGCCGCTGTGCACGGCATCCACCGTGAAACGCTTGGGGCGGATGACGAGGCGGCGATACAGCAGGTATCCGACGGGCAGCAGCACGAAGACCGCGAAGATCTCCTGCGAGAAGACATACGGCACGTACAGCAGTCGCGGCAGAAGTACGTCCCACGTGAAGGGCGTATACAGCCCCTGAATCATGATCTCGATGGTGCCGAGACCGAGCACGCAGAAGCCCCAGAAGACGAGGGCGTGCATCATGCCGCCGAGCGGGTCGCGCAGGATCTTCGTTTGCGCGAGACCGATGAGCAGGAAGTTCTTGGTGCGGATATCGGGGTGGTCGGTCCGGACTTCGTCCTTGGCCAACTTGAGCCACCGCACGAGCCGTTGCGCCTGCTGCGAAAACAGCCAGAGGGCGCCGGCGAGGATCACCGCAAAAACGATGTTCGACAGAGTCATGGCGCGAAGCTAGACCGTGGACGGGAGGGCGACAAGCTAAGAGAAAAAAAAACATGAAGGGCCCCATCACCGAGCTGGAGATGGGGCCCCTCTGGACGAACGGACAACTCAGCCCTGCGCGCGCGCTGCCTTCACAGCTGCGGTAAACGCCGGCATGACTTCGAACACGTCACCCACGATGCCATAGTCGGCCACCTTGAAGATGGGCGCGTCCTTGTCCTTGTTGATCGCGACGATCGTCTTGGAGGTGCGCATTCCGGCAAGGTGCTGAATGGCGCCGGAGATGCCGACCGCGATGTACAGGTTGGGGCTCACGTTCCGTCCCGTCTGTCCGATCTGATCGGAGTGCGGACGCCAGCCTTCGTCGGTCACCGCGCGCGTGGCACCGACCGCGGCATTCCCGAAGGCGTCGGCCAGGTCATCACACAGCTTGAAGTTCTCGGGGGCCTTGAGTCCGCGACCACCCGCCACGATCACCGGCGCATCGTTGAGGTCGAGCTTTCCCGTATTGCCCTGCTTGAGCTCCACGACCTTCACGCGCGACGCCGACGGGTCGGCGGCCGAAGCGATGGATTCAGTGGCCAGCGGCTTGGCATTGGCGACCGGCTGGAACGCCGCCGGACGCACCGACAACACCGCCGGCGTGCCGGAGAGCGCGAGCGTGGCGATGGTCTTGCCGTTCATGTTGAAGTGCTGACCGTGCACCGCATCACCCTGCACCGTGAAGCCGGTCAGGTCGGGGGCGAGGCCGCTCCCCAACTTGGCGGCCACGCGAGGCGAGAGATCGCGCCCCTGCGCCGTGGCGCTGAACACGCCGTAGCCATAGGTGCCGCTCGCCAAACGCTGCGCCACCGTGGCGGCCAGCGCTTCGGGGTTGTACTGCGCGAAGCCTGCGTGTTCGAGCACGAGCACCGAGTCGGCGCCGTATTCGGCGAGCGCACCGGCCTTGCTGCCAATACCGGCCGCGCCGGCGAGCACCGCGTGCACGCTGCCGCCGCCGGAGAGGTCGGCCAGCTGACGCGCAGCGGTCACCGCTTCGAAGGCTACTTTGCGCAGCTCACCGCCGCGCACTTCGGCAAAAACAAGAACGTTGGCCATGGCTCAGAGCACCTTCGCTTCGGTCTGGAGGAGGCGGACCAACTCGGGGACCGCATCGGCATTCTCGCCGAGGATACGCCCGGCCGCGCGCTCGGGCGGCAGCGCCATCTTCGCGACGGACACCTTGATGTCGCCAAGCTGCGCCGGCTTCACATCGAGCGGCTTCTTCTTGGCCGCCATGATGCCCTTGAGGCTCGGCAGACGTTCCTTGTTGAGACCGTCATCGATGGTGAGCACGGCCGGGAGCGGAAACTCCACGACTTCACTCGCCCCTTCGAGCGCACGTTCGACACGACCCGCGCCGCCGGCGATCTCGAGCTTGAAGACGTTCGTCACACACGGCAGGTCGAGCAGCTCGGCCACCATGGGTCCCGTCATCTGGTTCATGGAGTCGATGGCGATGCGACCGAAGAGAATGAGGTCATAGCCGCCATCCTTGAGCTCCGCTGCCAGCGCCCGCGCGATGGCGAGACCGTCGGCCGGAACGGACGCCGTCTGCAAGAGCACACCACGGTCGGCGCCCATCGCGAGCGCCTTGCGGATCTGCTCCTGGGCCGCGTCGGGACCAAGGCACACCGCAACGACTTCGCCCACGTTGCCGTTCTTTTCCTTCAGCTGGAGACCCGCCTCGATAGCCCAGAGGTCGAAGTCATTGACGTCGTACTTGAGCCCCGCCTCGTCCACACGCGTGCCATCGGCCGCGATCGCGAACTTGGTTTCCATGACGGGGACACGCTTGATGCACACGGCGATCTTCACCGCTGCCGCTCCGTTCGAGTGTCAGGTAGGAATGAGACGTTACGGAGGGGAAGCTAGGGACCGGCCATGCGCGGGGCAACACGGGTGGCACGCCAAAACACAAAAAACGCGACGGCAGCGTCGCGTTTTCCGAAACAGGCGGGACAGGAGGCTCGGAGGTGGGGGCAGGCGGCATCCAGCGCCTGCCCCGGTGGTTACCGCTAGCCCCGGAAATTGGGGTTGGCCAGCTTTTCCACGTCCGGCAACGGCCAGCATCGCTGGGTGCCGTACACACCGCCCTTGGGATACAGCGCGCCGGCAGCCGGCACCTGCACCACGTTGAACCGCTTCATGTCGAACCACCGGTTCCCCTGCAGGAAGAGCTCGCGCCGACGCTCTTCCGCCACGGCGGCGTCGAAGCTCGCGGTTTCCTGCGCGGTGAGTGCCGGCAGCGCCACGCCAGAACGCGCCCGCAGTGTATTCAGGATGTTCACCCCGTCGGTGCCGCCGCGCGCCTCGGCCAGAATGAGCTGCGCCTCGATACCGGTCGCAATCGGATACGAAGCCGTGAGGCTCGCGTACTTGTTCTGGTTCCACAGGCGATTCACCTGATCGGCCGCCGTCCGGTTGATATCGGTGACCGACACCCGCGGATCGTTCAGCGTGCGATACGCCGGCGCCACGGAGGTGTTGTTCGACTGATTCACCTGTTGAAAGATGCGGTTGTTGCGGCGACCGATCGTGGCATCGGCGGTCGCGTTGTAGACGAAACCCACCGGTACGCGCGCAGCATCTTCGGCCGCACCGACCTTCGCGCCCTTGTTGATGCGCGCCCGTGCGCGCCCGACGTAGGCGAGGTTGAGCACGGACGCGTCGCCCGCGGCGGTCGCAGCCGTAATGGCGCGCGTGAAGCGGACTTCAGCCGAGTCGAAGAGCTGCGCCGGCGTCAGGGCGGCACCAAGGTTGATGACGCCTTCGCAGAACCCTTCACCGAGCAACAGCAGACTGAAGCCGGCCATCGCGGAGTTCAGCGCAATGAGCCGCTGGCGGTTTGGGACCTCATTATCACTCCAGCCTTCGAGCTTGCTCACCGTCTGATCGTTGGTGTAGCGAGCGGTGCTGATCGGCGTATACACGCCAATACCTTCACACCCTGAGGTGGAGTACAGCGCATCCACCGCTTCGACATTGCGGCGATCGTAGTTCCAGCGGGCTGCCGTCTGTGTGGCATCCACGAGTTCGCCGGCACCGAGGGCGCTCGCGACGATGTATCCGCCAAGCGCGCACTCGTAGTCCGACACGGCGCTCGCAGAAATGAGCGCCGCATTGCCCGGCACGAGATACGACGATTCGGCCAGACGACTGGGCGTCTGCACCGTGAGCAGGCGATCGAAGTTACCGCACGCTGCGGTAACGCCAAGCACGATCACCGCGGTCAAAAGCTTCATCGACTTGTGCATGATGATCAGAAGTTGAAGTTGACGGTGGTGACGAACTGGCGCAGCTGCGGCAGCACGCTCTGCTCCCACTGTCCGAATGCACCGCCGCGCGTGCCACCATTGAACGACGCTTCCGGTTCAATGCCCGGGAAGTTCGTCCATAGACCCAAATTGCGTCCCGCCACGGTGACCGAGGCACGACTGGCGCCGAGGCGCTTCGCGAACGATTGCGGCAGCGTGTAGGTCGCGGCGAGTTCGCGGAAGCGTGCGAAGCTCGCGTCGGAAATGAGATGGTGCGTGTAGGCCGTACCGGCTTGCACGGCACCCAGCAACGCCTTGTCCTGCACTTCGTCGGGGTAGTAGAGCTCGCGGCAGAGCACGAACGCGCCGCAGCGCACACGATAGTTGCCGTCGAGCTTCTTGTAGCCACCGCGCCAGTCGACAAAGGCGTTCACGCGAAGATTGCGAAACAGCGTCAAGCCCGCGGAGAACGATCCTTCCTGCGTGGGCACCGAATTCCCGAGAAACACGCGCGGAGCGGTCGCACACGCCACCGTGCCGCCGTTGCCATTGTCGCACAGCAGATTCGTTGCACGCTTGGTGGTGGCGTCGTAGTCCGCACTCACAATGCGCCGGTCCCACCACGCGCCGGGCGCGTAGCCGACCTTGTGCGCCACATTGCTGCTGAGCGACACGAAATCGGTGGTGCCGCCAAGCGATGCAATGTTGTAGCTGTTGACCGAGCCGCTGAGCGTGAGTTCGAGCGAAACATTGTCGCGGCGAATGGGCGTCCCGCGCAGCAACCATTCGAGGCCGGAGCGATCGACCTGTCCGGCGTTGAACAGCTGGAGCCCCGGAAACCCGTTGGACGGCGGCGCCTGACGCGAGAGGATCGCGTCTTTCGTCGAGCCCGCGAAATACGTGAGCTCGAGACCGAGACGGTCGTTCCACATCCCGGCGTCGAGGCCAAGCTCCAGTTCGGTGCTGCGCTCGGGGCCGAGATCCGGATTGCCAGCGGACGACGGCGTGAGGAACCCACCCGACGCGGTGTAGGTGCGAATGGCATCGAAGGCGCCGGGCTGCAGACCGCTCGCGCCATAGGCCGAACGGACGCGCAGCTGATTGAAGAACGCCGGAATCGGCAGTGACGGCTCTTCACTCAAGACCCACGACGCGCTCAGCTTGGGATACGTGACGGCGTCGAAGTTCGTCCCGAATGCCGAGTTGTCGTCGGTGCGGATTGCACCAGTGAGGAACAGACGATCGTTCCAGACGAACTGCTGCTGCACGAAAGCGCCGACGGTGTTGTTCTGGACCAACTCGTCGCCGCCGACGTTGCGAATGCTCGCCGATGCGATCGACGTGAGCCCGACCGCCGGGAACGTCGAACCGCTGATGGAGCGCAGCCGCGACTGACGCAGGTAAATCTGTCCGCCAGCCGACGTCACGCTCTTCACGGCGCCGGACAGCTGGAAATCGGCGTTCGCCACGTAGTCGTACGACGTGAGCGTCACGTCGCGCGTCGACGTCGAGATCGAACCCGCCGTCGGCAGGCCACTGCCGGCGAACGACGCGTACGTCGCGCCGATGATGTCGTTGCGCGGCGTGCGATCTTCGTTGTTTTCGGCGAGCCGATCGAGGCCCACGATCAAGCGGTGATTGAGCCAGCTCGTCGGACGATTGGTGAACTGGAAGCTGCCGGTGAAACGGTCGGCATCCTGGAAGACGTCGTACGCTTCGTAGTATGCGTTCGGCGGCCCCGAGCGAAACCCGAGTTGCGGATTATTCGGGTTTCGCGACGGGACGTTCACGCCGCCGTACAGAAAACTCGGCGACGAAAACACGGTCCCCCACACCGCGCCGCCGCCGCCGGATTCATAGGGCAGATAGGTGCGGCCGGTGGTGTATCCGAGGCTCGTCTGCAGGTCGACCTTTGGCGACGGATTCGCCTGGAGGTTCACGCGCAGATTCGTGCGCCGCAGACGATTGACCCGCTCTGCCCCCTGATTCTCCTCGTATCCGCCGCCCACGTAGTAGCGCACGGCGCTGGACCCGCCGGACACCGACATCTGAATGTCCTGTAGCGTGCCGTTGGTGAAAATGTCGTTGCCGAACTTGCGCTGCAGCGAATCATTCAGCTGCCGCGTGGAGATGCTGACCGTGTCAAGCGCCGTCGCACTGCCGGCGCGCGGGACGGTGCCGTAGTTGTCTTCGAAACGCGTGAGCACGTCGGGGACCCAGCTCGAACCGCCACGCGCCGTGACATTCCACACCGGGCGCCCAGCGGCCCCCTTTTTGGTAATGATCTGGATGACGCCGTTGGACGCTTCGGTGCCGTAGAGCGTTGCCGCGGCCGGCCCCTTGATGACTTCCAGACTCTCGATGTCATCGGGATTGAAGTCGTTCCAGCGAGAGATGGAGGCCGACCCGAACCCCTGGTTGGCCGGGCCCGACGCCTGCGTGTTGTCGACACGCACACCGTCGACGTAGATCAACGGATCGTTGGAGAGTGACAGCGAGCTCGCGCCACGCACGCGAATGCGCGAGCCTGTCCCCACCTGGCCCGAGCTCGCCACGACGCTGACGCCAGAGGCGCGACCGTTGAGCAATTCCTGCAATGAACTCACCGGCTGCGTGGCCACAACTTCTGCCGCATTCACTGTAGACACGGCGTTACCGATGGCGCGCTTTTCCGCGACGCCCGCCGTTCCCGTGACGACCATCGATGTGAGCTCCATGGCGCGTTCAGACATGGCGATGCGCACGCTGCCATCGCCGATCGTGGCGCCAACGGTTTTGGGCTGGAACCCGATCCGACGTACCGTGAGCTGTACCGATCCACTCCCGGTCAGCGCGGCGAGCCGAAAGCGACCCGCGGCGTCCGACGTCGTGCCGATATTGCGCCCTTCAACGGAGATCTGCGCATCGCCGATGGGGGAGCCGTTCTTCTCGTTGACGATCGTTCCGGCAATGGAACCGGCGGCCTGTGCCATGACAGCGTCGCGTGGCGCCAGACTCATGGCAGCGAGCCCGAGCGCGGCCATGAGCGCGCGCGCCCTGGCCGCGACATTGCGGACGGCGGAGTGCAGCATGTGCATCATTCTCCCAGAGGTGAGGTAACGAAATCACTCGACGTCGTTGTGCGGCAGAAACTAGTGACACGAGCGTCACAGTCCAGTAACGCATTACGCGCCTCGATTCATTTTTCACCAACTGGGAAAGAGAAAGGCCCGGTTCTTTATCAGAACCGGGCCCCGCGCGCGCGATCGGCGGTGCGACCGCCGTCCTCCGCTTACTTGAACGCGTTCAACCCCGTGAGCGCCTGGCCCAAGATGAGCGAGTGCACGTCGTGCGTGCCCTCGTACGTGTAGACGCTCTCGAGGTTCGCCATGTGACGCATGGCGCCGTATTCGGCAAGAATACCGTTGCCCCCCAACAGCCGGCGCGTTTCGCGCGCGATGTTCGTCGCGATATCGACGTTGTTGCGCTTGGCCAGCGACACCTGCGTGGGCGTGAAGTTGCCGGCGTCCTTGAGGCGACCCAGGTGCAGCGACACGAGCTGCCCCTTCACGATCTCCGTAAGCATGTCGGCGAGGCGCACCTGCTGAATCTGGAACCCGCCAATGGGGCGATCGAACATGACGCGCGTCTTGGCGTAGCTCACCGCCTCTTCCATGCACGCCATGGCCGCACCCAACACGCCCCAGGAGATGCCGTACCGGGCCTGCGTGAGGCACATAAGCGGGCTCTTGAGCCCCTTGGACAACGGGAGAATCGCATCGGCCGGTACATGCACGTCGACCAGCACGAGTTCGGACGTATCGCTGGCACGCAGCGACAACTTGCCCTTCTGATCCTTCGCCTGGAAGCCGGGTGTGTTCGTCGGGACGACGAAGCCGCGGATGCTGGTGTCGTCGGTGCTGTCGCCGGTCTTGGCCCAGATGATCGCCACATCGGCCTTGGAGCCGTTGGTGATCCACATCTTGGCACCGTTGATGATCCAGCTGCCGTCCGCCTGCTCGCGGGCGCGCGTGATCATCCCCGACGGATTCGAGCCGAAGTCGGGTTCGGTGAGACCGAAGCAGCCAATCAGTTCGGCCTTGGCGAGCTTGGGGAGCAGTTCCCGCTTCTGCGCTTCGCTGCCGAAGGCGAAGATGGGATACATGACCAACGCGCCCTGCACCGACGCGAACGAGCGGATGCCGGAGTCGCCGCGCTCGAGTTCCTGCATGATGAGGCCATAGGCCACACTCGAGAGGCCCGCGCACCCATACTCCTCGGGGAGATTGGCGCCGAGCACTCCGAGTTCTGCGAGCTCGGGGATGAGTTCATCCGGGAAGCGCCCCTGCACGTAGCAGTCGCCGATGATGGGCAGAATGCGCTCATCGACAAAGCGACGGATGGTGTCGCGAATGGCGCGCTCTTCTTCGGTGAGCGCCGCATCGATGTTGAACAGGTCGCCCGGGTGGGCGGTGAGCTCTACGGAAGGGAGCGCGGGAATCGCGCTCGCCAGCAAGGTATCGAGGGCCATTGCGACAGCGGCGAGAGGGTTGAAGCGAACTGCTTCCGGAATGTAGCGGGCGGTAGCGCCGGCAACAGCACCACCACCGGGAGAACGGCGCGCCGACACGGGAGTGCCCGTCGCGGGACCACCCGTAAGTCTATTACTACGAAACGTACCGCATGGTTCAGTTCGGTTGCAGTTGGTGACGCAGGCTTGATGATAAAGGGGTCATGAATCCACTCCTTTTTCCGTAACTCGTCATGCGTCGATTGCTCGCGTCGGTTGTTCTTCTGCTCACCGCGTGCTCCGGTGGCAGCGATGGCGGTACTCCGGTCACCCCGCCGCCAACACCCACCATTTCCCTGTCGCTCTCCTCCGCCGCCGCGACGGCGACGCGCGGCACCACCACCACAACTACGGTCACCTTGGTGCGCGGTGGCGGCTACACGGGGACGGTCACCCTCGCCACCGGTACACTTCCGGCGGGCGTCACCGTCGCCTTCGCGCCAAGTACGCTCACCGGGGCCACCACGACCAGCACCGCGACGATCACGGTGAGCGCCACGGCCGCGACGGGCAGCGCTAACGTGGATATCTCGGCGACAGGGAGCGGCGTCAGCGCCGCGTCGGCGTCGTTCGCTCTGACGGTGCCAGTGCCGGCGATCGCGGTGGCGGTTGGTGCGCCCACAGCCAGCGCCGTGCAAGGCGCGGCCGCCAACGTGCCGGTCACCGTGACGCGCACGAACGGGTATGCCGATGCCATCGCGCTGTCCGCGACGACGCCAGCCGGCGTCACCGCGACCTTCGCGCCCGCCAGTGTCGCGGCGGGTTCGACGACGAGCACCTTGGTGCTCGCCGTCAGCGCCACCACGGCGCCCGGGACCTACCCGATCACCGTGACCGCCGCGGGCACGGGCGTGAGCAACGCCACGACGACCGTCACGCTGACCGTGACCGCCGCCGGCACACCGGCCATTGCCCTGAGCGCATCTCCCGCGGCGCTGTCGGTCACGGCCGGGCAGAACGGCACGAGCACGATTACTGTCGCGCGGAGTGGCGGCTTCACCGGTGACGCGACGCTCACCGTCACGGGGGCGCCCGCTGGGATGGCCGCGACCATCGCCCCCTCGACCGTAGCCGCGAATGCCACCACCGCCACGCTCTCGATTGTCACCACGACCGCGCTTGCGCCGGGAGCCTACACCCTCACGGTGAACGGAACGGGCACCGGTGTCGGCGCGCAAAGCACGGCGGTGACCGTGACCGTCGCCGCGCCTCCTGGTGTCACCATTTCGGCCATCAGCGCGCAGCAGCTGTCGCAAGGGACGTCGTCGGCCACCGCCATCCCGCTCGTGCTGACGCGCACTGGTGGACTCACCGGTGACCTCACGTTGGCGCTCGAGGGGGCACCGACCGGCGTGTCGGCCACCTTTTCACCGAATCCCGCAACCGGCACCAGCAGCCAGCTGACCCTCGCCGCCACTGCGACCGTGGCCCCCGGCAGCTACACGCTGACCGTTCGCGCCACCGGCACGGGCGGCGTCAGCGGCACCACGTCATTCGGCCTCACGGTGACGGCGGCGGCAACGGGGAGTTTCGTCATCAACGCGGTCCCGGCCACCGTGTCCGTCGCTCAGGGGCAGACCGGCCTCTCGACCGTGAATATCGCGAGAGCTGGCGGCTTCACCGGAGCGGTGACGCTGACGGCGACAGGCGTTCCGAGCGGCACGGCGGCGACGTTCACGCCGAGTCTGGCTACGGGAACCCAATCGCAGTTGGGACTCGATGTCGGGAGTGGCACAGCCGCCGGTACGTACACCATCACGATTCGTGGACAGGGCACGGGTGTGAGCGATGCCACGACCACATTGACGCTCACGGTTACTCCGGGCGGCGGGAGCGGCGGATCGGGCAACGTCAACTGGACCTTCTGCGAAGCGGCGCGCTTTCCACTCTGGTTTGCCGCGCAGAACGGCACCGGAGCGTGGACTCGTGTCACCCCCACAGGGAGCATCAACCGGGTGTATAGCTTCACGATCAATACCCGTGGCGGTGTGGCCTACGCGATTCCGAGAGCCGGCGGCGGTACCGACGTGACGGTGCAGTATCTGTCGCAGGCCGAGATTACGTCGGCGGGCACGTCGGAGTGCGTGAGCAACCGGTCGACCAAGGCGCTCTCGGGGTCCGTCGCCAATCTCCCGAGCAACAACACCGGCTATGTGGGTATCGGTGGTGCGCAAGCAGCCATTGTGGGAGGCGCCACCACGTACGCTCTGACAGATGTCGACGACGGTCCCACAGACCTTGCCGCTGTACGTACCACGTCCGCAGGTTTCGCGTCCGTGCCGAATAGAATCGTGCTTCGGCGCAACGTGAATTACCCGTCGGGCAGCGTCGTTCCGGTTGTCGACTTCACCGGTGCGGAGTCCTTTGCGCCAGCATTTGCCGATTACACGATAGCCAACGCCGGTTCAGACTTCGTGCAGGTGAGTGGATCCTTCGTGACCCAGAACGGCGGTGTGGGAACGGTCAGCTTCCCTGGCCTCGCCGTTGGTCCAGCCCGTTTGTACGGCATTCCGCTCGCGCAAACGCAGCCCGGCGATCTTCATCAGGTTTTTGCGTTCGCCTTTACTGGAACCGAGACGGCCTCTTCGTCACGTGCGGTTGTTCAGTACAATCGTGAGCTGATCAATCGGACCATCACGTTGGGCCCGTCGCTCTCCTCACCCACGGTGACGTCACTGGGCACGTCCCCATATGTCCGTTTCACCATCAGCGGACCGTGGCAATCGGAATACGCCGACGCGATTGGCGTTAGTTTCACGCAGCTGACGACCGGATCGAACAGCTGGGTGATCACCGCGTCGCGAACATACATCGGCGCGGGCACCAGCACGTGGTCGCTCGCCATTCCGGATTTCAGCGGGGTTGCCGGATTCAGCAACAGCTGGGCGCTGTCAGCGGCCAGCACAACCTGGTCGATGACGGCATACTCCGGAACGCTGGCGGGTGGGACAGTGGCGGGGGCCCTTGGTTTCGGTGAAAACGGAACGTTCCGCTTCGCTGCACGCACGGGCACCATTTCGCCGTGATTCTCTGATGCAGGTACGAAGCATGAAGGGCGCCCGGAGAACTCTCCGGGCGCCCTTCACGTATCTCGCCGACGCAAGGCCGTCGTACCGTTATCCCGCGCTGGCTTGCCGCTGCCGTCGGCGTTCCAGCGGTGTCACATCACGGCGCGCGGCAGGCGTGATCCCCACGTCGCGTGCCTTGTTGCGAAACTCCGGGCCGTGATCGACCGGCCGACCAGTCTCGTGCTGCCACTGGTGCACCATTTCGTGCAGCAATGTGTGCATCGCCTCGCGCCATCCGTGCTTGGCAATATGCGAGCGCGACATGACGATCTCGGGGGCGAGATGACGCGACCCAGGATCGTAGTGCCCAAGGCGCGTGGCCATGCGGCCGGACAGGCGCAACGGAATGGACGTCAAGGACCCGCCAAACCACTGCGCGTTGAGTTGCCGGTGCGCTTCGGTGAGCTGCGCGATCATCGCCACATCTCCCGGCTTCGCAGGCTCCTGGCGCCGAGCGATGGGTGCCCGCTCGCCATCGTGCGCCAGAATCACTTCGCGGGCAGCTAACCGTTCGGCCTTGGTCCGCGCGATGGCAAACGCTACGATCGCGCGCAGCACCGACTCCGGCGCCTCGGCGTACCCTTCGTTCACGCGCAACGTGCGGCCAATGAGCGAGACCATGACCGTACGCGTGCGCATGAGCACCAGCTGCTCGACGCCACGCAGCCCCATGTCCTGCAAGCGCGAAAACAACACCGCGGTACGCGCGCGGAGCGCTGAACGCCCGCGCGCGAATCGCTGCTCTTCGGGGTCAGGTGACGACGACGGGGCAGCTGGCGCCGGGGTGGGCGCTTCCGCAAAAAAACCGAGCTGCAGGTCGTCGAAGAGGGACACGCCTCAAAACTGGGGCTACTCGTCGCTGCGGGCAACTGGCCGCAGTGCATCCACGAGGGCCGACAAGGCGGCGATCTGATCGCCGGTGATGTCGTGCCCCAATCCCGGATATATGCGCAGATCGACCGTTGCCCCCAACGTCGCAAACTGTACGGCGGATGAACGTACGAGCGCCTGCGGGATATGCGCATCGGCGTCGCCACAGGCGAGCACGACCGGCGTGCCATTGAGTGATCCCGTGTCGTGCCGTGGCACGGCGGGATCCCCCACGAGCGCCCCCGCCATGGCGACAACACCGCCGAAGCGCGCGCCGCGCGCCGCTGCCCGCGCGGCAAACTCCAGCGTCAGACACGCCCCCTGCGAGAACCCGACGAGAATGATGCGTTCTTCGGCGATCCCACCGGCCGCAAGCATCGCGACGGCAGAGGCAATGCTCTCGAGAGCACTCGACAACCACGGCTCGTTCTCCGCCGCCGGCGCGAGAAAGCGGTACGGGTACCAGCTGTTGCCTTCGGCCACGGGGGCGACAAGTGCGGCTCCCGTGGCTTTCGCGGCGCGCGCGATGGGGAGCATGCCTTCGGCAGTACCACCACGGCCGTGCACGAGCACCAGCCCGTACGCGGCCTCGGAGATGTCCGTGCCGGCCACCACCGGTGCCCGGCCTGCATGGGGTCGACGGGCAGTGCCTTCCTGTTGCATCAGATGCTCTCCACCTGCTCTGAAACGTCGAGTCGGCGACCGGGATGGCCGCGCATGCCCGCTTCGCCTTCGCTTCCATCGTAGGGCCACGCGGGCCGGTCGATATCCCGCAGGCGCGCACCGATCTCGTCACGATGCGCTTCGAGCCACGGAGGCAACCGCAGCGCGCTACCGGTGCTCGCCACGGGCTCGTCGACCAGAAACCCGGGGCCCATGGTCGCCAGCTCCACGATATGTCCGTCGGGGTCCTTGGTGTAGATGCTCTTGAAGTACACGCGATCCATCACCGGCGACACCTGCTGTCCGGCCTCGAGCAGACGTTCACGAAACAGGAGCTGCGTGTCTTCGTCGGCGACGGCCAACGCGTAGTGATGCCCCTGCCCCACGCCCATGTGCGACCGCCGCTCGGTGGCCGGGCGCTCGAGGTACGTGATCAGCGAGCCCGGACGGGCATCGGCCGTTCCCCAGTACCAGTGGCGTCTGCCGGGGTCGTCAAAGTTTTCCGTCATCTTGACGCGGGACATGCCGAGCGTCTCACCGAGGAATTCGTGGGTGCGCTCGATGTTCGCCGTCATCGCGGTGATGTGGTGCATGCCACGCGTGAGCGCCATGGCGGCGTCGATCGTTGGCACGGGCTCGGGCCAGGTGAGCGCGGCCAGTGCCGCCTCGTCGCGCCCGCCGCGCACCTTGTCGGTAGGCGCAGTGTGTTGCGCCATGATGCCCGCCTGCTCGTCCCACCAGAGTCCAGGCCCATCGGTCGCGATCTCGACGATCTGTCCGTCGGGATCTCGCACGTAGAGGCTCGTGAAATAGTGCCGGTCGTACGGGCCGATGACGCGCAGCCCGAGATCGGTCAGCCGCCGCTTCCAACGCAACAGCGCATCGCGATCGGCCACCCGCAGGGCAAAGTGGTGCGTGCCGCCAATGCCGGTACGGCCACGCGGGGCGTTGGGCCATTCGAAAAAGGTGACGACCGTGCCCGCGCCCCCGGTCTCGTTGGCGAAGTACAGGTGGTAACTGCCGGGGTCGTCGAAATTGACGGTCGTCTTGACGAGGCGAAGCCCGAGGACGCGTGAATAGAAATCGACGGTGCGCTGTGCATTGCTCGCCACGAGGGTGACGTGGTGCAGGCCGAGAATGGCCGAATTGCTGGTGTTCATAAAACGATCTCCTGCCCGAAGGCGACTTATATCTTAGCACTAAGATATTGTAGAATCTTAGCCTTTGCAAGCGCTGCCGGTGCGATTTAGTTCTCGCACATGACGCCGACCTCACCTGCTCCGCTGCCGGCCGGCCTGGCCGCCAGTTTCGATACCGTTCGGCCCTTGGGCGCCGGTGGCATGGGCGCCGTGTGGCTCGTGCGCGACCGCTTTCTCGACCGTCTGGTCGCACTCAAGGTACTGCACGCCGACCAGTCGGGGCCGGAAGAGCGCGAGCGCTTTTTGCGTGAAGCGCGCACCAGCGCACGGCTCGAGCATCCGCACATCATCGACGTGTACCGCGCCGACGAAACCGACGGCGTGGTGTGGTTCTCGATGCGCTACATCAACGGCGAATCGGTTGGCGACCGACTGCGTGACCGCGGCCCGATGCCGGTCGCTGACACGCTGCGTGTGTTGCGCGAAGTCGCGTGGGGACTCGCCTATGCGCATGCGCGCGGTGTCATCCATCGCGACATCAAGCCGGACAACATTCTGCTCGATCGCGACTCCGGTCGCGCGGTCGTCACGGACTTCGGCATTTCGCGCGACGCCGCCGATGCCTCCAAGCTCACCATCGTGGGCAACGTGCTCGGCTCGGTGCACTACATGAGCCCCGAGCAGGCCGCTGGTGAAGACGTGGACGGCCGGAGCGATGTGTACGCGCTTGGCTGCGTTGCCTACCACATGCTCGCCGGCGCGCCGCCGTTCGATGGCACCGCGCAGTCGGTGCTCGTGGCGCATGTGACCAAGCAGCCGCCGTCGTTGGCCGCGTTGCCGCAGGTGCCCGCCGAGCTCGCACTGCTCGTGAACCGGTGTCTGCTCAAGAACCCCTCGGAGCGACCGGCGAGCGCCGATCAACTCGCGAGTGCCTTCGACGCGTTGATGAACGATGCAGAAGCACACGCACGCGCATCGGCCGATGCGGCGCCTGGTGGTGTGTTGTCGGAAAATGAAGCCCGTGTCGTGTGGCAGCGCGCGGCGCAACTGCAGGCCGAAGCGGCCCATCGCATGGAGCGTCGCGCGGCGCTCGAGAGTGCGCGCGTGAGTGGCGAACAGACCGCAGTGACCACCGACGATGCCTATCGCCTGCGCGACGTCGAGGCGGCAGCCGTCGAAGCGGGCATTTCGCGCCAGTACGTCGCGATTGCGCTGGCGGAGTTGCGCGCCAATCCCGGTTCGGCGGCGCTCACCGACCCGATGTCGGAGCGCGCGGACCGCCGGACCACCCTGCTCATGGGCACCGCCGACCGCGCCCTGTCGGTATCGCGCGTCATTCCGGCCTCACCCAAGGACACGTTGCAGGCACTCGGTGCGGTGTTCACGGCCGCGCCGCACGAGTTCACGTTGCAGGACACGGTGAATGGACACCCGCTCGATGGAGGCATCATGCGTTTCAAGGTGCCGCGGTTCATGGAGGCGTATGCCAATCCGTTTGCCGCGATGTCCAAAGAGAAGGCGGTACGATACCGGCTCGAGCAGATCGAATTGTTCGACTTGAACGTGACGCTGCAAGCGCGTGGCACCGCCGCGGCACCGGCTTGCGAGATCGTCGTGACCGGTGACCTGCGCGCAGGACTCCGCCGCAACGTGATGCTCGACCTCGGGATCATGGCCGCGGTGAGCTCCATTGCCGGCGTGAGCCCGGCGGTCAAACGCGGCAGCATGCTCAAGGTGCCGGTGCTGAGCGCTGCGCCCCTCATTGCCGCTGCCGGCGCCGCGGTGCTGGGCTCTGCCGCGGTCATCATCTGGTACCGGTGGCTGTTCCGAGGCGCGTTGCGCGAGACCTACGAGGAACTTGGCGGGTTGCTCAAGTCGGTGGAGCAGCAACTCACGCAGCAGCGTCTCTTCAGCGGGGACCGATCAGCGGCGTCGGGCGCGACAGGGACGACATCGTCGGTCCCGCGGTGAACTGACCGGTCGTCTGGTCGAAGGTCCACGCCCGCACGGTGATTTCAGTGGGCGTGGCTTCGATGACGTTGAGCGCGCTCGGCCGGTGGCCGCGCATGCGACTCGAGAGGGTATTCGCGGCGCTCACCAGGAACCGGCCGCCATGACGCTCGACGACCTCGGCACGCTCTTCGTGATCATGTCCCGTGCAGACGACATCGACGGGCATTGTCGCCAGGGTACCGAGCACGCGGTAGGGCTGCTTGAGCCCCCAGCGCTTGGAGAGGCGGCCGCGCACGACGTTGTGGTGGATCACCAGCAGTCGCAGATCGCCTGAGGGCGCCTGTGCCAATCGCGAAGCGGCATCGCGCAGTTGCGCGTCGGTCAATCCGCCTTTCACTCGCCAGTCGCGTGGATACCAGGTGAGCGCTTCGGGGTTCGTGCCCCACGATGAGTTGAGCCCCACCATCGTGAGCCCGGGCACCTGCACCGTGGGCGCCGTGTCATCGTTGATGTACGAGCGATAGCGCTCGTGCAGCCGTGACAGGTCGCCAAATCCGAAGGGCGCATGCCACCATGCCGTGTCGTGATTTCCCGGCACCGTGATGATCGGCGCACACTCGCGAAATTGCGCGAGCAGTTCGCGCGCTGCCTCGAACTCGTGAAGGCGTGCGCGCTGCGAAAAATCGCCGGAGATGACGATGGCGTTCCACGCGGACTGCCGAGCCAGCGCGAGCGCCCCGTCCACGTGTGCCTGCACGAAAGGGTGGCCGCAGTGGATGTCCGAGAGGTGCAGCACCCGCACCGGGTCAGCCCAGCTTGGCAATCACAGCGTCGGTGAAGGCATCGGTGCCGGCTTCGCCGCCAAGATCTCGCGTGAGGACCTTGCCCTCGCGGATGGTGGTCTCGAAGGCGTTCCGGATGCGCGCAGCGTTCGACCCGTCGCCGATGTGTTCGAGCATCATGCAGGCGGCCAGCACGAGGGCGCCGGGGTTCGCGACATTCTTGCCGGCGATATCAGGCGCGGTGCCGTGCACTGCCTCGAAGATGGCCGTGTCCTTGCCGATATTGGCGCCCGGCGCCAATCCCAGCCCGCCCACGAGTCCGGAGATTTCGTCGGACAGAATGTCGCCGAAAAGATTCGTGGTGACGACCACGTCGAACTGCTCGGGGCGCATGACGAGGTGCATGGCCATCGCGTCGATGATGCGCTCTTCGAACTGGACGCGCCCTTCGTACTCGCGCGCGACCATGCGCCCGACATCGAGGAAGAGTCCCTGCGAGAACTTGAGGATGTTGGCCTTGTGCACGAGCGTGACCTTCTTGCGGCCATTGGCGAGTGCATACTCGAAGGCATAGCGGACGATGCGCTCGCTCCCTTGGCGCGTAATCACCGCCACCGACTCGGCTGCGGCGCGCGGGTCGTCGCCAATGCGGATGTAGTGCTCCACGCCGATATACAGCCCTTCGGTGTTCTCGCGCACCAGGGTGATATCGATGTTCTCGAAGCGCCCGGGCACGATGGTGCGGGCGGGGCGCACGTTCGCGTACAGGTCGAACGTCTTGCGGAGAGCGACGTTGATGGAGCGGAAGCCGTCGCCGACCGGCGTCTCGAGGGGGCCCTTGAGCGCCACTCGGGTCCGCTTGATGGAATCGAGGGTGGCGTCAGGGATGGGGTCGTTCCAGCGCGCCACACCGGCCATCCCTGCGACCTGTCGGTCCCAGGCGATATCGCAGCCGGCAGCATCGAGGATGCGAACGGTGGCTTCGGCGATCGACGGGCCGATGCCGTCGCCGGGAATGAGAGTCACGGGAGTGGCCATCCCGAAGCATAGTCACCGTACCGGCGCTCGGGCATCGGCGACGGCATTCCGGTCTCGACAACGCCCATCAGGGGGTGCGCGTTCATTGACAAGCCACGTCCCGGGAGCGCATATGGGCACGGTGGTCCCCACCTTTCTCCCCTCCGCGTGTCTCGACTGCTGAAACTCCTCCCCTGGCTGGCTGTGGCCGCCGTCGGCGCGGGTGCCATGGCCTTCGTGGCCATCAACCGCGGCGAGCAGATCAGCGCCGCTTGGCTCCTGACGGCCGCGATCTGCACCTACCTGATCGGCTACCGCTTCTATAGCCGCATCATCTCGCACGACATCTTCAAGCTCGATCCCGAGCGGGCCACCCCCGCCGAGCGGCTTGATGACGGTCGCGATTTCGTCCCCACCAACAAGTGGGTGGTGTTCGGTCACCATTTTGCCGCGATCGCCGGCCCGGGACCCCTCGTGGGGCCCACCCTCGCCGCCCAGTTCGGCTTCCTCCCGGGCGCCATCTGGATTCTGGTGGGTGTGGTGCTGGGTGGGGCGGTTCAGGACTTCGTGATTCTCTGCGCCTCGGTCCGACGCGACGGGAAATCGCTCGGGCAGATGGCCAAGGAAGAAATCGGCACCGTGGCTGGTACGACCGCGCTCGTCGCCGTGCTGGGGATCATGATCATCCTCATCTCTGTGCTGGCACTCGTCGTCGTGAACGCGTTGCGCGACAGCCCCTGGGGGACCGTGACGATCGGGCTCACGATTCCGATCGCGCTGCTGATGGGACTGTACATGCGCTATATCCGCCCGGGTGCAGTGCTCGAGAGCACGGCCATCGGACTCGTATTGCTGGGCGTGGCGCTGTTCGCCGGCAAGTGGGTATCGGAGTCCGCGACCTGGGCGCCGGTGTTCACGCTCGACGGCACCACGCTATCGTTGCTCATCATGGCGTATGGCTTTGCCGCCTCGGTGTTGCCGGTGTGGCTGCTGCTCGCGCCGCGTGACTATCTGTCGGCGTTCGTGAAGGTGGGCGTCGTGGTTGCGCTGGCGTTCGGCATTCTGTGGGTGCTGCCGCCGCTCGAAATGCCGGCGGTGACCAAGTTCGTCGATGGCACCGGACCGGTGTTCGCGGGCAAGCTGTTCCCGTTCGTCTTCGTCACTATTGCCTGTGGGGCGATCTCGGGCTTCCACGCGCTCATCTCGTCGGGCACGACCCCCAAGATCCTCAAGCGCGAGTCCGATGCGCGGCTCATCGGGTATGGCTCGATGCTTACCGAGTCGCTGGTGGCCATCATGGCGCTCATCGCCGCGTGTGTGCTGACGCCCGGCGTGTACTTCGCCATCAACTCGCCGGCCGGTGTGATTGGCACGACCGCGACGGCGGCGGCGGATGCCATCAACAACTGGGCGCTCTTCAAGCCCATCACGGCCGCCGAGCTGGAGCTGCTGGCGCGTCAGGTGGGTGAGAGCTCGCTGTTGTCGCGTACCGGTGGCGCGCCCAGCCTTGCGGTTGGGATGGCGCACCTGTTCTCGCAGGCGCTGGGCGGCGCGGCCACGATGGCGCTCTGGTATCACTTCGCCATCATGTTCGAAGCGTTGTTCATTCTCACGACGCTCGATGCCGGCACGCGCGTGGGCCGCTTCATGCTGCAGGATATGCTCGGCAACATCTGGAAGCCGCTCGGCAAAGTGTCGAGCTACCCGGCCGGTATTTTTGCGAGTGCGCTCTTCGTCTGCATGTGGGGCTACTTCCTGTATCAGGGCGTGACCGATCCCCTCGGCGGCATCAACTCGCTGTGGCCGCTGTTCGGTATTTCCAATCAGCTGCTCGCCACGGTGGCGTTGTGCGTGGGCACGACGGTGATCATCAAGATGGGCAAGAAGAAGTATGCCTTCGTCACGCTGCTGCCCATGTCGTGGCTGGTGATCGTCACGATGACTGCGGGGCTGACCAAGATTTTCTCCGCTGATCCCAAGCTGGGTTTCTTGAGCCACGCGGCGCTCATCCAGTCGCAGATTGCGGCGAACACGTTGCCCGCCAACATCAAGTCGGTGGCGGCGGCGCAGCGCATGATCTTCAACGACCGGCTCGATGCCGGCGTGGCCGCGTTCTTCCTGGTCTCGGTCGTGATCATCCTCAGCGCGTCGATCAAGGAATGGCTGTCGGTGATCAACGGCAGCAAGGCGGCGGTGAGCAGCGAAACGCCGTTCGTGCGCACGCAGTTGACAGGCGCGTAACTTCCATCATGGCCCGTCCTGCCCCCGCCCCCACCGCTTCGTCGTCGCCGGCGTCCCCCCTATGGGGACGCTGGCTGGCGGCGGCGCGTCGGGCGGCCGCGGTCGTCCGGCGCATGATCGGTGTGCCCGACTACGACACCTATCTGGCGCACATGCGCCAGCATTATCCCGAGTGCACGCCGCTCGATCCGCAGACGTTCGAACGTGACCGCCTGACCGCTCGCTACAAGGCCACCGGTTCACGTTGCTGTTGACCCACCAGCCCTGACTGACATGATCTCATTCCTCTCCCGACGAGCGCTGCCCACCGGCACGCTCGTCGCTTTGTTCGTGGCGGCCCCTTCGTCGGCTCACGCGCAGAGCAGTTTCGATTTCAGTATTCCGAACATCATGCGTGGTCCGGAGCACTTTGGCCGCGAACCACAGAATGTGTCGTGGAGTGCAGACGGCAAGTGGCTCTATTTCCAGTGGGCCCCCGCCGGGGCCGCGTGGGACGCACCACTGCGTCCCTATCGTGTGCAACCGATGGCGGGCGCGACGCCCGTGGCGGTCAGCGATGCGCACATGGACAGCGTGGCGGCACTCATTGCCGAGGGCCCGCTGTCGCGCGACCGCACGCGCCGCGCGGTCGCGACCGGCGGCGACCTGTACCTGGTGAACACCAAGTCGGGGACGGCGCGCCGGCTCACGCAGACCGTGGCGTTCGAGAACGATCCGCGCTTCAGCGCCGACGAACAGCATCTGCTGTTCGTTCGTGATGGCAATGCGTACGCGCTGGAGCTGGCCACCGGCGCCGTACGGCAACTGACCGACATTCGTAGCGGCCCTGCCCCGCGCGACTCGGCGCGGGCCACCGGCATGCGCGGCGCACTCGAACGGCAGCAGCGTGAGCTGTTCGGCGTCATTCGCGATCAGCAGCGCGCCGACTCCGTGCGCAAGGCGCAGCGCGACGCGGCGCTCGCGCGCGCACTCCCGTCGGTGTACCTGCCCATGGGTGAGCGCGTGGCGCAACTGAGTGTGTCGCCGTCGCTGCGGTCGGCGGTGCTGCTCACGGCGAGCAATCCGCCGGGACAGCCGCGGCTCACGCAAGTGCCCAATTACGTCACGGCGAGCGGCTTCACCGAGGAAATCGGTTCGCGCACCAAGGTCGGCGACGGCAATGTGCGTTTCCGCGCCTATCGCGTGTCGCTGGCCACGGGCGCCATGACGCCGCTGTGGGTGATCAACGGCGACAGCACGCGCGCGGCAGCGCAGGTGCGTGCCATGGGATGGAGTGACGATGGATCCGCGGCACTCATTTCTGCCACGACGCCCGACTTCAAGTGGCGCTATCTCACCACCGTGCAGGATTCCGGCGGTGTCCGGGTGGTCGAAGCCCTCAACGACACGGCGTGGGTAGGTGGCCCATGCGGCTCCTGCATGGGGTGGTTGAACGATGGGCGCGTGTGGTTCGCGAGTGAGGCGAGTGGCTACGCGCATCTCTACAGCGCCAATCGCGATGGCAGCGAGCGCACGACACTGACCAGCGGCACCTGGGAAGTGGAGCGCGCGGAGCTCTCGCCCGACGGCCGTACGTTTTTGCTGCACACCAGCGAAGAGTCGCCGTTCGTGCGCCACGCGTATCGCATGAGCATTGCGGGTGGCGCGCGCACCAAGCTCACGCGCGAGCATGGTGGTCACACGGTGGTCATGAGCCCCGACGGGGCGCGCTTTGCCGATGTGTTCAGCACGAGCAACACGCCGCCCGAGTTGTATGTCGCGATGGCGAACGGCAGCGCCGCCACGCAGTTGACTACCAGCACGTCGGTGGCATTTCGCTCGCGCACGTGGCTCAAGCCAGCCATCGTGAAGATCCCGGCCAGTGATGGCGTGCAGGTGCCGGCGCGCATCTACAAGCCGGAGGACATGGGGGCGCAGCCCAATGGAGCCGCCGTGATTTTCGTGCACGGTGCCGGGTACATGCACAACGTGCACGACTTCTGGAGCAGCTACTCGCGCGAGTACCTCTTCAACCAGTATCTGGCAAGCAAGGGCTACGTGGTACTCGACGTGGACTACCGGGCGAGTGCCGGCTACGGTCGCGATTGGCGCACCGCCATTTACCGCTTCATGGGTGGGCGCGATCTGCAGGACCAGGTGGATGCGTCGAAGTATCTCAACACGCAGTTCGGCATCGATCCCGAGCGTGTGGGGATGTACGGCGGCAGCTACGGTGGCTTCATGACGCTGATGGCGCTGTTCACCGCGCCCAAGTCATTCGGCGCGGGCGCCGCGCTGCGCAGCGTGACCGACTGGGCGCACTACAACCACGGCTACACCGGCGGCATTCTCAATCTCCCGCAGGGTGATTCGCTGGCGTATCGCCGCTCATCGCCCATTTTCTTTGCGAGCGGGCTCGAAGACCCGCTGCTCATGGCGCACGGCATGGTCGACACGAACGTGCACTTCCAGGATATTGTGCGCCTGTCGCAGCGGCTCATCGAGCTGGGCAAGACGGGCTGGGAGCTGGCGGTGTACCCGGTCGAAGATCACGGCTTCGTGCGCCCGGATTCATGGACCGACGAGTACCGTCGCATTTACGAGTTGTTCGAGCGCACTATTGGGCCGAGCGGCAACAAGGCGAAGCGCTAAGCGCGACGCGCGCTCAGCCACATCCACACGCTGGCCGTCAGGGCCAGCGTGGCGCCCATGAGGAAAGCGGTCCCCGACGACCAGCGGTCCCACACGGCGCCGAATACGATACTGGCGGGGAGCGCGGCTATGCCGAGGAGGGCGTGGTACCAACCGAAGGCGGTACCACGCTGGGCTGCGGGCACCAGATCGGCCACCAGCGCCTTCTCCGATCCCTCCGTGAGCCCGAAAACGGCCCCGTACACGGCGAACAGCGCCCACGCCTGCCACTGGGTTTCCGCGAGCGCAAAACCGGCGTAGACGGCCGCGTAGAGCACCCAGCCGGCGACGATGAGCGGACGACGCCCCAACCGGTCGGACAAGGCTCCGCCCGGGGTGCTCGAAGCGCTCTTCACGAGGTGCAGCACCACCCACAGCAGCGGTATGAGCGCGGTGGCCACCCCCAGCTGCGAGGCGCGCAGCAGCAGAAACGCGTCGGTGGAGTTGCCAAGGGTGAAGAGCACCATCGGGGCGATGCCGCTCCAGAAGGTGCGGGGTAACGGCGTTTTCGTCGCGGTGGCCTGCACGGCGGCAGGCTTGGGGCTCGCTTCGGGTTTCAGCTCTGCCGGTGTGAGACGTCGCTCGCGTACGAACACGAGCGCCACCAGCACCGCCAGTGCCCCTGGCACCGCCGCGACCCAGAAGACGTGGCGCACCGGCATGCCCAGCCCCTGCAGGCAGGCGAGAGCGATGAGCGGCCCGACCACAGCGCCCGCGTGATCGGCAGCCCGATGAAAGCCGAACGCCCGACCGCGCTGCGCTACCGGTACGGATGCCGCGAGTAGGGCATCGCGTGGTGCGCCACGAATCCCCTTCCCCACACGGTCCACCAGCCGGATGGCGAGCACCTGCGACCCCGACTGTGCCAGCGCTACCAGCGGACGCACCACGGACGCAATGGTGTACCCCGCGACGATCAATGGCTTGCGCCGTGCGACCCTGTCGGACCACCATCCACTGGCGAGCTTGAGCAGCGCCGCGACGGCCTCGGCCGCGCCTTCGATGAGTCCCACCATCCGGACCGACGTGCCCAGCGTTCCCACCAGAAAAAGCGGCAACAATGGCGCGATGATCTCGCTCGACGCATCCGTGAGAAAACTCACCGCGGCGAGCGCGAGCACGTTTCCGCGCGGGCGCCACGATGTGGTTTGACCGTCGTCCGGTGTCGCGTCTGTCACAGGAGGCGTTTTCTTCATCGTCGACGGTGAATGACGCGGTGATGGCCATGCTCTGCGCCCGCGTGCGCGCCAAGCAGGCGTGGACGCTGCGCCAGCAGCTCACGCTGGCCGCGATCGCCGCGCCCACGGGGAACGAAAGTACCCGGGCTCGCATGGTGCAACAGCTGATGCAACAATGCGGTGCCGCACCGGTCACCATGCACAAGACCGGTAACGTGGAGTGCGCCGTGGGCCCTGCCGACACGCCGCCGCTCGTGTGCATGGCGCATCTCGACTCCGTGTACGCCACGCCGCCACAGCTCGACGTGCCTATCGCCATGCGGCGTGACGGCGCCTTGGTGCAGGCACCGGGCATCGGCGACAACGGCCGCGGGCTTGCCGGCTTGCTCACGCTCGCGGCATTGCTGCAGGCCCCCGACGTATTCCCCCTGCTCACGCGCCGCGTGCACCTCGTGGCCACCGTGGGCGAAGAGGGGGACGGCAACCTGCGCGGTGCGCGCGCGTGGTTCGACGAGGCGGCCAATGCCGGCGTGTCACCTGTCGCGGCCATCGCCATCGATGGTCCGGGAGACGCGAGCATCGTGCATCAGGCCGCCGGGGCACACCGCATGCGCGTGGAGGTGCGCGGCTCGGGCGGGCACAGCTGGGTACACGCGACCGCGCACAATCCCATTCACGTCCTCGGCGATTTCATCGCCCGTGCATCGCGCCTGGGGAATGCGCAACGCCGCGATGTCGTCGTGCACATCACCCGCATGGGCGGCGGTGAATCGCTCACGGCCATTCCACAACACGCGTGGGTGGAGGTCGATGTTCGCGGCACCTCGGCCACGCGCATCGAAAGCGTTCGTCAGCAGCTGGTGCGCCTCGCGCATGACGTCACGCCAGCCTCGCTTCGCGTGACGGTCGCAGTGCTCGGCGATCGTCCCGCCGGTGCGCTCGCCGACGATCACCCGCTGGTGCGGCTCGCGCAACAGGCCACAGAAGCCGTTGGCGTTGCGCCGCGTGCCGCCGTCGCCTCGACGGATGCCAACATTCCCCTCTCGCGCGGCATTCCCGCCATCTGTCTGGGCGCGGGAGGTGACGGCGGCGGCGCGCATACCGACGGCGAATGGTACGATGACACACACGGCGCGCGCGGACTCGAACGGCTGACGCGCGTAGTGATGGCGCTCGCGTCGTAACGCGAGCAGATCAGCCTTCGAGCACCTCGAACGCCGGCGGACTGGGCGAGGTGGTGAAGAACAACGACCGGTGCGACGCGCTGTGGTGCACACGCAGGTAACGGTCACGCCAACGGGACGCAAATCGCTCGGCGTCGGCAGTCGGCACCATGGCCCACACCGCCCCGCCAAAGCCGGCCCCGAACGCACTCGCGGCCGTCGCGCCAAGTTCACGCGCGTACCGATGCAGATGTACGGTTTCGGCGATCTGATTTTCGAGCGCGCGCTCGGCGCCAGCTTGCGACTTGTCGACGAGCCGGCCGAATTCCGCGAGGTCGTTTCGCGCCAACGCATCGGTTGCCTGGGGCACGATCATGAACGCTTCATCGTAGAACTGTTCAAGACGGCCGATGAGATGCGCGGCCGAAAACTCGTGGTCGGCCGCCGCTTCGGCCGCCGCAACAAGTGCCGGCGGGATTTCCCCAGGGACACGCATGTCGCCGGCGGCCAGAAACGCGTCGCGCAGCATGTGCACACGCGGCGCCCCCGTGGCATTCCATGCATCGACGAGCCGGTGTGCTGTGCGCGCCGCTCTGTTGTAGCGCTCCTTGGCCGCGCCTGTCTTGGCCGCCACCACACCACTCACACCAACCACGAACGTGTGCGTCTCGGGCCACGCGACGCTGCGCTCGAAGGTGACCGGCGCCCACGAGAACACTTCGAGGCGTTCGCGCTCGCTGCACAGAATGGCCGTTTGGTCCTGGGCGCCGCCCATGGTTCCGACGCCTTTTTCGCCGCCGAGCACCCCGTAGTCCATGCCGTTCTCGATGGCACCCACGTAGCCGGCCAGCGCTGGGCGATCGACGAGTGCCTGCTGAAAGAGCGGGTGCGCCGACAGGTTGAAGAGCGACGTGAACGCCAGTGTGAGACCTACGGTGAGCGCGCTCGAGCTGGAGACCCCCGCCGCAGCGGGGAGGTTGCTGGCAAGTGCGAAGTCGGCACCACCAACCGCACTGCCGAAGTTGCGCACCAGCCGATTCACTACCGTGCGCGGATAGATGGACCAAGGCACGGCGCCGCGCGTCGGTGAATCGAGCGATAGCGATATCGCTTCGCGCCGTCGCGCATCGCGCAGCACGACGTTGCGGTCGTTGCGCACGCGCGCCACGATGACAATGGCACGTTCCACGGTGCACAGGAGCGAACGGCCACCGGCGTAATCCACATGCTTGCCCAGCACCTCGATACGACCCGGCACGATCCACGCGCGGCGTTCGCTGGTCGGGACTTCGGCCTCGTCGAGCGCCTGATGCGCGTCACGCAACAGCGATCGATACGCATCCGCGACCAGCGGCGGAAACGACGCGTCGGTAAGCGAAAGCTGCACCAACTGCGCGCTCACCTCAGAGTCGCGGTTCGAGATGACCCAACCGCTCTACCACGGCAGCGATGTCCGAACGCTGCGACAGATCGAGCACCGGCGCCGCCATGCGAACGGCGCGCACCGATACGCCCTCCTGCACCGCCATGCCGACAGCCTCGGGCAGTTCGAATTCCCCACGCGCCGACTTCGGCACGTGGCGACAGGCATTTACGATCTCCGGGGTCACGGCCCACAGGTTCATGCCGACCCAGCGCGCCTCGTCGCTCGTCGGGTCGAGTGCGTCGCCTGGCTTCTCGATGATACCCTTGAGCATCCCATCGTCCCCCACGCGCAGCACCGCGAACGATCGCACGCGATCGGGATCGATGTTGCCGTCCCGCACGAGCGCGTCACGATCGAACGCCACCGTGCCCGCGCTCTTCTCGGCGGCGAGCGCCCGGTACGCCTCGACCGGATAGTAGTTGTCGGCGTTGAGGACGAGAAACGGCTCGTCACCGACGACCGCCGCCGCGCTCGTCACGGCGTTGGCGGTGCCGATGGGTTCGTCCTGGATTGCGAAGCCGATGTGCACGCGCTTAGGCGAGACCTCATGCGTGAAGTGCGTGCGAATCGTGTCGCTCGTCGGGCCAACCACGAGCACGATCCTTTCGAGCCCCGCGTCGGCGAGCGCCGAGATGACGTACTCGAGAAACGGGCGCTTGATTGGGATCATCCCCTTCACGCCCGCATCCGCAACAGACGCCCGAGACGCGTCGAGGGAGACCGCAGCGTCTTCACGACGCATGCGGCTCCCAAGCCCTCGGGCCATGATGACAGCGGTACGGATCATACGGTGCGCGGACGATTAAAAAGCGGAACGCGCAATGCTCAGCCGGCCGTGATCGAGGGCCCCTGCGGTGCCGTGCTCGTACGCCACGCGCCGCGAGTGAAGTCGGGGAACTTCACTGGAGCGCTGCCCTTGCGGATCGACTGTTCGCAGAGCGCGTAAGGCACACTCCACGCCGCCGCGTCGTACACATCGAAATCGGGCGCCAGGCCTTCACGCATGCACTGCACGAGCCGGTAGGCCATGATGAAATCCATGCCACCGTGTCCGCCGTTCTTGCGCGCGAGATCGCCCACCGCGGTCCAGAGCGGATGTTCGTACTTTCCCTTGAAGTCGGCCAACGGCGTCCACCGCTCACCGCCCGGGGCGCCATCGATGTACAGCCGCGGCGGGTAGTCGTTGAAGACGGCCTTGGAGCCCTGCAGGTTGTTGAGCCGCGAATAGGGCCGCGGGTTCACCACGTCGTGCTGCAACAGAATCGTACGCCCCTTCACCGTTTTGATCAGCGACGTGTTCATGTCGCCCGTCTTGTACGTCTCCTGCCACTTGGCGCTGTCCTTGGGCTCCGTCTTTTCACGCCATTCGGTGAGCCCGGCTTCGGGCGATGACATCGACACGACGTAGTCGAAGCGGTCGCCGCGATGAATACCGAGGTACTGCGCGACCGGGCCGAGCCCGTGTGTGGGGTAGAGATTGGTGTCGTGCTGCGTATGCGGGAAGCGGCGCCAGAGCCCTTCGTCGCGATTCTCGAACAGAATGGCGCGCAGGTCGTGCAGGTAGGCCGCCTCCGCGTGGAGCAACGTGCCGAAGACCCCTTCGCGCACCATGCGCAGCACCGTGAGTTCGCTGTTGCCGTAGCAGCAGTTTTCCATCATGAGGCAGTGGCGCTTCGTCTTCTCCGACGTTTCCACGAGCTCCCACGCCTGCTCGGTGGTGAGCGCAATGGGCACTTCACTGCCACAGTGCTTGCCGGCCTTCATGGCCGCGAGCATGACGGGCGTGTGGAACGGCCACGGCGTGGCGGTATACACGAAGTCGATATCGTTGCGCTGGACGAGGCGCTCGTAGTCACGTTCGCCGTTGGTGTACACCTCGGGCGCCTTGCGACCCGCCTTGGTGCACATGTCCACCGCGCGCTGTGCCTTTTCGGGGGCGATGTCGGCCACCGCGACAATCTCCACCCCTTCGATGGCGAGCAGTTCGCCAATGACGCTGCGTCCGCGCAGCCCCGTGCCCACAACGGCGAACCGCACCGTGCCGTGCTTCTCGAAGGACATGCCCAGCATGGAGCCGTTGCCGCTCCAGGTGGGGGCCATGAGATCCACGCGCCAGTCGTCGGTGCTTGCCAGCAGTCGGGCGGGCGTGGCCGTGACTGCCGCTGCAGCCGCCGCGGCGGCACCGGCCAGCAGTTCCCGACGAGTCAACGGGGAATGCGCGTCGCTCATCCTTCGCCTCGCAGCTGTGAATGGTCACCGATGTTGAGACTGCCCGCGACCCCTTCGATGAGCACGTCGTCGCCGATCATGCAGTCATGCAACGACGCATTCGTGATCGTGACGCGTTCGCCGGCCACCGTGTCGCGCACGGTACTCTGACGCACGATGCTCCCGGTACCAAGTGAGACGTTGGGGCCCACCGTCGCGTGCTCGATGACGCACCCATCCTCGATGTACACGGGCTCGATGATCGTCGCGCCCTCGCCGAGCTGCGCCGGCGTACGCGCGCGTCCTTTTTCGAGCATGACGCGGTTGGTATCGAGCAGCGTTTCGAGCTGGCCGGCATCGTACCAGCCTTCGACATCGACGACTTTGATTTTGGCGCTCTTGTCGATCATGTACTGGAAGGCGTCGGTGAGGTACCACTCGCCCTTGTTGGGCGCGGTGGTAAGCACGTGCGCCACCCCTTCGAGCAGCAGCTGCCAGTTGCGGATGTAGTAGAGCCCGATGTTGGCGCGCTTGGAGATGGGCGTCTTGGGCTTCTCCACGATACGCGTCATGTGCTCGTTCTCGTCGGTGACCACGACGCCAAAGCGCTGGTAGTCTTCGACTTCTTTCGTCCAGATGATGCCGTCGTCGGTGCTGTCCTTGAGAATGCTCAGGTCGGCATCGAAGATGGTGTCGACGAAAATGATGAGCACCGGCGAGTCGATGTAATCGCGCGCCCGCGCAATGGCGCCGGCGGTGCCGTCCTGCACATCCTGCTCGATGAAGATGCTCGGGATGTTGTAGGCTGACCGGGCAAACGCTTCGGCCTTCTCCTTGAGATGGCCGGTGATGTACACCACCTGCTCGACGTTCCCGAGTGCCTGTACGTCATCCATGACGTAGCTCATAACCGGGCGGCCGGCGACCTTGAGCATGGGCTTGGGCACGACATGCGTGTGCGGCCGGAGCCGGGTGCCCTTCCCCGCCAGCGGGATGATGACCTTCATTGCGAGTACCGGGTGGGAGAGTACTGGGTCATGTCACGTGCGAATCCCCGCAAAATGCAGAACGGCGATGCTCCGTGGGAAGGGCATCGCCGTTTGAAAGCGTAGGTTTTGTGCGTCGGTCAGGGCGCGCTCGTACCTTCGCGGCCGTACCGATCCTTGATCCGGACGATGTCGTCGAGCTCCGGGGTGCTCGCCTCGAGGACATCGCAATCGGTGACGGCTTCCATGTAGTGCACCGTGCCCGGCGTGATTCGGAAGGACTGTCCCGTCGTCAGTGCCTGATCCTGCATTCGGCTTTCTCCCGGAAGCTGGACCCAGTACTTCATCTCACCCTTCAGCAGATACACGGTCTCGTCCTTCCGCTCGTGATACTGCACGGAAAGTGCCTGCCCCGCCTTGACGTGCAGAATCTTGCCGACGTAGCGATCAGTATGCGCCCAGATGGTCTCGTGTCCCCACGGCTTCGGCACGTGGCGAACTTCAACACGACCACTCATCAGCAGTTCCTCGTTCGGTGATGGACAGACATTCGTTTGGTCAGCGTTGCGGCGCCAGCAGATGGGAAACCGAAGAAGTGCGACTTTCGACACTTCCGAAGGGGTCAAGCGAAACGCGTTGGGGCGGCCTTTTCACAACCACCATCAGGATCTGCCGCTCCTTGGCTGGATCACCGCGTACGATGGTCCATCCGGCGTCCGTCTGTACGCCGACCGGCATCGGATGACGATACACACCCGTGCGCTGTAAGTGCAGCGTCACCACCCAAGTGCTGTCGGTACCCGCAACGGCCGGCCGAACGGCAAATGAGTCAAGGCGGTAATCTATGGCACCGGTCCTCTCGATCCACTGATCGAAGAACCACCCCATTGGCTGGCCTGCGACCTCTTCGGCGACCCGCTGGAACGCCCACCGGTCCACATGCTTGAACTTCCAGCGCGCAAAGTAGCGCCGGAGCAGGTCACGGAAGGGAGCGTCGCCGAGCACGTCGTGAAGTGCAGAGTACATGCCGGCGGCGCGGTCGTAGACGACGGCGTCGTAGGCGTCCTTGTTGGCAAAGAGATCGGCGCGCAGGCCAATGGGGGGCGCGTCGGGCAAGGCCACCGGTGCCTCCACGGCCGCGGTGAACTGCTCGACCGCCCGCAGACGACGCCGCAGGCTGCTGTCGGTGACAGTGTTCGGGTCGAAGAGCCCCTTGGCCGCCCGTTCGAGCGCCAGCGGCACACGGGCTTCGCCACGCGCCCAGTACTCCGAATAGGTGGTGAACCCTTCGTCGAGCCAGGCACTCTGCCACTCGTTGTTGGCGAGCAGCCCGTAGGTGAACTGGTGCCCGGCCTCGTGCACCACCAGCGAGGCGTCCTCCTCGCCATTCATGACGAGCATGGGGAACTCGGTGCCGCTCTCCTCAATGCGCTGGGCAATCGTGAGTTGCGGCCAGGCGTACGCGCCGTACAGCCCCTCCAGCCACTGCATGGCGCTGCGCAGTTGGGCCATGGTGCGCCCGGGCTCCCAGCTTTCGTGGAGCACATGCAGCGCCACGGTGTCTGGCGCGCGACCATCACTGTGCGTGCGTACCCAATGGCTCCCCTCGTAGCGGAAGTCGGGGGAAACGCTGAAGCCGAAGTGGTGGACCCGCTGCGCCACGAAGCGCACCGCGCGGTGTGTGGCGGGGACCCTTACTGTGGGTGCGCGCGCCGCCAAGGCTGCGGGCGCGTTTGTCTGGATGCGCGGGGCAATGCTGCCCGGCAGCTTCGCACGCTGCCACCCGGGGTCGCCACTCACGGGCACGCCCGATGCGGCGATGACCTGGTCACGGGGCAGCACGAAGGTCACGTCGAAGGTGCCGAACTCGCCGTACAGCTCCCCCTGTCGTACGAACGCATTGGGGTGCCACCCCTGTCGATCGTACACGGCCACCTTGGGAAACCACTGCGCGAAGTCGTAGTGCCGCCCGCGCCGCCCCTGTCGCCGCGGCAGTGTGCTGGGACGCGCCTCCCACGCCATCTGCACATTGATGGACTTCCCGGGGAGGAGTGGCCGCGGCAAGCGCAGCCGGACCACGGAACTGTCGGGCGACAGCGGATAGTCTACCTTCAACGCCTGTTGCCCCACCCGAGGCGCCGCCGTGAACCGCTCGAAGGCCTGATCGGTGGGCGCGAGCGACTGGAAGCTCTTCACCCCCAGCGCCGCATCACGCTGGCTCCACCGGCTATTGGGTCGAAAGGCGTTGAGGTGCTGGTGCAGCCACAGCTCGCGCAGCGTGTCGGGGCTCGCGTTCACGTAGTGCAAGGTGCCCGTGGCCCGCAGCAGACCTTGCGTTTCGTCGAGCGTGGCGACGATCTGGTAGTCGGCACGCTGCTGCCAGTAGCCCGTGGTATCGCCCGCAGACGGCGTCGTCGGCGCGCGTATCGGCACGCGCGGCGCGCTGGCGCCCTGGTTGGGGAGCGCCTGCGCGGACAAGCCGGTGGCAGCACTGGTAACGACCGAGATGGCCGCGACGGCTCGTTCGAAAGCCTTGATGCAACGACGCATGGCACAGCTCCGAAAGCACGACGGGGAGTGCGTCACCAGTGGTGAGGCACTCCCCGCAATTGGTGTCACGTGAAACAGGGTCGCCAGCCTTACGCGCGTCCCGTGCCCATACGGCGGCGTAGCTTGCCGAGCTTGCGGCGCACCGAGCCGTCCATGACGGTGTCGCCCATGCGGACGACTACACCACCGATGATGCTGGGATCGATGTTCACGTGCGGCACGACCGTCTTGCCGACGATCTTGGACAACCGCTGCGCGATCATCGCCGTGTCCTCGTCGCTCGTGGCACGCGCCACGGTGACGCGGGCGTGCACGATGCCTTCGGAGGCGTCGAGGAGCGTGTCGTACTCGTCGGCGATGGTCGGAATGAGCATCTGGCGACGGTTCTTGACGAGCTGCTCGAGGAATCGCAGGAACAGGCGCGGCACGCGGTCGGTGAGCGCCTTGCTGAGCACCATCGACTTGGCGTCAGCGCTGATGCGCGGCGACTCGAGGAAGCGGCTGAGCGTGACGTCACTACGAATGGCGGTTGCGACCTGACGGAGCATGCTGCCCCAGCCCGCAGCGTCTTCGGCCTTGCGAGCGAGGGTAAGCAACGCCTCGGCGTAGTTACGGGCGACGGATTCGCCCTGCACGCCGGCGGGCATCAGCGAGCCGCCTTGCCGTCGAGCGATGCGAGGAAGCTCTCGACGATCTGACGGTTGCCAGTCGAGTCGAGGTTCTGCTCGATGACGCGCGAGGCGCCCGCGATGGCCAGGTCGACCGCTTCGCGGCGAAGGTCGGCAATGGCGGCCGACTTCTCGCCTTCGATGGTGCGGCGGGCCTGCTCGATCATCTCTTCCTGCTGCTGCTTGGTCTGCGCGACGAGATCGGCGCGCATCTTTTCGGCCGTCGCGCGGCTTTCGGCGATGATCTGCTGCGCTTCGTTGCGCGCGTTCTCGAGCTGTGCGCGCTGCTGCGCGAGCAACTGCTCGGATTCGGCGCGATCGCGCTTGGCGCCCTCGATCGCGTCTTCAAGCGCCTTTTCACGCGCCTCGACGGCAGCGAAGAGCGGCTTGAAGGCGAACTTGGAGAGCACGACGAGCAACAGCACGAAGATAACCAGCGTCCACGCCATCACGCCGGTGGCCGGCGCGAGGAGATCGACCGGGCCTTCGGCCGCTTCGTTGGCAAACGCGGGGGGCGCTGAAAGCATCAGCGAGGCAGCAAGCACGCCGGCACGGCGGGCAGAAAAAGCGAACATGGAAGAGTCCACGAAGAAAGAGAGTGCGGCGGGGCGCCCGTTCGGACGCCCCGCGCGCGATCAGATCAGAACGTGATCTTGCCCTGGATCGAATAGCCGATCACGACGCCGAACAGCGCGGCGCCTTCGATGAGGGCGGCCAGGATGAGCGCAGCCGTCTGGATGCGGCCGGCCACTTCGGGCTGACGCGCCATGCCTTCAACCGCCGAACCACCGATGCGGCCGATGCCCATGCCAGCGCCGATCACCGCGCCACCGGCGGCAATGCCAGCGCCGATCATCGCCATGCCCTTCGGATCCTGAACAACCGGGGCAGCAGCCTGCAGGAGACCCATGATTTCCATCGTATAACTCCAAAAAGAAAGTCGTGTTGGTCCTTCACTCCCGACGGACACTCTGGTCCGCGTTTTCCGCCAACGAACCCGAAGGTTCAGCGGAGATCACCGGTCGCTCGACCGGCTACATGATCACTGCATTGGGAGAAGCGCAGCGATCGTATGAAAACTCAAAACCCTAACGCTCGACTGCTCCTAGTGGTGCGCTTCCCGGATCTGTCCGATGAAGACGCTGGCCAGGAGCGTAAAGATGAACGCCTGCAGGAACGCGACGAACAGTTCGAGCATGCTGATCGCGGTGGCCATGAGCACCGGCACCGGCGTGATCGCCCAGCTCTTGAACGAGAAGATCAGCCCCATGATGGCCAGGAGCACGATGTGCCCGGCGGTCATGTTGGCAAACAAACGAATGGTGAGCGCGAACGGCTTGGAGAGCTTGCCGACGATTTCGACCGGCGTCATGACGAAGAACATCAGGACGCGCATGACGATCGGCAGATCCTTGTTCCAGTAGAAGATCGTGTTCAGGTAGCCGAAGCCGTTGGCGCGGATACCCGCGACTTCCACCACGATGGCCGTGACGATGGCGAGCGTCGCCGTGACCGACACATTACCCGTGGCCGTGGCGCCCCACGGCAGCATGCCGAACAGATTGCAGACGAGAATGAAGAAGAAGAGGGTGAGTGCGAACGGCACGAACCCTTCTCCATGGTGCCCCACGTTGGGGAGCACGACTTCGTTGCGAAGATACAGCGCCATGGCCTCGATGGCTCCCGCAAAGCCGCGCGAGCGGCCCTCGGTGGCATGCTGCTTCTGCGACGCGTTGCCCGCCGTGATGAGCAGCAGCGCCACGACCGTGGCCGCCATGAGCATGAACACCACATGCTTGGTGGGCGACAGGTCGAGCGTGACGGGGCCGATGTGCACCGGCGCCCACTGCGGCAGTTCGATTTCCCTGGCCAGGTGCGAGTTGGGCCACGGGATTTCGAGATGACGGCCGTCGGTGATGTGCGGCGTGATGAAGTCGACCGGCGCATCGGCCGCCGGCGCGGCAGCGTGCTCGGTGGTAGCCGCGTGCTCCTGCGCACGCACCGAAAGCGGCGCGAGCACGAGCAAGGCAACACAAGCGAGGCGGGACAACGAACGGATCATCGACTGCATCCGGGAAGAAATCAGTTCAGGAAGAGCGGCTCGACGAGTGTCGAGACGAAGTAGAACAGCACCAGCGACAACAGCGCCGGCCCTTCAACCAACCCGAGCGCCTTGATCCCGAGGAACGCCCAGAACGCCACTGAGGCAAAGCGCAGCAACACGCCCAAGCCCCATCCCGCAATCACCTGCTGCCGCGCAACGAGTCGCGCAATGGCGAAGGTGAACGTCTGTACGACAACTGCCAGCCACGCACTGGCCTGGACCGACTGCACCGACGCCGCGTCGGTCCAGATGAACCGCTGCATGATGAAGGCACTGACCACCACGATGGTGCCCTGCGCGGCTGTAAAGCCCAGCAGCGACCGCAGCATTCCCATCGGTGCAACGACCGGCCCCGTCGGCATGGCGTTTCCCGTCATGATTTGGGTGTCGAGTCGTTGGTGTGATGGTGCGAGTTACGCGGTGACGTAAGTCGCCGGTAACTCAAGTAGAATGTGCCGCCCCCGCCAACCAGCACGCCGCCCAACAGGAACAACGGCGCCGAACCGAGCCGCCGGTCGAGCCACCCGCCGACCCACACGAACAGCAGGATGGACACGCAGAGCTGCATACCGAGCCCGGCCAACGCCCACGGTGACACCTCGCCGTCCTGCAGCCCTTTCGGTGGCTTGGAATCACGCATGGGATTTTTGGGTGTTTCATCCATTCGGGGGCGGAAGCTAGAGGCTTGTGAAATTTTTCGCAAGCGTACTTTTTGACCGAAACCGAACATACACCGATACCGGTCCGAACCGGCCAAACGCCAAGACCCACTGTCACTTAGCGCGACGTGCTCATGTAAATCCACTATTGACAGTCCGAGTACCCGTCGATAACGTGGCTGAGTATCGAAATGTGATGCCAGATCGTCCAACCGTATGCAGGGCCTACGGATTCGCGCTGTGGCATCGCTCCCCCGACATTTCGCCCCATACCCTGATGCTTTCGCGCATCACCGTTCCACTGCTGGCAGCTGCCGGGCTCGTGTTCGCGTGTGGTCCGCGAACGCCGAGCCCCGTCGCGAGCGCTCGTCCAAAAGCAGGAAAGGACGCGGGAATCACGTCTCACGTGATGGTCGATACCGCCAGGGGAACGGTCCGGTTCGCCATCGAAGTGGCCAACGAATCGGGCAAGCGCGTCGAACTGCTCTTCCCCGACGGGCGCACGCACGACTTCGCGGTGCTCGATAGCGCGGGACACGAAGTGTGGCGCTGGAGCGAGGGACGGATGTTCACGCAGGGCATGCGCAACCGCCTGCTCGATGCGCACGACTCCACGGTGTACGATGAACGGTGGGAGCCGCCTGCTCCGGGACGCTACACCCTCGTCGCGCAGCTCAACAGCGACAACTACCCCGTGCGCCAGCGCGTCGATTTCGCGTTGCGATAAGCGCACGCGACGCACGCAGCGATCGCGCATCACGGATTCGCGCGCTACTTTCTAGGTCACACGCACAACGGACGCCCGACGGCGTCCGTTATTGTTTGCAGGCTCCCGTGCTGCCACGACCTTCCAACCCACGCCTGTGACTTCGGCTTCAGAGACTTCGTCTCCCGACGCGAACGACATTGCGCTGCTCGAGCGACTTGCTCAGGCACGCACGCAGCTCACGCAGCAGATCGCGCAGCGCATCGTAGGGCAGCACCATGTGGTCGACGATCTCGTCACGGCACTGTTGGCCGGCGGTCATGCCGTGCTGGTCGGCGTCCCGGGGCTCGCCAAAACGCTGCTCGTGCAAACCGTCGCGCAAGCACTCGATCTGACCTTCTCGCGCGTGCAATTCACGCCCGATCTCATGCCGAGTGACATCACCGGCACTGAGCTCATGGAAGAAGAGCCTGGCACGGGAAAGCGCGCGTTCCGCTTTGCGCCCGGTCCGGTATTCGGCAACATGGTCCTTGCCGACGAAATCAACCGAGCCCCACCGAAGACGCAGGCCGCACTGCTGCAGGCGATGCAGGAGCGTACCGTGACCGTCGCAGGTCGTACCTACGACTTGCCGCGTCCCTTCTTCGTACTCGCCACGCAGAACCCGGTGGAACAGGAGGGCACGTATCCGCTTCCCGAAGCGCAGCTGGACCGCTTCATGTTCGAGTTGAACATCGGCTATCCCACGCGTGAGGAGGAGGAGCAGATCGTGCGCTCCACCACGGGCGATACGCAGGGGAAGATCACGCCGGTGCTGGGTGGTGAAGAGCTGCTCAAGCTGCAGCGACTCGTGCGCCGGTTGCCGGCGCCGCCGAGCCTCGTGTCGTATGCGGTGGCGTTGGTGCGCAGCACGCGGCCCGACGCGCCGGAAGCGACAGCGAAGGTCAAGAAGTACGTGAGCTGGGGCGCCGGTCCGCGTGCATCGCAGTACCTCGTGCTCGGCGCGAAAGCGCGTGCGGCGATGGACGGTCGCGCGATGCCGGACATTGCCGACGTGAAGAGCGTGGCCAAGTCGGTGCTGCGTCACCGCCTGGTGGTGAATTTCCAGGCGGAAGCAGACGGCATTCCGACCGAGTCGCTCATCGAATTGCCCTGACCCGGGCTGCACGACCCGCGTCATTTTGCGCGGTATTTCACGGGCGGTGTTCCTTCGGGGACACCGCCCGTCGTGCGACTGTCACCCTCCCGCCGTGCCAGCTTTTGGGATGCGAGCATCCTCAGGTGGACGATACCATTGGGGCGCGTCGCAGATGACAGCGAGATGACAGTGGGACGAGATGTTCGTCGGCGTCCGCGATCTCCTTTGCACTCGCGCCTTGCCCGCTCATGCCGACCCCCCTCTCGTCCGCTGCTGGATTGGCCAACATGTACACGCCACGCGTCGATGGTCAGCCATCACTCTATGCCACTTCCGGCAGGCCGGTAGAGTACGCGGACGACGCCGCGTTGGCCCACGCCGTCGACGTGCCGATCACGCTCCGAACGCTCGGCGACGCGTGCATCGTCATCGGCACGCAGCAGTTGACCATGCAAAGCGCGCTGCTGTGCATGCTCGTGCTTCGCCTGGCGTATTCACCGCAGATGTCGGTGCGTCGTGATCAGCTCTTGCGGGAGCTGTGGCCCGATCAGGAAGAGGCGCGGCAGCGCGGCAATCTCCGGCAGGCGCTGTACAAGCTGCGCGGGATGGGCGTACGCACGGCGTTGCGCGGGGACATGGTGTGTCTGGACGGAGCGCAGCTGCAGCGGACGTTTGCGCTTACGCCCACGGTGGAGCTGTTCGAGCGCGATGTCACGCATGGCGCCGAACCGTACGGCCTGTTTCTGCCCGGCATCAACGCCCCGACACCGGAACTGCGCGAATGGCTGGATCAGACGCGAGAGGAGTTGCACGGCGATATCCGACGCGTACTCGCCGATGTGCTGCGGGCGCGTCGGGAGCGTGCCGACTGGAGCGGCATGCAGATTGTCGCGCGGTGGCTGCTCCAGCTCGATCCGCTGAATGAAGACGGCACGCTCGGCTTGGCCGAATGCGTCGCGATGACAGGATCGAAAGCGGAAGCGGTGGGGATTCTCGATCGCTATCTCGCAGATCTCGGTACTGGCACGGGGGATATCCGTCTTCCTGCCAGCGTGCTGCGCAAACGCTTTGTCGAACAGCCCGCGCGTCGGCGCTCCGTCGCTCTCGTGACCGACAAGCATTTCGTCGGACGCGACACGGAGCTGAGCGATCTGACGATGTCGTTGCGTCGTGCACGGTGGCACGATGGCAGTGCGGTGCTGATGTATGGTCCACCGGGCATCGGGAAGTCGCGCCTGATGGGCGAGGTGCTGAAGGTCGCCCAGTTGGAGGGCTACCACGATGTCGTCCTGGAGAGCCGCGAGAGCATTTCCACCCGTCCACTCGGCGCGCTCATAGAAGCCATTCCACAGCTCCTCAGCGCGCCAGGGGCGATGGGGTGTGCGCCCGAGAGTCTGGTGGTACTGCGCAAGCTCATTGGCCACGAGAGTGGTACGGCCGATGCGGAGCCGGTGCCGCCTGAAGCGGAGGTGGTGGCGGCAGAGCTGTCGCCGGCGGAGCGCATTGAACGCGCGATGCGCACGATGCGTGCGCAATCCATCCGGCACGCGGTCGTAGACCTGTTCGCCGCGGTGTCCGAAGAGCGCCCGATCTTTCTGTTGGCCGAGGACGTGCATTGGCTCGACAACGATTCGTGGGAAGTGCTGTCGGATGTGATCCAGCGGGTGAACGAGATGCGCGTGTACATCGTGCTGACCGGCCGTTTCGCCTCGGTGAAGGAGGAGCGGCCGGCGCGCATTCCGGTGCCGCTCACCTTTCGTCGACTGGCCCCGATGGCCGAGGGGTCATTGCTGGAGCTGATACGCCAGGTGGCAGACGAACATGGCGTAGAGGTGCCCTCGCAGGTGGCAGAGTGGATCATCCAGGTGTGTGAAGGCAACCCGTTGATGTTGCGGGCGCTGCTGGAGCACTGGGTGGTGACCGGTCAGGCGGTCGGGGTACCACCGACCTTGATGGCGCTCATCGATCAACGGATCGACCGCTTGAACGGGCACGCGCAGCAGGCGCTGCAGGCGATTGGTTTGCTGAATCGATTCGCGTCACTGGAGCGCGTGAAGCTGGTATTGGAGTTGCCGGTACACGAGTTGATTCACGCGATCGAGCAACTCGAGCTGTCAGGATGTTTGAGCACGAGCCAGTCGTCTCTGATCATCACCCACGACCTGGTGCGTCAGGTGGGGATGCGCCGGATGTCCCCATTGGTCGACGCGGCTTTGCGCGCGGCGATTGGCGACACGCTGGAGGCGGAGTATGGGAGGACGGGGGATCTCATCGTGCTTAATGAGGCGCTTGTACATACCGAGCTCAGTGGACGCCCAGACGTGCTCAATCGATTCATACGAAAGCACGAGGAGGCGCTCGTTGAAGGTGGTCGGCCGAGCAACGTGTTACGTGCCATCGATACTCTGGCGGAAACAATGCCTGAGATCGTGGAGGAACGACAGTTTGAGATTCTACAGTCTCGACTTCACAACCAATCAGGAAAGTACCGCCGGTCGTTAACGAATCACTTGGGAGCGCTACACATTCCTCAAGATATTCGCGGCATCAGCGTCCCCGAAGTTGAAGAACTCATCGCCATCGTTGACTCAGGACATCGAGCGGATCCGTTGATTGACCGCGACGAACTCGCGAGATGCGCTGGATTTATCGCGGGGCAGGCGCACCTACCCCTCAGCACACGAGTAAGGGCCGCCGAAGTTGGGCTCACAATTGCAGCCAATACGTGTGATAGCACGATTGCGGCAATCTGCTATTCAACGCTGAGGACAGAGCTCTCAGGCGATGGATTGGAAGATAAGTCCCAGAAGATTGGGCTTCTCTATCATGCCGTATTTGGTGACTTATCGATCGCAGAAAAGATCGCAAGCAACGTTCTAAAGCGAGGAGAGCGCCGCGCCGCGTCAACGGACGTTGCACTTGATATCGGCCGAGCAGCATTCGCACTTCGACTGTGCGGGCACTTCGAACGGTCGATGGCCGCGTTCAAAAAGCACTACGAGATGTCGCTGGAACTCCAAACGCCGCGACTGGGGCTGTACTCAGCCTGGCAACTTGCACAGATAGAACTTGAGAGAGGAAACACTTCCGAGGTGAGCGAGTGGAACCGAAAGCTCGGCGACATCCTCGAGAACGATGAGGATCCCATTTCATCTAGCTTTGTACATGCTCACTTCTGCCGATGCGCCATAGAAGACCGGAACAAATCAACGGCAATGAAGTTCTTGGCGAAGGTCAAGGCCAATCTTCCTAGATTGGCACCACCGAAGGCCTCTGCCTACGTCGTGGCACTCGAACTGGGAGCCGAGTTAATCTCCTCGCGCTGGGCGCCAAGTGACGCCATCATAGAGGTAGCCGTCGACAAACATCGAAGGACATCGCAGTTCGGCACCTCCGATTATCTCACTGCCACTCTTGCGGAGGCTATGATCCGCGCGGGCCACAATCAACAGGCAGGCGAACTCATTTCCTCCTATACAAAAAACGCGCGAAGAGAGAAAGCTCCCCCTTCGCGCGCATTGGCCAACGTGATCAAGCGACTAGCGATGACTTAAGCGACAGCGGGAGTCTTAACTCGCTTGCGCACCAGTTCCATGATCTGCGTGAGCGAGTGGACCTTGCCCGTGTCAGCAGGATTAAAAAGCCGATTGAAGTCCGGAGAGGCAAGCAAGACGTCGCAGATCTCTGGATCGAACTGGATGCCGCGGTACTTGATAAGTTCCGACCGCACCTCGGTTTCGCCCAAAGCCTTTCGATACGGCCGATCGGTGGTCATCGCATCGATCGTATCAGCGAACATGATGATGCGCGATCCGAGCGGGATCTCCTTGCCCTTCAACCGATCTGGATAACCGCTTCCATCCCAATTCTCGTGGTGATGCCGAACAGCGGGGACGATGTCCTGAAGCTCAGAAATCTTCGCTACAAGCTCCGCGCTCTTGATCGGATGAAGTTCCATGATGGCCCGCTCTTCTGGAGTGAGCCTACCCGGCTTCATCAAGATCGGCGCAAAGATTTCGTGAATCTTACCGACGTCATGAAGCAGTGCCGCTTTTGAAATCCTTTCGATCTCTTTTGCCGGAAGACCGATTACTTCCGCAATAATCCGCGAGAACCGCTTGACGCGCTGCGAATGGCCGGACGTGTATGGATCTCGAAATTCAACTGTCTGCACGAACAGGTCGAGCAGTTCTTTGTTTGTAGTTTCGAGTTGGTGTTTTGACCTATACGTAACGCGCATTCCGAAGATCAGCGCGCAAAGCACGACGACTCCGTAAACGGACCAGTCTACATATGCCCGCGCGAAGCCGTAAACGGCTGCGATAGAGAGCACGTCGTACGCAATTCCTGCCACATTTCCTTCGTACCAAAGCCGAAGAATATTCTTGTTCTCCGCGATACCGATTGCGATGGCAACCGCTAGCGTATTGACGAGCAAGAACACCACAACCGCGGACACGTGCGGAAGGAACTTGAATGCTGGGGCGACCTGAATAGCCTTGCCGCCAAACCAGAGGTAAATCGCTATCGAAGCCACGCCGGCTAAGACAGTCTGAGCTGTATTGAAGAGTCTCTTTAGAGCGATTTTGGGCTTGATCAGCTCAGATAGGAGAGACCCAGTTCCGACAAGGGCGACGGTCGACCAAGACGGATAAAGCACAAAGGCAGACACATACGGCACGAACGACACGTTTCCGAATGTGCTTCCTTGAATCCGATAGCTGACGGCTGCACCGACAAAGGCGACGCCAACGAGCCAAGATGCACCTCCGAGGAGGCGCGCATTTATTGACGGATCGAACAGATACAGTCCAACAAGCGCGGCTGCGGCGGCAGCCACGATCGCATACACATACGCGACCACGCTTGTTTTCATGGACATAGATAAGTGACCCCGCCAGCTGACCTATACTTGGGTTAACCCCAAATCTTCATATCGGCCATAACGGCCGACCAAAGCGCATTCACGAGCTGGGCCATGAATTCCATGAAACGTCACCTCCCATAGGGTAAGTCACGCGTGTCCCGCTCGGGACGCCACGTGCTTGGACTAGGTTGGCTCCGCTCGTACTACTGGCCTGCCCGCTCAGCTCCGCTCTAGACGGCTGACGGGGACGTTGGGGTTCTCGTCGTGTCGATGACGAAAAGGGTAAAGGGCGGACACGGGGTCCCGTGTCCTAGTTATCGCTCCAGGTGCACCCACCGGTTGGTCGCGTCGAGCACCGACAATACCGCGCTCGTTTCCGCGCTCTCCCGTACTTCACAGCTACCCGTCAAGCACACCGGCTCGCGACCCACGCGCGCCGAGACGCTCACGAACACGAACTCACGATCGAAGGCGTCCACCAGCTTCGCTCCTTCCAGCGAAATGCTGCGTTCGCCGCCCGGCGTACTCTTCATCGCCGAGCTGATCGCCTGCAACGTGGCCCGCGCTGCCAACTCGATGCGCGATCGCTCCGTTTCCTGCCCTTCCGCCTCCCCAAAAAACTCCTGCCCGTCTCGCGACAACGTCACCCGGCACAACACACCGCGTGACCGCGACCGACGCACCTCGACATCCTCGAAAATCAGCAACCGACGTCCAGCCGCCACGTCAGGCAGGGTCGCCGAAGAGATAGACGACCGAGAGCGAGCGGGGGCACTGGCCTCCTCCATGGGGACAGGCTGCGCCACCGGTGGAACGGTCGGAGTGACCGGCGCCGTGTAGCCGCCGGCAAACGCCCCCGTGAAAGCCGGTGCCGGAGGCACCGGCGTCGGCGTCGGCGTCGCCACCCCACCAGACACGGCGCTCAAACCGGGCACGACCGTGGCCTCGGCAGGCGTATCCATGGCCCGCGGCACGTCGAGCGTGGTGGCAATGGAGATCTTGCGGTGGTTGACCCGCAGCCCGAGGTGCGCCATGAGGGCACTCTCGATGTTCCGCACCGTGTTTTTGGGCGGGACCTGGTCGGTCGTCAGCACATGGATTTCGTCGACCGCCCCCATGTCGCTGGGGACGATACGCACGGAAATCACGCCGGGAAGCGTGGCGATCAGCTCCTCGGCGCGGCGGATGGGCAGGACACTACCGGCGATGCTGCCTGAGGCAGATGACGGGATGGTCATGCCAATATTGGCGGGAATGGACAGATCAGGCTCCGAAGCATGGGCCAACCGGGTGGAAGGGTCCGGCTGTCGACTAGAGCGAATATGTGACCAGAATCCGATTCCGGCAAGGCTGAAAGTTCGCCCAAGGTATTGTCCCGCATGAAGGTAAGCACCCAGACCTCAAGCTTCGTCTCGTCCGTCATCCCGGGCGTCGTCGGGGCCCGCGAAATCCTCCCCTTCGTACTCCCGCAGCTTCCGATACAGCGTCCGCTCGCCAATACCGAGCATTTCGGCCGCCTTGCGACGGTTTCCGGCAGTATCCCGAAGCGCCGCGCGAATGGCGACCCGCTCGATTTCGGCCATCGTCATCCCGGGCCCAAGGGTGATGACCGTCGCCGGCGGCGTTTCGTCACGCGGCTCGATTCCACGCACCATGCCGTACCCGTTCGCAGGCAGAATTTCCGTGAGGCCGGCCACCGGCGCGGGCACCGGACGTACGTCACCAACCCACGAGGGCTGCGGCGCTGGTCGCGTCTCCACATCCATGCGACGGCGCAGCTCTTCGACTTGCAACTTGAGCTCAACGAGCGATCGCACGATGAATTCGAGTTCGCGTCCCTGCGCGCGTTCACTGCCCTGCACCAACGGTCCCACATGCACCGGCAGCAAGCGACGACCACCACTGTCGCGAATGGCGCGCGGAATGTCATCGGCGACGATCTCGCGACCATGAGCGAGCACGACCATGCTCTCGACAAGATTGCGCAACTCGCGCACGTTGCCCGGCCACGGATACTCCACGAGTAAGCCGAGTGCGTCACCGGAAATGCCGAAGAACTCGCGGTCGTGCATCGCGCTGAACTCGGTGACGAACTTGCGCACGAGGAGCGGAATATCTTCGCGACGTTCACGCAGCGGTGGCAGATACACGCTGAGCACGTTGAGCCGATAGAAGAGATCGGCACGGAATGCGCCCTCGTCCACATGCTCGCGCAACGGCCGATTCGTGGCGGCCACGACGCGTACATCCACCGGGATCGTCTGTACGCCGCCGACACGAGTGACTTCACGCTCCTCGAGTACGCGTAGCAACTTCACCTGCGTCGCCGACGGAATTTCGCCGATCTCATCGAGGAAGAGCGTGCCGGTATCGGCCAGCTCGAAGCGCCCGAGACGTCGCTCAGCCGCGCCGGTGAATGACCCCTTCTCGTGACCGAACAGCTCGCTTTCGAGCAGCGTTTCCGGCAGCGCGCCCACATTCACTGCAATGAACGGCTTGCCGCGCCGCGGACTCAGGCGATGTACCGCACGCGCAACGAGCTCTTTACCCGTGCCGCTCTCGCCTTCGATGAGCACGGTGCTGGTGACCGGCGCGATCTGCTCGATCTTGACCAACACTTCGCGAATGGCCGCGGACTCGCCAACCAAGCCGGTGTCCGCCGCCAGCATGTAGCGCTCGAGCCGACGACGAATGCTATCGACGACATCCTCAATGACAACCGGCTTGGACCACGTCTCGGCGTACCCGATCTCACGCAGCCGCTCGAGCATGAGCGGATCGTTGACATCGGTAAAGCCGATCACCGCCACGTTGTCCCACAACAGCTGCCGCACGAGGGCGACGTTGGCCGAATCGAGCAACGCCCCCGTGAGCACGAGCACCAGCGGACGCGCGCGCCGCAGATCGCCGCGTACGTCGTCCATGGGTGAAATCGTGACCGTCTGCACGCCCTGCGCTTCCAACGCCGCGTTGAGCCGGACGGCCGGCTCGACATCGGTCATGAGAATGGCCACGACGCCGGCGGTGGCGTCGTCCATGCCACCGCGACGCGCCGCTGACGGGCGTGCGCGCATGCTCACGCCTTCCCTGCGCGCTTGTAGAACGGGAGCTTCACGACGCGCGCGGGAATCTTCTTGCCGCGAATATCCACCTCGAACGTGGCGCCCTCAACGGCCGCCGCCGTGGGCAGATAACAGGTGCCAATAGGCGTGCCGAGCGTCGGGCTCATCGTGCCGCTGCACACCTCACCGATGTGCACGCCACCGTACACCACACCGTAGCCGTGACGCGGGAACGCGCGTTCTTCGAAGGTGAAGCCCACGAGCTTGCGGTCGGTCCCGTCCTGATGCTGACGCACCAGCACATCCTTGCCCAGGAACGGCTCGGCCTTGCCCAACTTGACGAGCCAGCCGAGTCCCGCCTCGAGCGGCGTGGTGCGATCGTCGAGCTCGTTGCCGTAGAGACACATGCCGGCTTCAAGGCGCAGTGAGTCGCGGCACCCCAGGCCCGCAGGCGTCACACCGCCCGCGTTCATGACGGCGTTCCACACGTGCTCGGCCTTCGTGTGATCGAAGTACAATTCGAATCCAAGTTCACCGGTGTAGCCCGTGCGCGAAATGATGCACGGCACGCCGGCGACATTCCCTTCGGTGAACCAGTAGTACTTGATGCCGTCGAGCGGGACATCGGCGAGCGACGCGACGATGGTAGGCGCGTTGGGGCCCTGAATGGCCAGCAGCGCCGTCTCGTCGGAGATGTCGGTCATCGTGCAATCGAACGCGCCAATGTGCGCCTGCAGATGCGCAAGATCCTTGTCGCGATTGCTGGCGTTGATGACGAGCATGAGGTGATCGGCAAATCGATACACGAGCAGGTCGTCGACGATGGTCGCATCGTCGCGCAGCAGCGTGCTGTACTGCACCTGCCCGATGCCGAGCGCGGCCACATCGTTGCTGGTTACGCTCGATACGAACCGAATGGCGTCCGGCCCGCGCACGATGACTTCGCCCATGTGCGACACGTCGAACATGCCGCAGGTCTCGCGGACGGCTTTGTGTTCGACGGTGATCCCGGTGGGGTACTGCACCGGCATTTCGTAGCCGGCGAAGGGGACGATCTTCGCGCCAAGGGCGACGTGAACGTCGTGAAGCGGCGTACGCTTGAGCGAGCCGGAGTTGTCAGCAGTCATGGGCGGAAAAGAAGCGGGCGCACCCGATGTGAGTGCGCCCCTCTAAAATGCCGAAAGTGGCAGACATGTGCCAGCCATTGCGGCAGACGGTCAGGTCACGTTCAGGGCTCGATCAGCCGATGACCGCCATGACCTCTTCGGCGTGTCCCGCCGGCTTGACCTTCTCGAACACCTTGACGATCTGCCCCTTGGGGTCGATGACGAAGGTGGTGCGCTCGACGCCCATGTACTTCTTGCCGTACATGGACTTCTCCTTCCAGATGTCGTACGCCTGCAGCGCCACCTTGTCCTCGTCGGCCAGCAAGGTGAAGGGGAGCTCGTACTTCGTCTTGAACTTGACGTGCGACTTGACGGAGTCGGGGCTGATGCCGAGGATGACCGCCTTTTTCTTGTCGAAGCGCGGGAAGAGATCGCGGAATTCGCACGCCTGGGTGGTGCACCCCGAGGTGTCGTCCTTGGGGTAGCCGTAGAGCACGACCCACTGGCCGCGCAGCGACGAGAGCGTGAGCGTGTCGCCGGTGTCGGTCGGAAGCGTGAAATCGGGGGCCAGTTGGCCGGCAGCGATGGGCATGTGTGTGTGCAGAACCGAAAGAAATGGTGAACCGCGCGTGGACGTGGCGACTTAGAGCGACACGTTGCCCATGAGCGCCGCCATGATGGCCTTCTGGATATGCAGCCGGTTTTCGGCTTCGTCCCAGACCACGCTCTGCGCGCCGTCGATGACCTCGGCGGTGACTTCTTCGCCGCGGTGTGCGGGGAGACAGTGCAGGAAGATGGCGTGTTTGTGCGCCTTGGCCATGAGCGCGCTATCGACCTGGTAGAGGGCGAACGCGAGCGCCCGCTTGGTCTGTTCCTCTTCCTGCCCCATGGAGGCCCACACGTCGGTGGTCACCACGTCGGCGCCACTGACGGCCTCGTTGGGGTCACGCAGCAGCTGCACGTTCGCGCCGCGCTCGGCGGCCAGGGCCATGAAGGTGTCGTCGGGATCGTAGCCTTCGGGGCAGGCGACGCGCAGGCCAAAGCCGAGATGCGTGGCCGCTTCGATCCACGAGTTGGCCATGTTGTTGCCGTCGCCAATCCACGCCACCGTCTTGCCGCGGATGTCGCCCAAATGCTGCTGCACGGTGAGCACGTCGGCGAGCACCTGGCACGGATGCGAGAGATCGGTGAGACCGTTGATGATTGGGATGCTCGCATGTTCGGCGAGCTCGACCACATCGTCGTGCGCGAAGGTGCGGATCATGATGCCCTGCACGTAGCGCGAGAGCACGCGCGCGGTGTCGCCAATGGGCTCACCGCGGCCGATCTGCACGTCACGCGGCGACAAGAAATGCGCCGTGCCGCCGAGCTGGATGGCGCCGATCTCGAACGACATGCGCGTCCGCGTGGACGACTTCATGAACAGCATGGCGAGCGCTTTCCCCGTGAGCGGCTTGTCCGTGTACCGGCCCGTTCGCATCCGCTCGGCGAGATCGAGCAGGGCGAACGTTTCGGCCGTGGAGAAGTCGGCGATGTTGAGGAAATCGCGGTGCGGTGTGCCTTGCTGCTCGGGATGCATGGGCGCCTGCATAGCTATGCCATCCTGGAAACGGAAAGCAGACGGCGCGGCTTTGGGGCCGCGCCGTCTGTTGGGAATTCATGCAAGGTAGCGAATCGGACCCGCCGGGGGGAGGCTTGGGGGAGCCAGCTCTGCAACGATGACGCGATCGCGGTACGGAGTCCCTTAGAGGCAACGCCACGGGAGCCGTGTCATTCGACGAGATCATCCAGCCCGCCGTGCGGCGGCGTTCCGGGATCGCGGCCGAACACGCGGTGCAAGAGCGACTGATACTCTGGACGCGTCCGCTGCTCCGTTTTGACTTGGAGGAAGAGAATATGTGGTGCCCACCACTCCCGGCGTCGCACCGATTCCTCGAACCAGTACAGCAGCCGCTCCTCATCCACCTCCGACCAGGCGGCAGCAATCCACGAGGCAAGTGAGCGCTGAGGGCCATCCCATGATTCCATCTCGCGCGCCAGCTTCCGCGCGTCCTCCAACCGGCCGAGCAGCGCGAGCGATCGCGCCATGACTGATAGGCTCGCGGCAGATTTCGGCGAGACACGCATACACTGCTCGGCATGCCGCAGCGCTTCATCCAAATGCCCTTGCCGCTGCCGGAGCTGCGCGTACACAAACCACGCCAAGCCGTTCTCCGGCTCACGATGGATCAGCGCTTCGAGGAAGGGCACCGCCTCCTCTCCATATCCCATGATCATCAGGAGATTGGTGGCGGCCACGACCGAGCCAGCAGAGACAGGATCCACCGCAAGTGCGGCGCGAGCGAGACGCAGAGCCTCGCGGAACCGCGCAGACCAGAAGTAGACGAGCCCACAGCGGGCGAGCACATTGCCGTCGCGCGGCGCCAGCTGGACAGCCCGCAGTGAGTAGCGCTTCGCTTCCTCCCAGTCGCGGTCCAGCACGCCGGCACAGACACCGAGGTTACTCCACGCCTCCGCGTACTCGGGGTCGATCGCGAGGGCGTCACGAAAGGCGCGTTGAGCGGCCCCCATGTGTGCCGCCACATCACCGATGCCGTACGTCGCCTGACTAATTCGGACCACACCCAACGCCGAAAGTGCGGGAGCGAACGTCGGATCCAGACGTATCGCCTCCTCGACCAGCGCCTGCCCTTCGGCGTATCGCGCCGCATCGACGTGGCCACGGAGCAGGTGGGTCGCTTGCAGGTAGCGCTGGTAGGCGATGGGGTGGACGCGTCGCGTCGGCACGGGCGTCGCCACGTTTACCGGCGTCAGACGCGTCGACAGGGCCCCGCTAACACGTCGCGCGATCTCGTCCTGCAGCGCAAAGACATCATCGAGCTCGCCGTCGTAGCGATCGCTCCACTGTTGGAAGCCGGTCTCCACATCGAGCAAC